>NZ_CP045652.1:1852682-2161463 GCF_009557615.1 Sphingobacteruim zhuxiongii
TTATTTATAGATATCATTTCAACGACAAAAGTAATGAATATTTCTGCTTCTTTGGCTACCTTTGCGCTATGTACAAATTAGTTAAGCCACTATTTTTTCAAATGAACCCTGAGCAGGCACATAATAATGTGACTTCGGGTTTGAAAGTTTTTACTAAAATTTGGGGTTCCAATGCGATTTTGAAATCATTATACGCAGTGGAGGATCCTCGTCTGCAAACGACAGTTTTTGGTTTAACGTTCAAGAATCCAGTAGGTTTAGCGGCGGGTTTTGATAAGAATGCGGATTATATTGAGCAGATGTCAAAACTAGGTTTTGGATTTATTGAAATCGGAACTGTAACACCTAAGCCACAGCCGGGAAATGATAAACCTCGTATGTTTAGATTAGTGAACGATGAGGCATTAATTAATCGAATGGGCTTCAACAATCAGGGCGCTGATGTTGCTGCCGGGCGATTGAAACATTTGAAAGAGAAGAATGGCGTTATTATCGGTGGAAACATTGGTAAAAATAAAGTAACTCCGAATGAAGAAGCTGTAAACGATTATATCTATTGTTTCAATTCGCTTTTTGATTACGTAGACTATTTTGTCGTGAATGTAAGCTCGCCAAACACCCCAGGCTTGCGTGATTTACAAGAAAAGGAACCTTTGAAGCACATCTTGAATACCCTTCAAGAGCTGAATATGGCAAAAGCGAGTCCGAAGCCTATATTGCTGAAGATAGCGCCCGATTTGACAGATTCACAATTAGATGATATCGTAGAGATTGTACAGGATACGAAGATCGCTGGTGTGATTGCTACGAATACCACTATTTCTAGAGAAGGATTAAAGAGCGATCCTAATTTGGTGAAAGAAACGGGAGGGGTATCTGGAAAACCATTAACGAAACGTTCAACTGAAGTTATCAAATATTTATCGGATAAATCGAATAAGGCTTTTCCTATCATTGGTGTAGGGGGGATACACTCCGCTGCAGATGCAATAGAGAAGTTAAATGCAGGAGCTAGTCTTGTGCAAGTGTATACTGGATTTATCTATCAGGGTCCGGGTTTGGTCGCTGAGATATGTAAAGGAATATTAAAGGGGAAATAAAATTTCCCCTTTTTTTATGATCAGCAATACTGCTTATCATGAACTCTTTTGTTCTCGTTTAAAAAAACGTATTGTCTACAATTCTTTTTTCAAGATATAGTGATCTTTCAATGGACCATCAATAGGTTTTCCATCTTGATCTAACGAGAATAGTTGATTCTCTCCAACCTTAAGTTTCATATTAACCTCTTTGCCCATCAGGTGCACCACGCTTCCGTTATCGTGCCACATAAATTTTCCAGCATCTTCAATTTTGCTGTCGCGTTCTTGGTAGACACCGGTATATTTAAACGTGAGATCATCATTTAATACAACCGTTGTCTCAATACCTGGACAATCTGCACAAGGGATTACACCTTTGTACGTCCCTGCCCAATCCACAGAATTTTGAGAGGTATGCTCGGTATCCTTGGCTGCAGTGCTTGTGTCGCCGCTTGTTGCTGTCGTATCAGCCCCGGCACCTTGTTTGTTGACGTTCGATTCACAGGCAGCAAAAGCCAATAGCCCGATACATAGCGATAGTGAGAATAGTTTTTTCATCTTACAGAATTTATGATAGCAAATAATTACCAAAAACTAGACCAATTGAAATATATTATCCGTAAAGTTAAGGGTGCTTAAAAATAAAATAAGCCTACTTGCTGGAAAGTAGGCTTAATAAAGATAATGAAGAACTTTAATATTGGTCGATGAAGTAATTGAGTAGGTCAGTTGTCGTGACTATCCCTACTAGTTCTTCGTCTTCAACGACTGGAATTGAATGAAAGGAATGCTTGGATAAAATTTCTGTCGCCTCTTTGATGGTACTACTTGGTGGAATACTCACTGGCGATTTTGCCATCAACTGAGAAACAGTGTACGTATCATACACCACCGATTCGATATCATCATCTTCAGAGACATCTACATAGCTGATTTTTAGAAGGTCTGAGTAACTTACAACACCAATTAGCTTTTTGTTTTCGACAACCGGAAGGTGACGGATATTGTGCTTCTTAAATAAGTTTTCCGCATCATAAAGGCTATCCTTCTGAGTCAAAGTGATAAGCTCTTTACTCATGATTTGCGATACTGGGACTCTCTGTTTCATAACTATGTAATTTGAATAAACGCTGCATTAGCGTATAGTCAAATATCCATGCAATCGAAAAAAAATCCTAGGTGAACGATTACTTTTTAAAATGATTGTGATCTTGTAAATTTTAAAAACAATTTCTTAACTTAGTAGCTTGCCTCTTATAAAATTATCAATAATAAGCCTCTTCTAAGTATCTTGCTTTTCTCCAATATTTATTTCAGTGGTATTGGGTTAAAGAAATGATTTAATGGTCCATTTCCTTTTCCAATTTGGAAGTCTTTTGCGGCGACTATCGATTGATGTACGAATTCTATTCCTCCTTTAACAGCTGTCGTTAATGATTGGCCTAAGGCTAGATAGGATGCGATCGCAGCGGAAAGGGTACAACCAGTGCCTCGCGTATTTCGAGTATCAATACGTTGTGTTTTAAATGCTATGGAATCCGAGGTGTTCGTTTTCAAAAGGCTACTTAATGTATCATCGGGAAGATGACCTCCTTTAAGTAATACTGCATGCAGTCCCTTTGTTAAAAGAATATCTATTGCTAGTTCCATATCTTGTAGATTTTTAACTGACATACCTGTCAATGCTGCCGCCTCATCTAAGTTTGGAGTAACTAGTGTAGCTAGTGGATAGAGCTTTCGGATACATTCTGCTATAGTTTCTTCATCTTGTAACTGATGTCCTGAACTAGATAACATCACTGGATCTACAACAATAGGCCCTTTATAGTTTTCTAAAATACGGGAGATGATGTCGACTTGCTTGCTATTGGCTATCATACCTATTTTTATCGCATCGGGATAGACATCATCGAAAACACAGTTCAACTGTTCTTCTATTGCTACATCAGGAATAGGGAATACTGCCTTGACGCCAGTCGTATTTTGAACAGGAAGTGAGGTTATTATAGTTGTCGCATAACAACCAATTGCAGATATAGTCTTGATATCTGCTTGTAGGCCTGCGCCAGCAATATTATCAAAACCGGCTATACTTAAAACTGTCTTAATTGATGTAGGGTTCTTAGATTGTTCCATTTTTTTGAGCGCTCCCTTCAAATATAGTCATGTTCATTTAAAGTAGGCTGGTATGGCGCAAATCTATCTAGCAGACCTTCGCACTATACAGCGAGAAGGGATGCTCGTGATTCCAAAAGATAATTAACGAACATCTTCCAACAGTTTAGGAATTCTCAAGATCGTATCTCTATCTTTTTGTTTTTCGGCTTCAGAAATTTGATCCCACGGAACGAGCGAAGGATGTAGTTTAAGTTCATCATTGCGGACTGGAGCAAAGTCCCAGCCGTATAGATAGCGATGCGCCATCCATCGTTTATGTTCAATGATGGCTAAAGATTCAATCTCTTCTTTGCTGAAGTGTAAGTCCGTATTCGAAAGTGGATTTAATGATTTACCAGAAAGCAATAGTTTAAACGAGATATGATCAGCCTGTGTTCTATTGGCATCTTTAGCATCTTCGCTTAGAGTATGCCAGTCTGAAGTATAGCGTTTACTCTCGGAGGCTTCACCGGAAATTAGCTTCTGATAGTCGTCGTGTATAGCTTGTGCCATCCGGTCTTGCTTTTCACCAGTAATGAATTCTATACTACAGGTTTCCTCAATTCCTCCAAAGAAATGAATGCGCTGATTTTCCGTACTGCTTTCCATTAATGCGCGCAATCCCTTTCCCTCGGCATTTAAGGTGTAGATAGGAAAGTCTAGTTGTCGACTTTGTTGTAAGAGTTCCAAAGCGTTATTTAAATTCGTCTCATCATCATCAAATGCATTAATAACGATCGTTTGTTGCGCGGTATTCGTTAGTTCTTCCTGTTGCAATAGCGCTTGAAAGGAACCATTGAACTCATGAAAGCTGATATTACCAATTTTATGCGCCATTGGGTAGCGCTCTTGAAAGAGTGCTTGTTCTTTTGTCGCCGCATCTGTGTAGATTACTATTGTGGGTTCCCGTTCAGGATGTACGTGTAGCATACGCAGCGCCTGCAAGAGGATCGCTTTTGCAAAATTCCCGAAGCCAATAAAGACAACTTTCTCCAACTGCGGCTTGTTACTTCGCTCTAGGTCGATTAATAGTTGGCTAAAGAACTGACGGGCAACCATTTTATGGATATTGAAGAAATGTAGTTCGACGCTATTATTTGCGAAGTTTAAATCTGCATTCCGCACCAGTTCGATCAATCGAGGATTTCTTAAATGTACGTAACAGCGAAGTTTATTTTCACATTGGGACTTCTTGTAGATTTGCTGAACCGATTCGACAATTTCAATAACGGATTGCTCATTATCTAGAAAAACAATGAGGTCCGCAGCACGTTTGATTCCTGCTTCAATCAGCGTACTTTCTTCTTCTGCATTGCCGGTAATCAGAAGATGTCCCTCTTTTTTTATAGCCAAACTATCGGCGGGTTCACTTTCCTTCTCAATCACAACGCCCTTCCGATTGTAATCATTTTTTAAGCTCTGTACAATTTGTCTCCCCTTTTTAGATAGGCCAACGGAAATCAAATGATTCTGTTTGAACGAGGCCAATAATAGGGTGTATTGCTCGCTAAAGACCTTTTGGATAATTTTAAAGGCTCCAAATAGCAGAATAAAGATTGTGAAGATTTTTGCCAGTATTAACTCCCACGGAATATTCACATCTTCGAGGGAAGTAGCAGAGGGATCACTGCCAAATGCTATTTTTATAATGCGATATATTCTATCAGGAAGATAGCGAAGGCTATTGCTTTCTGGGTAGAGTTTTGATAAACCTATCCAAGAAATTGTTATCAATGCAATGATAAATATAATACCAAGAATTCCTTTTTGCCTTCTATTGAGCTTCATTCCGCTTGTTATTTAAGTTTTTGTGCTGTGCTTTTTAATAAGTTTTCGACTTCCTTCTTGAGCGGTACATCCTTGATCTTCGCTAATTGCAGTGTCGTTACCTCATACATGCGCTTACCAATGTATTTTGTCTCCGGCTTGGTAGCAAAATAATCCGCTAAAATTGATCTGGAAAGTGGATGCTGTGCGAAGTTCACCGCAAGATATTGCAGGTCTGCATCAGTCTTAATTGGGTAATGTTTTTTGATAAGTTCTACCACGCCTACGCTAGCGTTCGGCGATAGGCGACGAACATCAGGGTCTTGGAAATACCATGTGTTATAGTCTTTCTTATTGTCGTTATAAGCGAGGATAGCACCAGTTTCTTCATCGTATTTCTTTCCGTAGAACTTCTCTAAGTCGTCAGCAAGCTGATCGGCTGAAGTCGCTACATTGCCCGGTATTTCCCAAATACTGATAGACTTTCCATCCATCAAGCCTTCAACTGTCAGTATTTTATCTTCACTAGGCAGGATATGAATATAATTGAAAGTGGTATTGATAAATGGCATCGTTAACACATTCCCATTGTTAGCATCGATTAATTTTGCCGAGAAGCCAATACGTTCCGCATCATCTTGAACGAATATCGTTTGGTCATCCTTAGAAAACTGAAAGAATTTAGAGTACTTACTGATCATAATCGTTTGACCAAAGGATTTCTTACGATCTAAATTCCAAAGGCGCATATGATTAGCGTCTTCGGAAATTGCCAATACATTCCCTTGGTTATTGAACATTAAGAATGGAAATTCAATTGTCGGAATCTCCATGATGGTTTTGTAATCCTTCGTGTCCAATACCTTTGCTTTTCCGTTATTGCCAACGATTACGAGGGCTGTACCTTGCTTATTATAAGTCCCACTACTTAATAGGCCTTTCTCTTCTTTAATAACCTTCTTAGAGTTTATATCAATGATTTGCCAAGAATCCTTGCCAACGACAATCATTCGCTTTAAATCGGGACTTGCAGCAAATCCGCCGAGAGGCTCTTTCGTCTCATAGGTCACTAATTTCTTACCCGTCTTTAGGTCCCAAATACCAAAACCGTTTGTTCCTGTTCTCGCGAGCACCTGCGTTTGCTCCGTGTTGAATACATAGTTCTTCACTTGGCTTTCGAAAGCTTTCCCCATCTCTTTACCGGTGTTGGCATCAAAGGCATACGTAAATCCCTTCTTATCCTTTACTATGAAAATATTTGAAACTGGAAGGAAGTGGATAAAGCTTATCTGCTCTTGAATGGTAAAGTAGTTTTTCTTAAGCTCAGCAGTTTCAAGGTTCAGTAAGTCAACGTCTTTGCTTCCGCGATTGAGAATGTAAAAGTCTGCATCTTGCTTACCAGGTATTCCCGCGAGATAACTCGTGTCTGCATAGAATTGCGCCAATTTCAAGGGGCTATTCTTTACGTTTTTGATAAAACTCAATGGTTTTGTATAGACAATCTCCTGTGTCCAATCTGGCGAGTGATAGTCCATATCCATTGGATCCTGCGCAATCATTTTCGCGAAGTTTGTACTAAAAAATAGGTTCTCCGAGAGTGCGGTATATTTTATGCGCTTACCGTCGCCGTCGAACAGGTCGATTACCTGATCGTTTCCTGCTGCTATGTTCCCGTCATGATTAATGCCCGCAAAAGCATAATTTCCAGAAGGAGGTTTAATTTCAAATTGTTTTTTCAAGCTATAATCCACATAGTGAAGACCATCCTTATTGATGAATGCGAGTTGTTTTCCCGATTCGCTAAACATCGGACGTTTTATACCGCCTGTAAGAATCTTGGTGAAAACAGGTTTGGGTTCAACGCGATGAAGGTCATAAACACGTAATTCTGTTGATTGATCGGCTGACAGCGTTAATATCAAGGTCTGATCGACTTGATCAAAGTAGGCAGAAGATGTGGATGTGATCGGGGCTGTCGCTAGTTGCTTTTCCTGATTATTTTTAAAATCAATTAAGGTTAGTTGGCTTCCCTTTCGAAATAGAGCTGCATTTCCTGTCGGAGAAATTGCGAGCACATAGAGGAAAGTACTGTCTTGGTTTTTGTATACAGTTGTTGCCTTATCGTTTGCAATATCGTAGCGAATGATATCGGATTGATCGTTGGTGCTGTATATGCGGTTTTGTTGATCAAACAGGGGGCGCCGTGGTTGTCGAGTATGTATGCCATTGATCTGTTTAACTAATTTCCGACTTACAGCGTTCCATACTTGCAGAACATTTTTATCGGCACCAACATTTGCATAGGTCGCTATCCATGTTCCGTCAGGGGAAAAGCTTGCACTTCCTGGATTGCTGTTAGGCATAACAGTTAAATCGTCTTGAATCGCTAGCATAGAATGCGCAAACAACTTCGCGCTTTCATCACCTCGACGGGTCGCTTCGGCAATATAAGCAGCACCATCACCATATTCACTTTGCGTCAATTTATTGATGCCAGAAGCGTATAGTGAACGAGCAAGATTTCGCAATGCCGCATTCTTCTGATTCCAAGCAAATATTCCGGCAATGATCGCTAGAATCCCTAATATGGAAATAGCAATTGCAATACGTTGTATATTTTTATTCTTTTTCTTAATCTTCTCGAGCTGATAGGCTTGATCACGCTTGGTCAACTCGCCAAGGGGAACGCCTAGAATACCGGCTATGATTTTTAAGAGTGCTAAATCAAGGCGTTGTTTATATTCGTCAACTGCGGTCTTGATCTCCTGATGACTCTTCCCATCCGCTTGCAATTTATGTCGATAAGCTTCTGCTGAAGTAAAACCTTCTTCTGTACTATGCGGAATACGGACATCGGCGGCAAGTACTTCTTCAGGCTTATTCTTGTCTACATTTCCTTCAGAGTCTATATTTAATCGCAGTTCTTCTGGGAAACATTGCATGTCCGAGTTTTCGCCTTTGTATTCTGGTTCTCCAGATAGAATCAACGCTATTATTTGCTTTGATTTTCCCGACTTTTTAAAATAACGGATTTCATCACGTACGTAGGTTGAGTTGGCAGATCGAGGCGAGCTCAGGTATATTAGAAAGTCAGAACGGTCTAAAGCATCCGTTAGGGAGTTGTTTAAGTTTGAACTTGCAGAAAGCTCCTTCTCATCTTGGAATACGGGGTAAATCTGCCGCGGTATTTCTTGCCCTTTGGCATTCTTTGTGCCGATTAGGTCGGCAGGTATTTCATAGGTTTATAAAGCATGATGTAACCAATCGGCCCACTTTCTTCCCTCACCTTGGTTATTGCTATGACTGTAACTGATAAATGCTTTATAACGCTTAACAGAGTCTTTCGCTGGATTCTCCATACTAGGTTGTTTCGTTAGTTATGTGTGTGTGTTCGAAGAATCTATCGCAAAAACCAAACCTTTTTTCGCTAATCGATTTTTTTTATCAGAATAATAGGCAGTGATCTTACTTTTTTCTACCTTTAGGCACCTTTTTAAAACATACGATATAGCAGTTACGTAAAAGTAAAGTATCGTAAAATATGATTCACAAACAAAACAAGATGTTTTGGGCATTGGCAATATCACTTTGTCTTGCTCAATCATTTCATGCGCATGAAGGACTCGCGAGAGAATCTTCAAGCATGCAAGCTATGGATAGCTTAACGATTGTATCTGCTGAGCAGATAAATCCAACCAGTATTGATCTACTGCTTTCTAATCAAAAACGGATAAGTCTCGATTTCTATGGAGATAATATCTTTCGTGCATTTTATGATCCCAATGGGGGAATTCTTCGAGATCCGCAGGCAAGACCTGAGGCGCAAATCCTTGTGGATAATCCGCGTCGTGCGTTGAAGGAATTAGCATTAAGTGAGAAAGATGGGCAGATTGTAATACAGACTGCCAGCATTCGTGTTGATTTTTCTAAAGCAAATACTCAATTTGAAATTACCGACTTAAAAACAGGAAAGAAGGTTCTGAAAAGTCTTTCTGCTATCCAATTTGAGGAAAAGAAGTTTCAAATTGATCTGTTGGAAGGGGAGGATGAATACTTCTTCGGTGGAGGTGTACAAAATGGTCGTTTCACTCATAAAGGAAAGGCAATTCTGATAGAGAATACCAACTCCTGGACAGATGGCGGTGTGGCATCCCCAACACCTTTCTACTGGTCTGATAAAGGGTATGGCGTCATGTTCTATACCTTCAAGAAAGGTCGTTATGACTTTGGAGCCAAGGAGAAAGGAAAGGTTAGCTTATCCCATGAATCCGACTATTTCGATGCTTTCTTTATGGTTGATGAAGATGCAGTATCCTTGTTGAATGACTTCTATCAATTAACAGGTAATCCTGTATTGATTCCTAAGTTTGGTTTCTACCAAGGGCATTTGAATGCCTATAATCGCGATTACTGGAAGGAAGATACGAATGGAATTCTATTTGAAGACGGTAAACGGTATAAAGAGAGTCAGAAAGATAAAACAGGTATCCGCGAATCATTAAATGGTGAATTGAATAACTACCAATTCTCTGCTCGCGCAGTTATTGATCGATATAAAGCTCACGACATGCCATTAGGTTGGCTATTACCGAATGATGGATATGGGGCGGGTTATGGACAAACGAGTACAATAGACGGTAATATCGCTAATCTACGAAGCTTAGGTGATTACGCTCGTGAGCGCGGTGTGGAAATAGGATTATGGACACAGTCAGACTTACATCCAAAAGAAGGCGTTGATGCATTATTGCAGCGCGATATTGTAAAAGAAGTTCGAGATGCGGGGGTTCGAGTACTTAAAACAGATGTTGCATGGGTAGGCGCCGGATATTCTTTCGGGTTAAATGGCGTTGCTGATGTAGGTCAAATAATGCCTTATTACGGCAGCAATGCACGTCCGTTTATTATTTCATTGGATGGATGGGCAGGTACGCAACGCTATGCGGGTATATGGTCAGGCGATCAAACAGGAGGTATGTGGGAATATATCCGATTTCATATCCCTACTTATATAGGTTCGGGATTATCTGGACAACCAAATATTAGTTCCGATGTGGATGGTATTTTCGGAGGAAAGAACAACGTTGTGAATACACGCGATTTCCAATGGAAGACATTTACGCCGATGCAACTTAATATGGATGGGTGGGGTAGTAATGAGAAATATCCGCATGCTTTGGGTGAACCAATTACCTCCATTAATAGACATTACTTAAAATGGAAATCGGAGCTCATGCCTTATGCCTATAGTATTGCCAAAGAAGCGGTTGATGGGAAACCGATGATTCGTGCCATGTTTCTAGAGCAATCCAATCCCTATACCTTAAGCACAGCTACTCAATATCAGTTCCTTTATGGTCCTTCCATCTTAGTAGCGCCAATTTATCAGGCTACTGCGATTGATACTGTTGGGAATGATATCCGGAATCATATTTATCTACCAGAAGGCACATGGCTTGATTATTTTACGGGAGAATCTTACGCTGGAAATCAAGTCATCAATAATTTTAAGGCACCATTATGGAAACTTCCAGTATTCATTAAGCGCGGTGCTATCTTACCGATCGCTAATGCAAATAATCATATAGGAGAGATCGATAAGCAATTGCGTATTGTTGAATTCTATCCTTATGCCGAAAGCTCATTTAAGTTATATGATGACGATGGCAAAACGGAGGCCTATCGTTTAGGTGAAGGGGTAGAGACAATGATTCATTCCAATGCGGATCAATCAGGCAATGTGGTACTTCGTTTCGAGGAGGCTAAGGGAAGCTTCAAAGGATTTAATCCAGAGCAAGCAACCGAGTTTCGTGTAAATGTGACTGAGCGTCCTAAGAAACTGGAGTTGAAAGCGGGGAAGCGCAAGATTAAATTGCAGGAAGTGAAATCGAAGGACGAGTTGAAGAACGCAACAAATGCTTACTACTATGAAGAGCGCCCTAATTTAAATCAATTTGCTACAAAAGGATCGGCATTTGCTGCGGTTGAGATGTTTAAAAATCCCGTGTTGATCGTAAAAACAGAAGCATTAGACATAACGAAAGAGGCCTTGACGTTGAGCATGAAAGGATATGTGTACAATCCTAATAATAGCTATGCATCACATACCGGTCAATTAAACAGTCCTAGCAATGTGCAGGTGAAAGATGCCAATGCGAAAGCTTATACTTTACGTCCAACTTGGGATGCGGTCAACAATGCGGACTATTATGAGATTGATTTTCAAGATATGCACTACAGCCTAATCCAGGACACCACTTTATTGTTTGAGGGTTTAAAAGCAGAATCTGATTATGAATTTAAGATTCGCGCAGCTAATAAAGACGGCTTCTCCGATTGGCAGCAATTTTCCGCAAAGACCAAAGCAAATCCATTGTTATATGCGATTAAGGGTATTGTTGCGTCGACTTCGGTTCCAAATCAAGGAGGCGAAGGTATCGATAAGCTATTTGACTATGATGAGGGAAATATGTGGCATACCGCATGGGGAAATAAGGCAGTTCCATTTGAAATTGTTATGGATCTAAAATCCTTTAATCAATTGGATAAGTTTCAATATCTTCCACGTTCAGGACGAGGTAATGGTGTGATCTTAACTGGTAAGGTAAGCTATAGCAGTGATCAAGCACATTGGGATCCTGCAGGTGACTTTACTTGGGCCAATACCGACGAATTGAAAGTTTTCAATTTTGATAAGCGTCCAAATGCACGTTATATCAAGATTGAGGTAAGCAAGGCTGTCGGCGACTTCGGATCAGGGCGAGAGCTTTACGTATTCAAGGTGCCTGGTACAGAAAGTTATATCCCAGGCGATATAAACAATGACCGTTTGATTAACAGAAATGACTATACCTCATATGTCAACTATACTGGTTTACGTCAGGGTGATGCCGACTTCGAAGGCTATGTAAGCAATGGAGATGGCAATAAGAATGGCTTAATTGACGCTTACGATATCTCTGTTGTTGCAACACAAATCGATGGCAAGGCGAAGCCTAAGAAAGAGGAACATTTAAAAGGTCAGGTATCGATTTCAACAGCTAAGACTAATTACTCAGCAGTTGAGACGGTAGAAATCCTTGTTAAAGGAACTGATCTAAATGGGGTCAATGCGCTGAGCTTTGCACTTCCATATGCGGTTCAAGATTTTGAATATGTAGGAATAGAGAATCTAGCATTAAAACAAATGGATAATCTTACGAACGATAGATTGCATACCAATGGACAGAAAGCACTTTACCCAACATTTGTTAGTGTGGGCGATAAGGAGACTGTGAATGGAAGCAAGGAGTTGTTTATTATCAAATTGAAAGCGAAGCGCAATTTGAAGTTCAGTTTGAAAGCTATCGATGGAATTATTGTCGACAAGAATTTAAAGAGTCTAAGTTTTTAAAAGGCAATTCGTATAATCTTCACCTGTTCGGAAGGATAGATCAATTGAATTGGGAAGGCAGAGAAGATTGTTAAAGAAAGGCGAGTCATATTATATGACACGCCTTTCTTGCTTTAAAAACTATATCCGAAACTCACATAAGGCCAATAGGGAATAAAGTTTCCTTCAGCAATTAGTGGCGCAAAACCTGCCCGGAAAAGGAATCCTCCATCTACCGGTTGTTTTCTATAGCCAAATATTAAGTTTCCCGTTACCGTTTTTGCTTTATCCGACCCAATAAAAAAGATTTCACCTTCATCGTCAACTGTACCTGAAATAAAAGTCGCACCCGCACCCAACTCAAAGTAGTGACCATTCTTTCCTAAGAGATAATTTAACGATACAGGCAATGTAAAAAGGCTATTGCCGTCAATCGCGTAGTAACTAACCCCAACGCGTCCACCTAGTCCGTCTTGTCTATTTTGGAAACGCGTATCATAATTAAAAGAATAAGTTAGCCCAGTTCCAAATAGTTCAAAGTAGACACCCTGTGCTCTTTTGTTTTCAGACTGTTCTTGGCGAAAAGTCGTATAACTATAATCCGCTTGGATTGCCGACGTACTTGCACTGGAAGAGCTGGATGAAAATGCTGTTTGTGCCGCTAGGGAACTCGCACATAGCATCAAAGTTAAAAATGGTAGTAGTTTTCTTTTCATATTTTCTTAGTTGGAATAATTATTATAGCTAAGAAACGTATTAATGAAAGAAAACGCAACAGTGTTACAATAAAATAAATAGAAAGTGGTATAATTTGCCTGTCGCTATACTTTCAGTAAAGCATAACGGACACCGCAAGATCTATCTAAGGGCATAAAACCCTTTATCGACCAAATCTAAAAGCATTGCTTAAAGGATGTTTCTTTCCTTTAATCCAGTCCGAAACCATTTCCATGCCCGTTACCGAAAAGGTGATCCCATTGCCGCCAAATCCCAATACAAAGTAGGAATTTTTAAAATCCTGATGCTCCCCGATATAAGGCAATGCATCTTTTGTTTCTCCGAAAGTACCTGCCCATCGGAAGTCCAGACGAAATTCTATCTCTGGAAATAGTGATTCAAATTTCGCTTTGATTTTTTTGCTTTTTATTTTTAGTAGGCGATCTCTCTTTTCAGGATTTTGGAAATCCTCATCCTCGCCACCGATTAGAAAACGGAAGTCATCCGATGTACGCATATAAAGATAAGGGGAGGAGGTATTCCACATCAATATATCTTTATATTTCCGCCAAAGTTTTTTATCAACTTCAGAAATTATCGCATAAGTACTTAGTAAATTGACAAACTTCTCCTTAATCATGCTGGCACTTTCATAGCCAACGCAATACACAATTTTCTTTGCCTTAATTTTCGCCTGCGTATTCAATGTACAAAGGTTAAAGCCTTTCTTATATTCGACCTCGACGAGTTCCGTTTTATCATAGATTTGCAGACCTTTATGATGATTTAGCGCAAGCAGTTCATGTGCTAAAGTAAAGGCATCGACGCTGGCTCCTTGTTTGGAGAGAATCCCTCCAAAGTTTTTATGAATACCGTAGTCTTTTAGTATCTGCTCACTTTCTAACCATTCGACTTCAAAACCAGCTTCCGCACGGGCTTCAAATTCTTGAAACAACCAAGGCACATCCTTTTTGGCAGAAGCAAAATAAAGCGAGTTTTTACGTCGAAAACCTGCCTTCGACTTGATCGAATCGCAGAGTTCAGCCAATCGGTCGATTGCATCAGAGCAGGCCTTATAGCTCGCGATTGCAGTCTTTTCACCTAGCATTTCTTTCAACTGATAAAGAGGCGCATCGATCTCATATTGCAACATGGAAGTCGTTGCCGAGGTGCTGCCATTACAAACCTCTCTTTTGTCAATCAGAATTGTTTTCAATCCATCCTGGATGCATTGATGCGCGACTAGCGAGCCGGTGATTCCTGATCCAACAATTAGCACGTCACATTCCGCATCCTGATGTAATGAGGGATAACTATTTAAAATACCATTCTTTATTAACCAAAAAGGCTCGTTAGATTTTAAATCCATATTGCTTACGTTCGTTAGTGAATAAGTGATCTATGACGGAATCACCATATCGTAAAACAGTAAACAGTTGGATTTGTTTAGGAGGGGAAATAAAAAAAAGCCACCTCGAAAGGTGGCCGATTATTAATTGTTGTAATACTTATGCTAAGATAAATTGTAGATCCGCTTGGAATTTCACTTCATCACTTACCATTACACCGCCAGTTTCTAGCGCAGCATTCCAAGATAAGCCAAAATCTGTACGGTTAATTTTACCAGTTACAGTATAACCAGCTTTTTGATTTCCCCATGGATCTTTGCCGATACCACCAAATTCCGCTTTGAATGATACTGGTTTCGTTACGTCTATAACTGTTAAATCGCCAGTAACTTTATATTCTTCGTCATCAACTTTAGTGATTCCTGTCGATACAAACTTAATTTCTGGATAAGTAGCTGCATCGAAGAAGTCGCCACTTTTTAAGTGTTGATCTCTTTGCTCGTTCTTTGTATTGATTGATTCTGTTTTAATAAGAACAGTTACTTGTGCGTTCTCAATCGTTTCTGAATCATTTTCTACAGTAACAGCGAAGTCTTGAAAACTTCCTTTAACTGTAGAAATCATCATATGTTTTACTTTAAATTCAATCTCACTGTGTGCAGTGTCTAATGTCCATTGTGCCATATTCTTTTCTTTAGTTTTTCTTAATATTTGTACAACAAAAATCGCGAGCTTTTGTGTGCTGTGCATTGATGTATGTTAAGAAATGAAATTTTCTTCAATTATTTTCATTTGTAGCATATAAATAGGGCTTTTTATTTTTAATCGCCACATCACAGCACATGCCACGCTAGGCATATTATGAATAAATTTACTTATTTTGTGTTCAAGCGATGAAAACCGAATTTATTTTGCCGATCAATTCATTTAAGCGACCATGAGAATAACCCTAAAAGATATAGCCAAAGAATTAAATCTTTCTGCTTCGACTGTTTCGAAAGCCCTTTCTGATAGTTATGAAATCAGTGCCGAGACGAAGAAATTAGTGAAGGAATATGCTGCTAAGCATAATTTTCGTCCGAATAAAATTGCTCAAAATCTAAAAACAGGCAGATCAAATACCATTGGTGTAGTCATGTGTAGTATCAGTAATAATTTTGTTGCGCAACTTTTAGATGGAATTCAAACAGCATCGGAAGCGGGACATTACGATATTATCATTATGCAAAGCCGGAATTTAGAGAGTTTAGAAAAACAAGCTATCGAGGTATTACGTATGCGGGGTATCGATGGGCTGCTATTGGTTCCGATGGCATCGAACTCTAGCGAAAAGGAGCTTAAGGAATTGCAGGCTGCTGGAATTCCAGTGGTTATAGTGGATCGTACATTTCATAGCTTAGATACGCATAAGGTTGGTGCAAATAATTTTTACGGTGCATATCAAGCCACAAAGCATCTATTGGAGCGCGGAAAGAAGAATATCTACCACTTAACAGTGAAGGGTCTTGGTGTCAGCGAAGAACGTCTAAAGGGCTATAATGCGGCGCTCGAGGAAGCTGGTATTCCGGTTAATCCTGCACAAGTTATTGCTATAGATCAATCTACTGGGCGCAGTGTCGAAGAGTTAATTAAAGAGGCAATACATCCGCTTCTAGCATCTGCAACACGTCCAGATGCGCTTTTCTGTGCTACCGACGAGATTACTTCCCGAACATTGGGGATATTAGCCGACTTAGCGGTTGTTGTTCCGCAAGAGATTGCGGTGATCGGCTTTTCGAATACGCCCAACGCGAATGCACTTAATCCAGCGCTTTCTGCCGTTGTGCAACCCGCACGCTTGATGGGGGAGATTGGAGTACTTAAATTAAATGAACTTATGAAATCCAAGAATAAGGAAGTTGAATTTGAAACGATCGCCCTCGCTACCGAGTTAGTAATTCGTAAATCTTCTTTATAAGTAGATCATGTGGCTTGCTGGTGAAGACTATTTTAGCTTCTGCAATTGCCTAAGCTTCCAAAGTCTATCGCTAAATAAGATAATAAGCACCACATAAAACAGTAGGCTGGCCAGTTGCACATTACTCTTCAGTGAAGCGCTTAAATCAGAGCCGGCAACAAATTCAGCCAGCAAATAGTTTGTCGCCATACCGAACAGTGTTCCAATACTGAAAAAAATCATCGCATACTTCCGCGATGCTTGCATTCGCAATTTCTGTGCTTCTGCTTGTTCAACCTTTCGCATCACTTGATCATCAAAATCCTCAAAAGGAACTTTGACCATAGCGGATTTCATCCAGTCTTTTATTTGATTTTCATTAGGTTCCATATTGAAAATTTTCTGTTAATCTTTTCATGACTATACTTAAGCTCTTACGGGCACGGTGGAGGATAACTTTACTATTGTTCTCGGTCCATCCTGTAATTTCTGTAATCTCTTTCACACTGAGTTCTTCCAAATAGAAAAGCCTCAGAATTAAGCTTTCATTGGAAGGTATTTTCATTAGCGCATCGTTGATGATTTCGCTTTGTTCCTTCCGCACTAAACTCTGTAAAATTGCTTCTTGCTGTGGGAGATCATGTTTGGAAAGATCAAATTCAGCGTCAACAATTTTGTTTTTTGCCCGATACTTATACGCTGTGCGGACGAGGATTTTGTAGAACCAAGTGCTAAACTTAGCTTCCTTTTTAAAGTTTGACAGGGATAAATAGGCTTGCACAAAAGCCTCTTGCACAACTTCTTCGGCAAAAAGCTCATTCTTAAGCATAGATATAGCAATGGAGAATGCCATGTCCTTGTAGGTACTTATAAAGTACCGAAAAGCATGGCGATCACCGGATAATACTTTATCTATATAGATATTATCCATCTATCTCTTCTTCATTCGTGTTGACACGATCTGCAATAAACAGAGCACATCCTACACAAAATGTAATTGTTCCGATAATAAAGAATCCTTCACTTTGATTGTCTTGAATGAGATTTAAGTTCTGCAAAAATCCGACAAGGAGTAAACCGATGGAAAAACCAAGGGCAATAATCCCAGTTCTTTTCCATGAAAATCTTGACTTTGGCGTTCGAGGAATGGGACCCCCTAATGTTTTTATTGCATCGTAACGGAAGCGATTTACAAAATAAACGCTCAACGTAATGCAAGCAAACAAGGCTACTGGAACTAATATTCCGACTAATTCTTTCATATTCTATCTGGTTTTATCATTAGTGCATCTTGCTCTTCGAAAGGTTACAGAAAAAATGAAAATAATTGCATTGCAACAATTCAATAAGAATTAAGCGGGTTTTCTGAGGATCTTTTCCATCTTTCTACCCTTAGCAATTTCGTCGATTAATTTATCTAAATAACGCGCCTTTTGCGTCAATGGATTCTCGATCTCCTCCACGCGATAGCCACAGATAACACCCGTAATTAAATTTGCATTGGGATTAAGATTAGCCTGATTAAAGAACTCTTCAAAAGTGATGCGTTGCTCAACAAGCTCTTGTATTTTCTTTTCGTCAAAACCAGTAAGCCAGGTAATCACTTCATCAAGCTCTGCCTTCGTTCTACCTTTGGACTCTACTTTCTGAATATACATGGGATATACAGAGCCAAAGATCATTTTTGCAATTCGCTCATTATGTTTATCTGTTGTTTTCATAGGTGTAAAATCATTTTAATGCAAGTTAGTAAATAGAATCCTTAAGTTTCTAACGGCCGAAAACCTTCCTGCTAAAGTATATGGAATTGAAGGTATGTAACTGTAAGATATAGTCCCTAGCGGAGGAATATAGGGTAAAGTAAAAAGACACCTTCCGGGAGGTGTCTTTTATAGATTTTAGCTTAAGTGATAGCTTTGATTCTTAAATTCCATTGATGCATAAATTGCATACTTTTCTTGATCGAGTGGATAGTCCCAACATCCCATACGATGGTAAATTTGGCCTCCAAATCCCGATTTGAAGCGATAGAGTCCATACATAGGATGGGCAGGATCAGCTTGCGGCGAAATGCCAAAGAAGTCATATTCTGTACAGCCTTTTTCTTTTGCAATCTGCATTGCTTTCCATTGCAAGGCGTAGGTCGCCATATAGTTTCTATTTTCTGTTGCTGAAGCGCCATATAGATAGGTTCCCCGCGTACCAGTGACCACTAAGAACATCGCAGCTAAAGGCTTGTCGTTAACCTCCGCAATAAGTAAATATACATCGGCTGGCGATTGTGTGTCGTTAGCACGTGCCGTTAGGACGATCCGAAAATAATTAATATCATGCAGAAAGAAGTTATTGCGCTGAGCAGTCTGCCTATAGAGCTCATACCAAATATCAAGACTATCGAGGTCGAGGGACCGAATCTTAACGTCTTTTCTGCCCGCTAAGTTGATATTATAGCGTGTCTTCGGCTTCATATTCGCTAATAAGGTATCCGTATCTTTCTTCAAATCCATCATAATGGTGTTGGAAGGGAGGATGTCGGTATTTGCCTTTCGAAGATTCCAATGATTAGTGCTATAGTTGAGTCTAATTTCTTGTAAACGCTTGTCTGGAGCCCCTAGCCAATTGCCGTGTAAGTCATAACAATCGTCTTCATTGGCCCATAAGGATTGCCATGACAAGTCATAGCGAATCATGATGCATTGTTTTGGAAGGTAAGTTCGAAGGGCTTCAGAAAGCTGTTCCAAAAAGTAACCCTGCATATCTTCTACAGGTTCAACTTCCGGTCCATAAGGAACGTAAGCGATGCAATGCTCTGCATCCAACTTCTGAATAACAATCAACAGGTCACCGATTAAGAAAGATTCTGTATCGGGCGTTTGATTTGGCAAATCTGCCTTGTCAATCTTAAAGTTAAACGCCGCTGTTTCGACGCCTTGAAGTAATTTAACTTTTGACCAGTAAGCGGTCTGCTGAATAATGGAAGTTCGGTAAATATCCTTAATTTCCTTCTCCTTCAAATCTGCAATCATGATAATAAAACTTAGATCCTAGCCGATTCAAATTCTAGCGAATAGGCCAAAAATGGCAAACATAGCCATTAAAAAGGAGAAAGGCGGTTTTATTTGTCAGGACTTTGTTAAAAAGCTATTCTTAAGATGTTTACACTGTAAAAGTGCCAATTAAAAGTCGTCTTCGACAATTTCTGCGACACGACCGACAGAACCGTCTGTCAGTCGAACTTTGATACCTCGACTATGATAAGGCGAAGAGGTAAGAATATCTTTTACTTCACCTTCGGTCAGATTCCCACTGCGTTGATCTTTTTTCAGAATAATATTAACGATCATGCCGGGCTTTATATTCGCTCTAGTATTTCCTTCGCTCATCTCTTTGTTTTTTACAAAAATAAGGGATGTGTTAGATATTCGCGAACCGAAATGATGACAATCGCTAAAATATAGGGTCACAAATCATTTTCTAATCTTATAAAAAGCCTTACTTTTGGCAGCCTCAACCAATTTGGGTGATGAAAATATATTTTTTGTGATGCGTACTTTTTTAATTAGCCTTCTTCTTTTCTGTTCTTTATGTGCTTGTGAATCTATTCAGGGATTTCAGCAGTATGTTCAAGTCGCTTCTGATTTTCCTCAGCAGCAAGAGGAGCTAGGCGAGTTTGTTCGTGTTGCGAGTTATATAGATGGTGACACCTTCTGGGCAATTCGTGCTGACAGTACGCGCATGAAGATCCGATTAATCGGAATTGACGCTCCTGAAACCAAGACCGTGTTTAACAAGAAGAAGCATCCTTACGGTGCTGTGTCTAAAGCTTATTTAACTGAAGTGTTGAGTAAGAGTCCAAGTGTTTCACTAAAATTTGATGTTGACTCTCTCGATCGCTATGGAAGAACACTAGCCTATGTCTTTTTGGAAGATGGCACTTTCTTAAATGAACTTATGCTCCGTAAAGGTCACGCGATGACGATGACAATCCCTCCAAATGTAAAGCATCAGGAGCTTTTACTGGCCGCACAACGAGAGGCAAGAGAAAACGGACGTGGGCTCTGGAAGGAGAATTAGTATTTCTTTCGGTCGAAAAGAGAGGCAATTGACAACTTAAGTTCTATTATTAGCGTTTTTATTTTATGGAATTCTTTCCGTAATTTAATCTTATCTCTAGCTATGTTTATCAATTTACAGACCGAAAGATTAGATATTCGTCCATTAGATATGTACGACTCCGCCTTTATCCTCAAGTTGCTAAATACAGAGGGCTGGATCCAATTTATTGGGGATAAGGAAGTTCATGAGCTCGAAGATGCCTTAGCTTATATCCACTGGATCTTGAAAAAGGACAATTTCTATTACCATGTTGTCCGTAATAAAGCTGATTTCGAACCTATTGGCGTCGTGACTCTGCTCTACCGAGATACCTATCAACATCCCGACGTTGGATTCGCTTTTCTTCCCGAACAAAACGGTAAAGGATATGCCTATGAAGCCGTTTCAACCTATTTAGAGGCTCTCCGCAATGCTACTCCCCATATCCAATTGCTGGCATTAGTGATGCCTTCCAACCATCGATCCATACGTCTTATCGAGAAACTAGGATTTAGATTTCAAGAAGAAGATGTAGAGGAGGGACTGATGGAGTATAGATTTTAAACTTTAGATTTTAGACCTTAGATATAAGACGTTAGATGTATGTGTATTGAATTTATCCTTTGGATTTATTTGTAAATTCTAGGATCTGTATGCTTCGTGGATATTCGGTTTTGGCTTGCTATATTTTGCGTAGATACTAGGGGCATTCTTCGGAGCTCAACCCTTGGGTGCTTATCAATTCTCAATTCACCTATGTTTTATGCTATTAGCGTTGGTAAACCCCTAACTGTTTCGGAAATAAACGCAAAGCTGTCATTCGTTGAAAGGAGATATACAAAATACACAATAGGGCGCCCTTTCGCTCTATTTCGATCAGCTATTTAAGTATAAGCAATTTAACGCTAGTCGATCTGATTTTAATACGATTTAAAGGGATCGATCTACGTGTTTGGTCTTAAGTTTTGGATCTAATGTCTATTATTCCCATATAATTTGATCTTTTTTTGTTTAGAAAGATTCTAAACAGGTATATTTGCACCTGAAACAGTGAGAGCTTCTATTTATCTACCATCTCTCACCTCTATTATTAATTTATACTCGCATTATTGCAGATGAAATTTAATACCATTACGTTCGGAATCATCGGGACTTGCTTAAGCATATTCTTATACCATCCACTTTCCGCACAGGAGAAACGAGCAACACTAACAGGGACTGCTTATGAAACGGTGAACGGCAGACTTGTTCCTTTACGACAAGCGACACTCAGCATTCAAAATATGGGCATTAGTTTATCGACTGATGGTTCTGGGAAATTTGAATTTAAGGATCTTCCGACCGGAAAGATCGCTTTACACGGACAATTTGTTGGGAAGGTATCGCTAGATACGGCTATAAATCTAATTGATAATCAGCAGATTCAATTGGTTTTTCGAGACAACTCGTTTAGGTTGGATGAGGTTGGCGTTACTGCGGAGGCCTCTTCAAAAAATGCGGCAACGAGTTCCGTTATCGGCCGGGCAGCGATTGAGCATTTGCAGGCGAATAGCTTAGCGGATGTGATGAGCTTAATGCCCGGAGCGCGGGCGTCGAATCCGGATTTAACGAATTCAAAACAAATCAACATTCGTCAAATTGTTGGCGCGAGCTCTGATAATTTCAATGCCTTCGGTACATCAATTATTGTCAATGGGGCACCGACTTCGAACAACGCGAATATGCAAGTCATGAATCCTGTAGGCGTAGGATTAAATTCCTCGATGTCAGGGGGCGCTTCTGCCGCTGGTGGAATTGATGTACGTAATATTCCTATTCAAAATATCGAGTCCGTTGAGGTTATTCGCGGTATTCCTTCCGTTGAATATGGCGATGTTGCTTCGGGTGCTGTGATTGTTAACCAAAAGGCGGGAAAGCAACCTTTAACCATTGAAGCGAGAACGAATCCCAATTTGTATTCTTTTATGGCAAATCAAGGGATTCAATTAGCAGAATCAAAAGGCGCTTTAAATTTAGGTGCTGATTATAGTTATAATGTCACTAAGCCTGAAGAAGGCAATGTTTTTTATCAACGAGCGACATTTAATACGTTATATAGCCGAGGATTATTGAATAATCGTCTTTCTACAAATACCGCATTAGCGTTTAATTTTGGTAAATCGACGCGTAAGCAGAACCCTGACGACGAACGTACATTTCTTGAAACATCCGGTAAGGAAGTTGGCTTTAACCTGAATACCAATGGTACACTGTCTTTTACTGACAAATGGTTGAAAAATATACGTTACACGTTAAGTGGTAATTATCAGCATAAGGATTCGTATTTAAAGTCACAATATACGAATGCGACAGCGCCATATTCCATGACCTATACTGACGGAGCTGTATTATCGAACAGGCCTGGGCAAGCGATTTACGATGCAGATGGAAATCAAATAACAAATATCCCTGCTGGCGAGGAAAGCTTATATGCGGTTTATTTACCTGCTACCTATGTTGGTGAGTATGGTATTGATGGACGTGAGTTTTCGGGCTTTGCAAAAGCGATGGCGTCGTTCTTTAATAAGGTCGGGAATACACAACATAAATGGGTTATTGGTGCTGATTTTAAGTACGATAAGAATTTTGGGGATGGAAAGCAATTTGTCGACTCACTACCCCCGATTAGGAACTCGCAGGTTCCTAATTCGACAACTAGAAAGCGTACATTCCGCGAGGTTCCCGGACTTCAACAATTCGGTTTGTTTGCGCAAGAGAATTTTACTGCCCATTTTGGCGCGCACGATCTGAATATTGAAGCAGGTATTCGTTATGACTTATTTAGTGGCGGCCATTCGGCCTTATCACCACGTATTAATGCAAATTTCGAATTGATACCGAATGTGTTAACTCTTCGTGGGGGCTACGGATTATTAGCAAAGGCGCCGAGCTTAACCTATTTACATCCTGAGCGCGCGTACTTTGAGTATGTAAACATCAATGAATTGGCGTCCACAATTCCCGCGGATCAGCAATTGTTTATCACTACGACGCGCGTCTTCGACACTGAAAATAGTGATTTGAAGATTGCGAAAAATAAGAAATCGGAGCTGGGTTTTGATTTGCAACTTGGCAAATCGCAGTTACGTGTAACTGGTTTTCAAGAGCAATTAATCGATGGATACAGTTACAGCTATTTGCCTAATTCTTTTCAAAGCGTCGATTATATAGAATACAAGCGAGCGAATGCGAACGCTGATTTGGTAGGAACACACAATCCGATCTTATCGAAATATTTCATGCCGAACAATACCAACCGCTTAGAAAAGAAAGGGGTGGAGATGGAGCTTCACTTAAAGCGTATTGACGCGATTCGGACCCAGTTTAGCATAAATGGTATGTATTTATGGCGTAAAGCGTTCTCATCGAATTATACCTACTATGACAGTGAGAGTGGTTTAGGGGCAACCAACAGAACACATGTTGGACTTTATGCTCCGGACATGGAGGTGAACTATCATAAAGCAGCAAGTACGTCGATTCGTGCGACTCACAATATTCCGTCGATTGGACTTGCTATTACTTTAACGGCAGAGACTATTTGGAACGATACGAATTGGAAGGTTTATGGAAATGACTCGATTCCATTAAGTTACATTAGTAAATACGACGGACAAGTTTATGATTTCGACCCGAGTAAGAAGGATGAAGCCGAATTTAAAAACATTGTTCGTAAAGTCAGTCGTCCGGAAGAGTTGAAAGAAAGCTTACCTGCTTTCATGAATTTCAATATTAATATTACCAAGGAAATTCGGGATATTATGCGTGTTTCGTTCTTCGCGAACAATATGTTTAGGTCTTATCCTAACCATCGTTCAGATCGTGTGAAATCAGAATATATCAGTCGAAATTCCAATAATCCATACTTCTTTGGATTAAATCTCGCTCTTATTATTAAATAATGTCTATAATGAAAATTAAATATACTTTATTCGGCCTTGTCGCAGCGGCAAGTATTAGTAGTGCTTGCAGCCGCATTGACAATGGTCTAGATACGGACGACATTGCTTACATGAGTTTAAATGTTACAGCAAATCCTGCTTCCGCAGGTATTCAAACCACAGAAGGTCTTAAGATAGTATTGGAAAACTTTTCGGAGGGTTATCGCATCGAGCATACGATGACTGAAGGCGTTAATCGAATTGAAAAATTAATTCCCGGTACATATTCGATAAATATTACAGGTAATGTCGAGCAGGATGGGAAGACTTATTATTTGAACGGTAGTAAGGTGAACTATCTAGTCGTTAAAGATAGTGAATCGATTAGCATAGATGTTAATGGTGCGTCTGTAGGACCATTAGCTTTTAGTGAGTTGTTTTATGCTGGTACGGAGCCATTTTACTTTAGAAATCAGTTTTATGAAATCATCAATAACTCGGATGAAACGGTTTACTTAGATGGTCTTCATTTTGCGAATTTGGTTCCAGGTGCTGCGACAACGAATCTTCCGGTATGGCCTGAAGAAGATGCGGGTCAATATGTTTACGCGGAGCGTATTTGGAAAATTCCAGGAAGTGGAAGGGAGTATCCTTTAGCGCCTGGAGAATCTTTTAGTATTGCACAGTTTGCTGCGAATCATAAATTGGCGCAGTATAATCCTAAATCGCCAATCGATTGTTCGACGTCGGAATTTGAATTTAATATGAACAATGCGAACTTCCCGGATCAACCAGCGGCTGATATGCAGCATGTTTTTTATAATGGTTTAGCGGGAAAGGGAAGCTTGCCGCAATACTTGACTTCCGTTATGGGGGGTGCATACGTAATTTTCAGGATCCCGGAAGGTAAAGCTTACGATCCTGTAGGCAATAAAGCCTTGCAGACGCGTAATCTAGCGACAACGTCGGCAACACTTTACGCGAAGATACCGTTGGATTTTGTGATGGATGCTGTTGAATGTGGACAAAATGAGAATATGATTACCGCCAAGCGTGTTGCCTCCGTTTTAGATGCCGGGATGACCTATGTTGGCGCGAGTTATAACTCCAAAGGGGTACGTCGTAAAACCTCAGGAAAGAACGCGGCGGGATTGCCTATTCTGCAAGATACAAACAACAGTACAGAAGATTTTGAACGTTTGGTTACTCCACAATTTCGCTTTTTTGGGGAAGGAATTCCAAGTTGGTCCAGTGCAAAATAATTAAGCTTAGCTATCCGATGAAAAAAATATATCAAGTACTTACCCTTTCAGCCTGTTTCGCTTGGACAGTACCAGCATCAGCGCAGGAAGGAACGCAATCTATTATTGAGCAAGAGCAAGAGATCGAATACTTACAGTGGGAGCATAGTCATAATGCTGCCGGCTTAACCTTAGATCAGCCAAAGCAACATTCTAGTGTGGCTGGAGGCTACTCGAAAACAACTGGCAATTTCCGTCGTCCACAAACAGGGGAAACATTGAGCGATTTAAATCTATATACACGTGGTAATCTTTATTTAAAGAACTCCTATGTACAGGGATATTTTAAATATTCTAGAAATAGAATTGAAGATGCGGAATATAATACTTCGCTAATTGACCCATTCCGTGGGATGCCTTATGCCTATGCCGATACGAATTCGTCAGATTGGTTGAATCAGCATTATGCAATAGGTTTTAAGGCTTCCAGTGCCACGCTCGGGGAGAAATGGCACATTGGTGTGTCGGGAAATTACAAGGCATCCTCTGGGGCTAAACAACGTGATATTAGAACCGTTAATAAATACTATCAGCTCGATTTACAACCTAGTGTTATATATTCTATTGATGAGCAAAATCACTTGGGTGCAAATTTCTTTTATAAGAATTATAAAGAAGAATCGAATAACAGTAATGCGATAGACTATGAATCGCAGCCATATTATGCTTTGTTAGGTTTAGGGAATTCGATTAATTACCTAGGATCAGGACGTACTACGAATTACCTTGGCGATGCCCTAGGCGGTGGTTTACAATATCAGTATCAGGGTCCAGTTAAGGTTTTATTGCAAGCGAATTATACCGTACTGGCTGAAGATGCAGAGATATCGTTTACCAATGCACGGCCTGGAGGTTCTATTTTGAAAAAGGAGTGGGATGGAAGTCTACAGTTGCAAAAAGGAAGTGACTTGTATTTACACGGTTTTCGTGCGGACTTTTTGACTTCGAAGAGCAAAGGAATTGAATATATAAATGAGTTTGTCAGTGGGATAGATAGTGAAGGCTACTACACCCGCTTCCAGAGTGTTCGCTCCACTTACGAGCGAAAGGCTTTTTCTGGAAAATATGAATTACTACGCAAATCAGGCGATGCCTACAATTGGAAAGCTTCGGCGCGTGTGGGTTATTCTAAAATGGACGATCGGTACTTAATTCCGGCTTCGCGTATGTTTGCTGAGAATCTTCTTTATGGTCTAGAAGCCCATAAATTGTTTAATTTATCAACAGCTTTAAAGTCTCAGCTATCAATCGGTTTGAAAGTGAATTTAAATAAGAATCTATCTGGAGCTTACGATTACAGCGGTTCGGATGCTGAAACTATAACAGTCACTGATTTGGAGACTCGCAATTATCAGTATTACAAAGCCGACTATCAACAATTTGAAGTTCCAATTTACTATGCACAGCAATTGCGAGCAAGTTCGAACGTGCAGCTGTTTGTAAAAGGCAATCTCGGAATTTTAAAGACCGATTCTTACACATTTAAAGATCGCAAATCATTTAATTTTAGTGTTGGAGCGACATTTTAACAGAAATAAGGCTTTATATTTGTAGTATTAGCAAAGGATTATAAAAGAATAGAAGATGAAAAAATTAATGAGTTTTGTCATGCTGCTTGCAGCGATGGCGCTAAATGCCCAAGCCCAACAGACGAAAGAGGTAAAGCCTAGAGCAGTTTTACCTGCAGAGGTTCAAATAAAGATTGCTACACAGGCGGCACCTGCGGAATTCCGAGATGCTGCAAAAGTATTAGGTTACAGCCCTGAGGGTAAATTTGTGACCCTACGCGAGGGTTCAAACGGTTTTATTTGCTTGGCACCGGATTATCGGATGTCGGTTTATTATGCCTACTGTTACCCAGAGAGCTTAGAGCCGTTTATGGCTAGAGGTCGTGAATTGACAGCGGACGGAAAGCGCAAACAACGTGATGAAATTCGTGAGGCAGAATTTAAGGCTGGTAAGTTATCGATTCCACAGACACCAAGTATGCTTTATGGATACTGGGGAGATGCGGATAAGTTAAATGCAGAAACTGGTGAGATTGCAGAAGCAAAACGTCGTTATGTAATTTATGTTCCTTTCGCTAAAGCGGCTGATTACGGTATGGCAAATAAGGGAAATAATATAGGTATGCCTTGGTTGATGGATGAAGGAACTTATAAAGCGCATATTATGATTACGCCTCCTTTAGATCATAAACACTAAAGATAAAGAATTAGAAAAGCCGGTCACTAATAGCATAGTGACCGGCTTTTTTATGCCTATAAAAGGCTATCTTTTGTATGTCCAATTAGATCTTGTGCGATGCTGCATGGATTCTGTTTTTTGTCTTCAAGGCTTCATTCTTTACTGCGGCAGGCGCATCGGAAGCGATAATACTTTCGCAACCTTCCACAATTGCTTCTCGCTGGTAAGAAAGGGTAAACCATCCTAAAGCTTCTAATGCATTTGTTCTTACGTTCTCTGAATTTTTATTGTCTTTGGCTAAATCAATAACCGCAGGTACTACACGGTGATGTCTATATAGTCGTAAGGACTTGATTTCACTTAGTTTTTCCTTTTCAGAAAGCTCTGGATTTTGCAGTGCTTTTAATAGTTCCTCGGATTTTGATTTATAGTAATCCAAGTCTTTGTCGAGTTTGTTTGCTAATTCTTCACGACCTGCAATCGCCGGATTGTTACGAATTAATTCATTAACATGTTGCTTCGCTAGATCAGGGTTCATAAACTGAAGAGCCCAACGAGCACGATAAGCGATACGCTCAGAATGCGGGTCATTGATATAGAACTCAATTAAATCTTTTGAGAAATCATCGGATCCATAGTCTGTCAAGTCATAAATTGCACGACGACGGATGTATTCATATGAGTCACCTTTGGCGGCATGTAATACTTCCTGGTACTCTTTATTTTCAAATCGACGTAATAACTGAAATGCTTGCATGCGTGTAGGCTCAAAAGCGGAGTTGAAATAGTATTCCTTTAAAAGTGGGGAAACCTCTTTTTCGGGAAGAATATTAGTCAGTTTGTTCAGCGCTAAGGATTGTAAATCGGCGTCATTTTCTTGGAGTACTTTTTTCCAATAGCTCGCCGACTTGTTTAATGTTGCCGCCTCATTCAATTCTTTTGCTTTCGAAGACGCATAGTGGAATGTTGGGTCTCCATGAATATGCGTTTCTAAATAAGCGATATGTTTTAGCCAATTTCCAATACGGTATCCGTTTGTTAATAAGCCCATCATTTCGGTCGGCCATAAATCTTGAAGTACACCTACAGAATTAGCAATGGCTGCAATATTCTCATTATTGGAGAAAGGGTAGTATCCAGCAATGTAATTATCGAGTTGGAAAGAACCGGTTAAACAACTGTTTAGATAAACGACTTTAGATTTGATACCGGCGTCTTTCAGGTCGTCCATTTGTACATCTAGATTGATGTTATAGATGGAGTCTGCTTCGATGGATTTTGGATCGAAAGCATCAGCAAACCACTTGTCTGATACGCCTAACGAAGTTTTAAATCCGTCGATTGTTTTTTGTACGTCTCGGCCATCTTCTTTTGCATTTCTAACTTTTGAGCGTAGGTATCGTCCGACATTCTCCATAGAAGGCTGTGGACTGGATACGTAAGGGTAACCGTTTAACAGTTGTAGCGTTGCAGTTCCGTGTCCAGTCATATATGCGAAATCAATATCGTTTCGCTTTAGTTCCGACAATAGATTGAACTTCATGAAATCAGCGTTTCTGAAGTTTAAGAACTTCACAGATCCTCCTGGTTTGAAGAGCTGCGGCATCTGTGCTTTTAAGGCCAATGCTTCCCCTGTGATTGAGTTTACAGCATTGGAGTTGTAGCCATGCCCGTAAGATGCAATCATATCATCTAATGGGTATTCTTTGCCACGTAGAGCTACTAAGCGTTTTAAGTAGTCTTTAATTTTTTGAATTTTATCTTCACCTGCAGCAACCGGAGGCTTAATCCTTGCAGAATAGATATCCATTTCTAGATATTGTGGTGATTCTGCTTTAAGGGAGTAGTAATGCAATAACTTTCTAGACGCCGCTGTATCTTGTTTTAAATAATCAAATTGCAAGTCGAAGTCATCGTAGAAACGGTCAGAGGGTACTGATGATTTATCCCAACGTATATTTTGATTGATCTTCAAGGCCGAGGTCATAAACTGCGCATCGCGAAGCATCGGGATAGGGATATCTCCAATCAATACGGTTCCTTCTAAAGGAGACTTTTTATTTTGATATAAGTCTTTTAGAATTTCACGAATCTTATCAGGTGATTCCCAGTTTGCATAAATAATATAGGTGCCAAGTCCATCCTTTTCTACAAGTTTCTTATATGCAGCAATTTCATCTTTTGCGGCATCGTATGTTTTCCTATCTACAACAATAGCGAAGCTTGTTTTTGACGAGATGTTTGGTTTTTCAATTTCTTGTCCTGTTGCCGCTAAAGCAGAGATCGCTAAGGCAAAGGTTAAGGTAGATTTAATTTTTTTTAAGAACATTGCTAATCATTTCGTTTACACCTTACAAAAATGCAATAAAAAGCTGGTGAAATGATAATTTATATGTAAAAATAGGCGATGAGATGAGTTTTTAAGACTCGGTTATCTGAATCAGAAATTAAGAGAATTGCGCATGTTCAAGTATTGATTTTGGCTGTTGGATAAAGGTGAGGCAAACGAATCTTCAACACTGACAAGAGTCAATGATTCCCTAACAAAATGCTATTGTTTATTTAATAGTTAATAGCACTGTGTAAATTAGTTAATAGTTAGATTTGAATAAATCAATTTTTAATGATTGAATCCAAGGGCTGTTCACTATTTCTATCTCCGGAGGGATACTTATGAAATCACTTCTTTTGCAGACGAAGGCCACCGTCGACAAAATATTGAAGCTATTGATATTGCATTTCGAATCACAAAATGAATTACCAGATGGGACTCCGCGGCAACAAGGTTCCTTAGACATTGAGAATCCAGAACTTATATTATTGGATGCGCAGGATGTACAGCGTTTATTAAAAATAGGACGAAGTACTTATTATCGGTGGGTTGGGAGTGGTTTGCTAAATCCTATACGTATTGGCGGCCGTCATTACTACAGTCCGAGATTGATTGAGGATTTAAAGGCAACGATGGATTCGTGCTAGTAGGTTAAATTGGAAGAATCAATTAGGCTCAGTAACATGCTGAACCTAATTGAAACGTTCTTTCATTTTATTTTTCTATTTCTTTAAGACTTGCCATTTTCTTGTATTCTAGGAAGCCCTTGATATCTTCGAAATGCTCGCGAACGCGTTGGTTTCCAAATTCAAATACCTTAGTTGCTAGTCCGTCTAAGAAATCACGGTCGTGAGATACTAATATTAGGGTTCCATCGAATTCTTGAAGTGCATCTTTGATAATGTCCTTTGTTTTCATATCCAAGTGGTTTGTCGGCTCATCGAGGATCAACACATTCACAGGTTCTAATAGAAGTTTAATCATTGCGAGGCGTGTTTTCTCACCTCCTGAAAGTACTTTTACCTTCTTGGTTGTATCGTCGCCACTGAACATAAATGCGCCTAGTAGATCTTTGATTTTTACGCGTACATCACCTACAGCAATTTGGTCAATCGTTTCGAAAACGGTCATCTCTTCATCTAAGAGTGCAGCTTGATTCTGTGCGAAGTAACCAATCTTGGCGTTGTGACCCACTTTTAGTGTACCTTCAATATCAATTTCTCCCATAATTGCTCTAATCATGGTTGACTTACCTTCGCCATTTTTTCCAACAAATGCTACCTTTTGCCCACGTTCGATAACCATGTTAGCGTCTTTGAATACTAAATGATCGCCGTATGATTTACATAAGTCTTCCACGATAACAGGGTATGTACCTGAACGTGGAGAAGGAGGGAACTTTAAACGAAGTGCTGAATTATCGACCTCATCGATTTGGATAACCTCTAGTTTCTCCAACATTTTTACACGAGATTGTACTTGTAATGTTTTTGAATAGGTTCCTTTAAAACGATCGATGAACTCCTGATTGTCGGCAATAAATCGCTGTTGCTCTTCATATGCTTTCAACTGATGCAGTCTACGTTCTTTACGAAGTTCCAAATAATGACTATACTTCGCTTTGTAATCGTAGATCTTACCCATCGTCACCTCGATTGTGCGGTTGGTAATATTATCAACAAAAGCACGGTCGTGAGAGATAACAATAACGGCTTTGGCTTGGGTTAACAAGAAGTCTTCTAACCATTGAATACTTTCAATATCCATGTGGTTTGTTGGCTCATCGAGTAGGATTAGATCTGGTTTTTTCAATAAGATCTTCGCTAGCTCAATTCTCATCCGCCATCCGCCTGAAAATTCTGATGTTTGACGAGTGAAGTCTGAGCGTTCAAAACCTAATCCCTTCAAGACCTTCTCTACCTCTGCATCATAGTTCGTTTCTTCAATCGAATAGAACTTTTCGCTAAGCTCCGAGACGCGTTCGATAAGCTTCATGTAATCATCCGTTTCGTAGTCTGTACGAATGTTTAACTGCTCATTCAGCTCTTCTAGCTCATCACGCATTTTATATACCTCGTCGAAGGCTTTTGATGTTTCCTCAAAAACCGTCATGTTGTCTTTCGTCAACAAGTGCTGTGGTAAGTAGGCAATCACCGCGTCTTTAGGACCGGTAACCGCACCTGTCGTTGGCTTCCCAACACCTGCAATAATCTTTAGTAATGTTGATTTTCCAGCACCATTTTTACCCATTAAGGCGATTTTATCATTCTCATTAATTGCGAATGATACATCGCTGAAAAGTGTTGTTCCACCAAAGGAAACCGAGATGTTATTTACGTTAACCACTATAGCTTATTTTTAATCAGCTGCAAAGATAGTTTTTAGATATTAGATTTCAGATAGGAGAATTTAGAAGTTCGTCGGATTCAAGCTTGGAATAGAGGTGGCGCTTATTTTGCTTTTTCAAGAATCAATACCGCTGGGTATCACTATATCTGTTTTATATTTCCTGGAAATATTATACTTTTAATCTTCAAATAAATCAATGTGGTAAAAAAGAGAGTGTTGCAAGGTTTATCAGATCGACAATTAGAGCGATATATTGCATCCGATAGTCGATATGTTTCCGAGGCTGTTGAGCTTGCGTTTGAGATTCTACAATCTCGAAACCGCGTGTTCACGGAGGAAGAGATTCTTGCGGTTCAAGCGCTAATCGATAAGAAAAAGGAAGAAGAAAAGGTCGAAGAATTGCAAGACTACCGCACGATTAAGGATGAGTATTATACGGATGATCCTTCAAGTATAGCTCTCTATAGCGATTACCTGGTTTATGTATTTAACCTTATTTTCGGTTTCCCATTTGCGACAGGATTACAAGTTTGGAATTTTGTAAAGCTGGAGAAATATCAAGCCATCATTCCAACGATTTTGTATGGTATCGTTTTCACAGGAATTCAATGGTTCTCGATGCCGTATATGATTCAGCTTCGTGATGCTTGGGATTTTCGACGGAATGGAATTATTGTTCTATTGATTCCAGCGATTGGATGCTTGGGATTTTATCTGCTAAAAAAACTATATTATCCAAAAGGGGAGAAGTATCGCACAAAGTCATTCCTGCCAGCACTGATCATTTGTGCGGTACTTTCACTATTGTATCGCTTCTATTTGAAAGATACGATAGGACATGGTATTGAGTTGAGTGTGTTTTTGGAGATTTTAAATGGGAGACATTAGATTTTAGATATGAGACATTAGATATTAGACATTAGATATTTGACGTATGATTTAAGTTATAAAATAGTAGACTAAAGACATCGAAAATAACTCTAAACGCTGCTAATTTCGCATTTTTATTAATAAATCTAAGATCTAATATCTCACATCTAATATCTAACATCTCATATCTAAAATATAACATCTAACATCTCATCAACAATACATATCCACTAGTTCATTCACTTTCAATTTCACGAAAGTATCGTAATCTAACGTATGTTCGATTGCAGTTTTTTGTTGCTTTTCGGCGAATACGCGCGCAATATTAATTTTATATTTTTCGATAAGTTTCGGAATTCCTTCATCACGGCGGCGCTTATGTCCGATAGGGTATTCAACTACTACCTCAGGCAATACAGTACCGTCTTCGAGCTCTAAGGTTAACGCATTGGCGATTGATCTTTTCTCAGGGTCATGGTAATCTACGGTGAACTGAGGGTCTTCATGACAAGTGATTCTATCCCGTAGGGCATCAATACGAGTGTCTGTAGCAACATTGTCTTCATAATCTGCAGCTGTTAAGCGTCCGAAGATTAAAGGTACGGCAACCATGTATTGTATCGCGTGATCCCGATCTGCAGGGTTATGTAGCGGACCTTTTTTATCGATGATTCGAATAGCTGCCTCATGCGTCCTGATTTTAATTGACTTGATATCTGCGGCTGTTTTTCCGAGTTGTTTTAATTGTTCATGTAGGGTCATGGCTGCTTCTACAGCGGTTTGCGAGTGGAACTCCGCTGGGAACGAGATTTTGAATAATACGTTCTCCATTACGTATGAACCATAGCTACGCTGGAATTTGAAAGCTTGTCCTTTGAAGGATACGTCATAGAATCCCCATATCGGCGCGGTTAACACAGAAGGGTATCCCATTTCACCTTTTTGAGCAATTAAGGCTAGTCTTACAGCTCTAGATGTTGCGTCGCCGGCAGCCCATGATTTTCTACTTCCGGTATTTGGCGCGTGACGATATGTTCTTAGAGACTGGCCATCGACGAATGCTAATGAAATAGCGTTGATCAATTCGTCTTTGCTCAATCCGATTAACTTGCCGACAACAGCTGTAGAGGCAACTTTCACTAGGATAACATGATCTAAACCTACCTTGTTAAATGAGTTTTCTAAGGCAAGAACCCCTTGGATTTCATGCGCCATAACCATTGCTTCTAAAACCTTATCCATGGTTAATGGCTCTTTCCCTTCGGCGATTCGATTTCTAGAAATCCAATCAGCAACAGCTAGGATACCACCTAAGTTATCTGAAGGATGTCCCCATTCTGCGGCAAGCCAAGTGTCGTTGAAGTCTAGCCAGCGTACCATAGCACCAATATTAAAAGCGGCTTGAATGGGGTCTAATTGATAAGGAGTACCAGGAACCTTGGCTCCGTTAGGAACAATAGTGCCTGGAACAATCGGACCGAGTAATTTTGTGCAGGCAGGATAGGTAAGGGCTTCGAAGCCACAGCCTATAGTGTCTAGAAAGCAGTAATGTGCTGTTTTAAGAGCGAGACTACTTGTAATTTTATATTCTAAAACGTAATCGGCAATATCGACTAGTACCTGATCAGGCTGAGGTCGATTGTTTGAAATAAAGGATGACATATACTATATAAATTCTTTTTACTAAGGTTATTAATTTCTGTTTTCTAAAGGTACGAAGGTTAAGTTTTCTGGCCCTGTGTAGTTAGCGCTTGGGCGAATAATCTTGCCGTCCTGACGCTGTTCAATAACGTGAGCGCCCCATCCGGATACTCTTGACATGACGAAGAGCGGGGTAAACATATCGGTTGGAATCCCCATAATATGATAAGCAACAGCAGAAAACCAATCTAAGTTCGGGAACATCTTCTTTTCATTCCACATAAGCGTTTCTAATCGTTCGGCAATCTCAAAGAGGGTAGTCTCTCCTTTCTCTTCGGAGAGTTTCTTTGCGACCCTTTTGATGACTTCATTTCTAGGATCTGAAATAGTGTAGACAGGATGCCCAAAACCAATGATGACTTCTTTGGCAGCAAGGCGATTTCTAATATCGGCTTCAGCCTCATCTGCATTCTTATAGCGTTTTTGTATTTCAAAGGCTACTTCATTTGCGCCTCCATGCTTAGGACCGCGAAGCGCACCAATGGCACCGGTAATGCTGGAGTAAATATCTGATCCAGTTCCTGCGATAACACGTGCCGTAAATGTCGAAGCATTAAATTCATGCTCGGCATAAAGGTTCAAGGATATCTGCATGGCTTCAACCCAGGATGCAGGAGCTTTCTGACCGTGCAGAAGATGTAGGAAATGAGCAGCGATGCTGTCGTCATCGGTTTCTACCGTAATTTCACGATGATTATGGGAGAAGTGATACCAAAATAGTAGCGCAGAAGGAAAGCTAGCCATTAATCGGTCGATAATATCGCGAGTCTTCTCAATTTCATGTGCCAACGGCTCGGGTTCTAATGTTCCCAAAATCGAAGTATATGTACGTAGTACATCCATAGGATGTGCCTTTTTAGGGATTAGCTTCAAGGCTTCCTTCGCTGCATGTGGTAATCCTCGCAAACCTTTTAGTTTATGCTTATACTGCTTGAGTTCTTCTTTATTGGGGAGTTTCTCATGGATTAGGAGATAAGCAACCTCTTCGAAGCTTGCCTGATCGGCTAAATCTAAGATATCGTAACCTCTGTAATGTAGATCATTTCCCGAACGTCCGACTGTACATAAAGCAGTATTCCCTGCGGGAACACCCGAAAGGGCGACACTTTTCTTAGGCTTAAAACCTGTACTGTTCTCTTCACTCATATTATTTGTTTTTAAATAATTGATCAAGTCGATTTTCATAAGCATAGTAATCTATGCTTTGGTAGAGTTCTTCACGAGTTTGCATGCTGTCGATTACAGCTTGTTGTGTGCCATCCTTTCGGATATGTTGATAGACATTGAGTGCAGCTTTATTTGCTGCGCGAAAGGCTGATAGCGGGTATAATACAATTCCTACCTGTACTTCACGTAGCTCATCGACGGTATAGAGTGGTGTTTGTCCAAATTCGGTAATATTCGCAAGGATGGGAATACCGGTTGCTTCGGCGAAGCGCTGATAATCTTTGATTTCTGATAAAGCTTCTGCAAAGATGAAATCTGCACCGGCTTCCTGATAAGCAACCGCACGCTCCAATGCTCTTTCAAGCCCCTCAGAGGCGAAAGCATCCGTGCGTGCTCCAATAACAAAATGAGGATCTATTCGGGCATCTACTGCTGCTTTAACACGGTCAACCATCTCGTTTAATGAAACAAGTTCTTTGCCCGGACGATGTCCACAACGTTTCGCCCCAACTTGGTCTTCAATATGTACGCCCGCCGCGCCAGCTTTATCTAGCGATCGAATGGTACGCGCAATATTGAAGGCAGAGGGACCAAAGCCGGTATCGATATCCACGAGTAGGGGTAAAGAACAGACATTGCTAATTCTCTCCACATCAATCAAGACATCTTGTAAATTGGTAATTCCTAAATCGGGGATTCCTAAAGAGCCGGCAGCTACTCCTCCTCCAGAAAGATAAATCGCTTTGAATCCGGATTGTTCGGCTAAAAGGGCATGATTAGCATTGATGGCTCCGACAATCTGTAAGGGCTTTTCTTCAGCCATCGCAGTACGCAAGCGTTTTCCTGCTGATTCTATCATCGTAATAGGCTTTTATGTTTATAATCGTTGTTTAAGATAGCCTATGCCATGATTTTGATGCATTGGGTATCCTATTAAAGGTAATGAAATTAATTGGAAATTAGTGGGTTAGACGCTAGTAAATTGATAAATAAAATATGCAAGCATATTAAATGTAGATAGGAAGAACGGAATCAGACAATCAGCCTTAGGAGGCCATAGAATTCTTTAGAGAGGGCATTTGGAAAAAAGAAATGGTTGGATATCCGCTAGTCATTTCGGATTGATTCCATCAATTTTTGAAATATTCTTTGAAGCTCTTTCCAACGCGATACAGTTTCTAGCGAATACTGCGCAGCGTAAATGGACAGGTTTTCATCCGATAGTGGAAATGGAAAAATATAAACGGGTATCTGAATCTGTCCAGCAGATTTTGCAAAGGAGGCAAGCGTATAGAGTTCTTCGATTGCTGTATCACCCATGGGGAGACAACCAACTGTTTCTATTCCTCCATGAATGAAGATATCTGATCCCGTATATCCCTGCGCCATGTCATAGGCATTCGGGAAGTTTAGGCCTAAAGATAAATGGTATTTGCTATTTGGATTAAAGCGATTGATATAGTATTTACCTTCCGGTACTTGTTTATCGCCTTCTTCTTTCTTTGGTCCTAGTACGCCGGATCGATTGAGGATATCGAATGTCTTCAAGATTTGATATCGACTGTCTTTGTTCCTTTTAGCATAAACCTGCAGTTGATCTTGATCTTTAAATGCAATGAGTAGGAGATCCAAGCTATCTTTCGACAAGCGATGAGAAGCCAATAAGTCTAATAGATTTGGCGCATGACGTTCATAGGCTTCTTTGGCGCGGTCGACAGTAGACATGTTAAAATTGGATTTTTAATTGATGTTTTTCCAGTAGACCAGGAAGGCCTTGTAGTCCGAATTTTGCCCCTTTTATCTTATTGCTATCCGGGTCAATACTGAAGTTTTCTGCATTGATAAAATTCGCTTTTTCCAAATTTGTCTGGAAGAAGTTTGCTAGCTGAAGATCGCATCTCTGGAAGTCAGCTTGTGTCAAGTCGGCGCCCTCAAATTCCACTTCTTGTAAGCGAGATCCTACGAAGATTGTTTTCTTAATTTTTAATCTAAAAAAACTGCTATGATCTAAAATACAGTCTTGAAAACTAAACGATATATTGAAGGGATTACATGCTTCGAAGTGTAAGCCCAGCAGCTTACAGTTAATAAATTTAATGTCTTGAAAGCTACAACCGGCGAGGTTTGCTAGACTTAAATTACAGTCGGTAAAGGTGCAGTCTGTAAACTTATAGCCGCTGAGGTCATAGCGTTCCAAATTGCAGCCTGTAAATCGGCAGTAATCGTAATGCGCTTGGATCAGCGGGGATTCTACTAACGCGGCTTGCTGGTAATTTTGATCTTCAAAGTAAGGGGCTTCCATTGCTTAATTAAGAGGTATGTATGATTTCTTTACGAATGCGGCTCAAGGAAGTATCCGTAACACCAAGATATGATGCAATATATTTGAGTGGCGCTTGTTGTATAATTTGTGGTTTTTCTTGCATAAGATGCAGATAACGTTGCGTCGCGGGCTCAGTAATCATCTCTGTTGCACGCTTTTTCGAAAGATAGAGTTCGAATGCCATCCAAGCGCGACCCCACTCACGCATTGCGGGGATTTCATGAAAAAGCTCTTGAAAATGGTCATAGTCAATTTGCCATAAAACACAGTCCGTTAGGCATTGCATATATTCCAGTGTCGGTATACGTTGAAAGATAGATGCCACTTCAATCGCGACCTCATTTACACCGCTAAATCCAGTAGTGATTTCATTACCTTCATAATCGTATAAATAAGTGCGGATAAGGCCTGATTCTATAATAGCGTATGAATTTGCTATTTGGTCTTTCTTTAAAAGGAAGTCGCCTTTGTTGAGTTCAATTCGCTTATGTGCTTGATAGATTAGATCGAGATCTGCGGATTCAAAGAGGGGATGCTGATAAACGAATTTTAAGATTTCCATTTTGGAGGAATTGATTAGCAATACAAGTTAGGAAAATGAAAACGAAAGTTAAAACGGATCCGCTACATCGAAGCTCATTTGTTCTCCTGTTCGCGGATGTCGGAAGGAGATGTATCCAGCATGTAGATGCAATCGATCGGCACGGCTACCATACAAATCATCGCCAACGATAGGGGTATTTAATCCTTGGCTATGTGCCGAGTGTACGCGTAGTTGATGTGTCCGTCCGGTAAGTGGAAAATAATGTATTCTGCTTCGATTGCCTTCCACTGCAACAAGTTCATATTTGGTTTGCGCGGGCTTTCCATATTCGTAACAAACAACTTGTCTTGGGCGATCATCAAGGTCAACGCGAAGCGGTAAATCAATGATTCCATGTGTTGAGTCGATGATGCCTTCCAATAGTGCAGTATATCTTTTTTGAATGCTATGGCGGATAAACTGATCTTGAATAATTTGATGCGCTTCTTTATTTTTTGCCAGAACCATAATACCCGAAGTTGACATGTCAAGCCGGTGAATAATAATCGGCGATTTAATGTCGGGGTATCGTTTTTCAATCCGGGTTTGCACACTGTCTTGAACGTTAATCCCTGGTACAGAAAGAAATTCCGCCGGTTTATTAACTACAATAATATCTTCGTCTTCGTAAATAAATTCGATTTCTTTATCCTGTGCCGGATTTTCCAACATAGGATTCGGATCGACAGCCAAGCCTTTCAACATATGGCCTAATATCGGTTCGCATTTACCTCGGCAAGAAGGATAGAATTGCTGATGCTTGCGTACTTCAGAAGATGGAGATGCTCCCCACCAAAATTCTGCCATGCAAATTGGTGTCAATTGCTGTTGATACGCATATTGTAACAATTTGGGGGCCGCACATTCACCAGCACCTGCGGGAGGCGGCATATGAATTTGATCTTCAAAGATATCCAATACGGATTTCGTTTTCCCTTCCGCATTTAAGAAATGATACTGATCAAAGAGGCGTTGTTGAAGTTGTCCTGAACGACTTTTACGCTCTTCCTTTGCGTTCTCCATTTCCGAAAGCAAACTATTCAGAATATTTTCTTGACTTGCTAAGCGGTCCTTACACTTCTGCTTTGCAACATCGTAGTCGTGCTGATCGCGGTAACTTTGCTTAATCAAATCTTCTGCGATAAGCTGATAAGCGAGTTCATCAAGTTCGATTTTTGATGTTTCGCGAATCTGCTTACGTTCCGCTTTATTGGCTTTATGTAGTTTTCGCAGTGCCGATAGCTCCTGTTCATTTTCCACAATAGTAGTTTGAATGGCTACTTTTTGAGTCGCTATTTCAGGATTCGCTTCCAAGCGTTCAATCTTTCGATTTAAAGCATTGATAATATGCTCCTCTTGAATAAAGAAACCCTCAGGATCAAGCATATCGAAAATAGGTGGAATGAAGTAGCGATGCTGATTAGTACCTGCTAGCTTGCCAGAGCAGGCGGCTATAAAGCCTAAGTGACCAGCAGCGTCTTCTACAACCAGGACGCCAAACATCTTCCCGATGATTAATCCAGGCATCCCGTCTTTCAATCCGAAGTTATGCTGGAAGTCGTTTTGTTCCATCAAATATTCTTGAACCTGTTGTGCCGCCAAAATGCTTAGCGGGTGTGGTTCATAGTAAAAGGGGAAGGTAAATGCCTCCGGCCGACTTACTGTAGAAATATCCTGATTAAAACGATGTAGATGGGTAAGATTCGTTTGCATGCTGATTAAATTCCTCGAAAGGGCAAAAGTACAAAAGTGTGGGTGATTAATAGCGTAATGTTATAATATTATGACAAGTAAGAGGTCTTAATAATGGGAAATAGACATAATTATCGGTAACTTGTACCTATCAAAATTAGAGCGCCCGCTATGGAAAACAAACGTCAGATTGCAGATTCAGAATTATTTATTGATCCTATTATTTTCGGAGGAAATGTCTTTGGATGGACATTGGATGAAAAGGCGTCCTTTGACATCTTAGATCGTTTTGTAGACTTAGGTTTCAATGCGATTGATACCGCTAATAACTATTCACATTGGGTTCCCGGAAATAAGGGCGGCGAGTCAGAAGCAATCATTGGTAGCTGGTTACAAAAGCGTAACAAACGCGATGATCTGATCTTGATGACCAAGGTTGGCGGTAGATTTGGTTATGATTCAAAACCAAATACGAAAGCTTCTTATATTAAAGAACAAGTAGAATTATCCCTTCAGCGCTTACAGACAGACTATATTGATTTATATCAAACCCATTATGACGATATTGAGACGCCGCTAGAGGAGACTTTAAGAGCCTATGAGGACTTAATTAAAGAAGGGAAGGTCAGATATATCGGCGCTTCCAATATAACGGGAGAACGATTGGAAGAGAGTCTATCCACTTCGGAGCGTTTGAATCTTCCGAAATATATTTCTTTGCAGCCTGAGTATAATCTTTACGATCGTGCACAATACGAGCGCGATTATGAAGTTATTGCTGCGCAAAACAATTTAGCCGTTATTCCGTATTATTCATTAGCGAGTGGCTTTTTAAGTGGTAAATACTTGTCAGACGATGATTTTAATAAGTCTGCGAGGGGAGAAGGCATCCAAAAACGTTATTGGAATGAGCGCGGGCAACAGATTGTAAAGGCCTTGTCGGATGTTGCCGCAGCGTATCGTACCACATCATCTTCAGTAGCTTTAGCTTGGCTATTAGCAAGACCATCTATTACTGCGCCAATTGCTAGTGCAACAAAAGAAGAGCATCTGCAGTCTTTTGTGACCGCTGTACAGTTAAGATTAGGGGAAGACGCTATCCAAAAATTAAATGAAGCCAGTGCATATTAATAAAACATATTAAAACTATATAATAAAATGAAAGCAAATATCGGATTAAAAGAAAAGGACACAGCGGCAGTTGCACAGATGTTGAACAGGTTATTAGCCGATGAAAACGTATTGTATATTAAAACGAGAAATGCCCATTGGAACATCGAAGGTCCGGACTTTCACGCTCAACATTTATATTTTGAGACTATCTACGACGAGTTGGCGGAATTAATTGATGAGATAGCAGAACGTGTACGTTCGATTGGTCATTATGCGATCGGTACGATGAAAGAATTTCTAGAAGTTACACAACTGACAGAGATGAAATACAAGAAAAACGATAGCCAGGGATACATTAAAGAATTACTTAGCGATTTTGAGAGCTTAATTATTAGTCTACGCGAAGATATTAAGCTTGCAGAAGATCATAATGATGCTGGTACCGAAGATTTCTTAGTTAGTATTTTAGAAAAGCATGAAAAGACTGCATGGATGCTACGTGCCCATGTGAAATAAAGGTATTCTACTCCGATTATTAGAGCTCCGAAAGGGGCTCTTCTCATTTTTTAGCTACTGTATTCAATAAAGTCGAGAATATATTTATGATTTCCGTCATTTTCTTGAAAAGAATAGCTATTTTCAACGCGTATTTTCAGGACATATATGATTGATAACCTAATAGCATACTTTGAAACCCTAGATCCTATTGTGGCAGCTTTAATTGCTGGACTTTTTACTTGGGGCGTAACAGCACTCGGTGCAGCAAGCGTATTTCTATTCAAGGGCGTTAACAAGAAGGTGCTAAACGGCATGCTTGGCTTTACTGGCGGGGTGATGATTGCAGCGAGTTTTTGGAGTTTACTGGCGCCAGCAATTGAAATGAGTGAAGGGGAGAGCTTTGAAAAGGTAATGCCAGCAGCAATTGGTTTCGTACTTGGCGCACTGTTTATCTTTGGCTTGGACAAATTAATGCCACACCTCCATTTAAATTTCTTAAAATCGGAAGGCCCTAAATCATCCTTACATCGTACTACTTTATTAACCATTGCAATTGCACTACACAATATCCCAGAAGGATTAGCTGTAGGGGTTTTATTTGGTGGAGCGGCAACAGGACAATCCGAAGCAACCATTGCTGGAGCTATTTTATTGGCTATGGGGATTGGCTTACAGAACTTCCCGGAGGGTGTTGCTGTTTCTATGCCATTGCGTAGAATGGGCTTATCCAGAAGAAAAAGTTTTCAATACGGTCAAATGTCTGCCATTGTAGAACCTATTTTTGCGGTTCTCGGTGCTTGGGCGGTAGCTTTCTTTATACCGATCTTACCATATGCATTAGCATTTGCTGCAGGAGCAATGATTTTTGTAGTAATAGAAGAGGTAATTCCAGAAACACAACAAGAGGAACACTCGGACATTCCGATGTTAGGCTTTATCTTAGGATTTGTCGTGATGATGGTCTTAGACGTCGCATTAGGTTAATTGAACAATGAACAAATGCCAAATAGCAATATAAAAAAGAAGGCCTTCGTATCACGAAGGCCTTCTTTTTTATATAATCTTATTAAGCTTATTTGATCGCATCGATCTTCGCTTGTGTTTCTGTTGATTTTGCTTCATCTTGCATGAAGTCGTAGAAGTTTTTCAAGTTACGTAATGCATCTACGTTTTTAGGATCAGCTTCTACTGATTTCTGTAAGTAAGGCAATGCACGTCCGATCTTCTCTTTTAAAGCAGCAACTTTAGCATTGTAATCTTTAGGTTGTAATGATTTGTTGTCGTTTAATGCGATTAACTCATCACGTCCACTGTTCATGATTACCACTGCAGCATTTGTGTTTGCTTCTAAGTAATTAGGATCGATTTCTAACGCTTTTTTGTAAGACTCTAATGCTTTTTCTGCTTGTCTTGAAGTGCTGTATGCTAAACCTAAGTAATAGTGAAGGCTTTTATTTGATGCATCTTTCGCAATTTGCGCTTCGATATCAGAAACTACTTTTGCTTCATTTCCAGTAATTAAGTTTAACTCGATGTTTTGAACTACCGCAGCATTATCATTTGGATAAGCAGCAGCGGCTTCTGCAGCAGATGCTAAAGCAGCAGCTGTATCTTGTTTAGATAAGTACAGTTTTGGTAAGTCAACCATGATTGACTTATGTGCTGAATAATCTTTTACAGGAACTAATGCTTTATAGCGTGCGATTGCGTTATCGTAATCTTTGTTTTGAACTGCCGCAAGACCAGAATAGTAGGTTAATGTAGTATCACCAGGAAGGTAATCTAAAGCACCTGAGAACTCTTTATAAGCAGTAGGGTAATCTTGTTTATCCCATGCTGCTACACCTTCGTTAAAACGGAACTGACCTAAAGTTTGTCCTGCCGCCTTAATGTTCGCTTCATTCTTTTTATCGGCATCCAATTCTGTCGCTTTCTTAATACCTTCGATTGCCTTGTTTGCAGCTTCTACATTTTTATCTAGGCTAGCGATATTTGCATAAACGAGTGAATATACAGCCCAAGCTTCCGGATCATTTTGAGTTTTCTCATGAACAATAGCAGCATCAATTGCTTCTTGCGCAGAAGTTAAGTTTCCTTTTCCTAGCGCAGCTGTGTTTGCAGCTTTAAGTTCCTCAAATTTTGTGAAGTTGGATTTCGCTTTTTTAACATTACCCGATTGAGCGAATACAGTCGTTGAGCCGGCTGTTAATAGCACTCCTGCGAATAATATGGATTTTGTTAGATTCATATCGTTTTTATTTGTGTTGTATTAATTTGTAAGTTGATTCAATAATAAATTCACACGATCTAATTGCTCGGCGTCATCAGCTTTCTCATAAAACATTGCTAAGGATTTCAACGCATTAATTTCATATGGTTTGATTTCATTAGCCTTTAACAGAAAACTCTGCGCATTATATTGTGCTTCATGGTTGTCTGTATCTTTCAAGAAGTCCTTCAAATAGATCAAGCCTAATGCCAGATTGGATTCATAATTATTAGGATCCAATTCCAGTACCTTTTCGTAAAACGCTTTTGCGGCCGGAATATTGTTTGCATTTTCATTTGCATAGCCAGCAAGGTAATTTAGCTCGAGGTTTTCAGGCTCCATTTTGATCGCTTGATCAGCAATGGGAACAATCGCATCATATGCTTTAACCGTTGCATATTCTTGAATCAATTGCAGTAAAATAGCTTTGCTCTCTGGGTATTTCGCTCGCGCATTTTCCAAAGTCGTCAGATTATGTTGGCTTTCGCCAATCTTAGCGTAAAGTGCTGCAAGCTCTAAGAACTGCTGCTCTGTAGCATTACCACTCTCGATAATTTTCTTGTAAAACTTAACTGCATCCTGTGATTTCCCCGCTTTGTTTGCAAGGACTGCAAGGTTGTAGGTAACATCCTCATTCTTTGCACTGAGCTCATCGACTTTTAGGAAGTCCGTATAAGCTAAGTCAAATTTTTGTCCTTGAAGCGATTTGTTAGCACGTTTAATTAACGCCGCTGCCAAATTCTGCTTTACGTAACTCATCTCCCCAGGGAATTCTTCGCGATCTTTTTCACGAATCCTGTCGATTGTTTGATACGTTAAGTCAATAGGATCTTTATCCGTTTTAATCGTACGCGCCGAATCTGCATAAGCAATCGAACTCATGACCATTGCACGTAATACATTGACACGTGTCTTAGCGGAGTCCTTCTTCGTTTTGTAGATATTGTCCAGCTGTTTCTTTGCATTATCCAGATTTTTAATCTCCCCAGTTTGGGTGTATAATGCAAAGGCATTGCTAGCCTCTTTATAATTTGACTGCGCGAAAGCACTGTTAGCTGAAAAAGCTAACAGTACGGATAAGGATGAAATAATTAAATTATTCTTGTTCTTCATTCTCTGCACTACTTGAATCGTTGTCAGTTGTGTTTTCGGATCCTTCGATTGGCAATTCTTCTTCGTCGTCTTGATGGTCAACTTTCGTAATCGATGCGATTGCGTCATTGTCCTTCAAGGTAATTAATCTTACACCTTGTGTTGCGCGACCCATTACACGAAGAGCTTCTACGCCGATACGAATAACAATACCTGATTTATTGATAATCATTAAGTCGTTCTCATCAGTAACTCCTTTGATTGCGACAAGCTCACCAGTTTTATCAGTAACATTGATTGTTTTCACACCTTTACCACCACGGTTTGTAATGCGGTAGTCTTCAATGTCTGTACGTTTTCCGTATCCTTTTTCCGAAACAACTAATACCGTTGTCTCTGAATCATTAACACTAATCATGCCAACCACCTCGTCAGAATCGCTTGCAAGGGTGATTCCGCGTACTCCAGTAGCGGTTCTTCCCATAGGTCTAACGGTCTCTTCGTTGAAACGAATCGCACGACCCGAGCGAAGTGCCATCACGATTTCACTACCACCTGATGTCAATGTTGCTTCCAATAATTGATCGCCTTCATTGATATTAATTGCATTGATACCGTTTGCACGTGGACGAGAATAAGCCTCTAGTGAAGTCTTCTTAATGGTACCTTTCTTAGTACACATAATAATGAAGTTGTTCTCAAGGTATTCTTGATCCTTTAAGTTCTTCACATTAATGTACGCTTTGATTTTCTCGTCTTTCGGAATATTGATGATATTCTGTAAAGCTCGACCTTTCGATGTTCTACTTCCCTCAGGAATTTCAAACGCACGTAGCCAGAAACAACGACCTGCTTCTGTAAACAACAATAGGTAGTTGTGTGCTGAAGCGGTGATAATATGTTCTGTAAAGTCTTCGTCGCGTGTAGAAGAACCAATGGCTCCTTTACCACCACGACCTTGACGACGATATTCAGTCAATGGCGTACGTTTTACATAGCTGTTATGGGAGATGGTAATTACAACCTCTTCATCATCGATGAAATCTTCCATACGCATATCTTCTGCCGAGTGAACAATCTCCGAACGACGCTCATCGCCATATTTCTCTTGAACCTCGAGAAGCTCGTCTTTGATAATCTTCATGCGAAGACCTTCATCTGCCAATACTTCTTTTAAGTATTCAATAGTTTTCATTAATTCTGCATACTCTTCTTTAATCTTATCACGCTCTAGTCCTGTTAATCGACGTAGAGTCATGTCTAGAATCGCACGAGCCTGAATGTCGGATAATCCGAAACGTTCCATCAATCCAACACGCGCATCCTCTGGTGTATCCGATGCACGGATTAATTTAATGACCTCATCTAAATGATCAAGAGCAATTAAATATCCTTCTAAGATATGAGCACGTTTTTCTGCCTCTGCAAGTTCGTATTTCGTACGACGTACAACAACATCATGACGGTGTTCTACAAACTCGTGAATCATGTCTTTCAAGTTCATCAACATTGGACGCCCTTTTACCAAGGCGATGTTGTTGACCGAGAAAGAAGTTTGAAGCGAAGTGTATTTGTAAAGGTTGTTTAACACCACATTGGCGTTAGCATCCCTTTTTATTTCATAGATAATACGGATTTCTTTGGTCGATTCATCGCGAATCTCTGAGATACCTTCGATTTTCTTCTCATGGATTAAATCAGCAGTACGTTTAATCATCTCTGCTTTATTCACCTGATAAGGAATCTCCGTAACGATGATTACCTCTTTACCACTTTTGGTAGTTTCGATTTCTGCTCTCGCACGCATAACTACACGACCGCGGCCGGTTTCGAAAGCCTCACGAACACCATGGTAGCCATAGATTAAACCTCCAGTAGGGAAGTCAGGACCCTTAACATGCGTCATTAATTCAGCGATCTCAATCTCACGATTATCGATGTATGCAACCGTCGCGTCAATAACCTCTGTTAAGTTGTGTGGCGCCATGTTTGTTGCCATACCTACAGCGATACCTGAAGATCCATTAACTAATAAGTTCGGGATACGGGTCGGAAGAACTGTTGGTTCCTGTAAGGAATCATCAAAGTTCAATTTAAAGTCTACCGTATCTTTATTTATATCCGCTAAAAGCTCTTCTGCAACTTTACGAAGACGCGCTTCGGTATAACGCATAGCTGCTGGCGGGTCACCATCGACAGAACCGTAGTTACCTTGTCCATCAACCAATGGATAACGTAGGGACCAATTTTGAGCCATACGAACCATTGTGTCGTAAACGGACGAGTCACCGTGTGGGTGGTACTTACCCAAAACATCCCCGACAATACGTGCGGATTTCTTATACGGTTTTCCGCTTGTTACCCCCAAGTCCAACATCCCAAACAATACACGACGGTGAACAGGTTTCAGACCATCACGCGCATCAGGAAGAGCACGAGAAACGATTACAGACATCGAGTAATCGATGTATGCCGCTTTCATTTGATCTTCGATATTGATAGGGACAATCCTGTTTTCCGCAGGTACTAAATTGTTTTCGTTTTCTGTTTCTTCAGCCATTATTTTGTGGTTTCGATAAAACTAAAAAAGTGCCCGTTGTAAGTATAGACACTTAGCTGGCGAATATACACAAAATTTCGGCCAAAAACCAGTTTTAAGGCCATTAAAAATATCAACAGTGAGGACAAAATGTTAGTTGTTTTTGGGGATTGTAAAATAGCTGATTAATAGGCTTGTTACTGATAAAATGCTATTGAATTTTACTATATATTGTCATATTTCAAACAAAATCGGTTTTTGCTTTAAAAAATTTCAAAAATATTTTACCTTTGGGCATTCAAACGTTAGAGCAAACGATTGAGTTTGTTGTAACAGCCTTATTTTAAACAAATTACTAGATAATAATGAAACATAATTTCGGAGCAGGCCCTTGTATTTTACCAAAGGAAGTCTTTGAAGAAGCTTCTCAAGCTGTGTTGGACTTTAATGGAACTGGACTTTCCATTTTAGAGGTATCCCACCGTTCGAAGGAGTTTGAAGCGGTTGTTGTTGAGACAGAGCGTCTTGTGCGCGAGCTATTGAACGTACCGCAAGGATATTGCATTTTATTTTTACAAGGAGGAGCAAGCCAACAATTCGCAATGGTTCCGATGAACTTATTGCCAGAAGGAGGGAAAGCAGCTTATTTAGATACTGGTGTTTGGGCCAGCAAAGCCGCAAAGGAAGTAAAAAAACTAGGACAAGTAGAAATTGTTGCCTCCTCGAGTGATAAGAATTATACCTACATTCCAAAGGATTATTCCATCCCGACGGATGCTGCTTATTTCCATTTCACATCCAATAACACGATTTACGGAACAGAGGTTTTTCAAACGCCTGCAACAAATATTCCAGTCGTAGTGGATATGTCTTCGGATATCTTAAGCAGAAAGATCGACGTTTCAGAATTTGACTTAATCTATGCCGGTGCACAAAAAAATATGGGCCCCGCTGGTGTTACCTTGGTTATTCTGAAAGATGAGCTATTCGGCAAATCAGGACGTAATCTACCTACTATTTTTGAATATGAAGCCCATGCGAAAGCAGGCTCGATGTATAATACTCCTCCCGTATTTTCAATCTACGTTTCTATGTTAAATTTACGTTGGTTGAAAGCAAAAGGGGGCGTAGAGGTTATCGAACAAGAGAACATCATCAAAGCGCGTATGCTATATGATGAAATCGATCGTAACCCTTTCTTCAAAGGAACTGCCAATACGGAAGATCGTTCACGTATGAATGTGACCTTCGTTATGGAAAACCCAGAGTTCGAAGCTGAGTTCTTAGAACTTGCTAAAGAACGTGGATTAATTGGTCTTAAAGGACACCGTTCAGTTGGTGGATTTAGAGCGTCTATTTACAATGCATTGACGATTACATCGATTAATGCCCTAGTGGATACGATGAGAGAATTTGAAGAAAAGCATAAATAAAAAATTAAATGAGAATATTAGCAAACGATGGGATTGATCCTATCGGTAAACAGATATTAGAAGCTGCAGGATTTGAAGTGGATACAGTACATATTCCACAAGAAGAACTTGCTGCACGCTTAAATGACTACGATGCAGTGACTGTACGTAGCGCAACTAAATTAAGACAAGAATTAATTGACCTATGTCCAAATATTAAGGTTATTGGTCGTGGCGGTGTAGGTATGGATAATATCGACGTGGATTATGCGCGTTCAAAAGGTATTGCTGTTGTTAATACCCCTGCTGCATCATCACATTCCGTAGCTGAATTGGTATTCGCACACCTGTTGAATGGCGTTCGTTTCTTATATGATTCCAATCGTCAAATGCCAGTAAATGGCTCGACAAAATTTGGAGCGTTAAAGAAAGCTTATGCAGCAGGTACAGAATTGCAAGGTAAAACTTTAGGCGTTGTCGGATTCGGTCGTATCGGTAGAGAAACGGCAAAGATTGGTTTAGGATTAGGTATGAACGTTATCTATTCGGATCTGTTCGAAGGTCCTAAGTCATTAACATTGTCCCTTTCTGGCGATATCCAAGTGGAGGTTCCTGTTAAGCAAGTAGATTTAGACAGCGTATTACGTCAGTCTGACTTTATTTCTTTACACGTACCATTTACTGATAAACCCGTTATTGGAACAGAAGAATTTGCGATCTTGAAAGATGGCGTTGGTTTAGTCAATGCATCACGTGGGGGCGTTATCGAAGAGCTTGCTCTAGTAGAAGCCTTAAATTCAGGTAAGGTAGCATTCGCTGGTTTAGACGTTTACGACGATGAACCAACACCACGCGCAGAGATTCTTACGCATCCAAAAATTTCATTAACTCCACATATCGGTGCTGCAACAAATGAAGCGCAAGAGCGTATTGGAGAAGAACTAGCAACATTATTAATAGAAAATCTGAAGAAGTAATTCTTCCGCATTCAAAATATGCGGCACAAAAGCTTTTAATTGCATTTGTGCCGCTTTTTTATGGGATAAATCCTTATATTCACACCCGCAAAAAACAAAGTTAAATTATAGAGATATGAAAATTCTTAAGTTCGGAGGAACATCCGTAGGAAGTGCTGAACGTATCAAAGGTTTACTGGAAATTGTAAACCCATCGGAGCGTCAGATCGTCGTGCTTTCAGCCGTTGCTGGAACCACAAACGCATTGGTAGAAATTGGAAAAGCTTACTTAGCAGGTAAGAAGGACGATGCCAAGCAATTGATCGAAACGCATAAGAATAAATACGAATCGTTAATTAAGGAACTCTTCAGCACAGAGAACGGATATAAGAACGGTAGGGAATTAATTGATTATCATTTTAACTTAATTTCCTCTTTGTCAAACGACTTGTTTACCGCAGTAGAGGAGAAGATGATTTTAGCGCAAGGTGAATTGTTATCGACCGCATTATGGCATTTCTATTTGGATGAAATCGGTGTTCAATCGGTTTTATTACCAGCATTGGATTTTATGAAAATCGACGAGGATAACGAACCAGTTGTGCCTTATATCAATGAGAAGCTGAGCGCAATTTTAGCCTCGTATCCAGATAATACATTATTTATTACGCAAGGATACATCTGTCGTAATGCATTTGGCGAGATTGACAATTTACGTCGCGGCGGATCTGATTATACTGCATCATTAATCGGTGCAGCGATTCAAGCGGAGGAGGTTCAAATCTGGACCGATATCGACGGGATGCATAATAATGACCCACGTGTTGTCAAAGGAACAAGCCCAATTGCTCATTTAAGCTTTGATGAAGCGGCCGAGTTAGCCTACTTTGGGGCAAAAATCCTTCACCCACAATCGGTATTCCCAGCGCAAAAATACAATGTGCCAGTACGTCTGTTAAATACGATGGATCCTAAAGCGCCAGGGACGTTAATTTCAAAAGATGGTGGACAAAAGGGAGCAATCCGTGCAATTGCAGCAAAAGATGAAATCACAGCAATTCATATTCACTCTTCACGAATGCTTTTAGCCTATGGTTTCTTGCGTAAAATCTTTGAAATCTTCGAACGCTATAAGACACCAATCGATATGATTACAACTTCGGAGGTTGCTGTATCTTTATCCATTGACGATACACGTAACTTAGACGATATCATCCGCGAAGTAGAAGACTTCGGAACCGTGCGCGTTGATAGAGATCAGACTATTGTTTGTATCGTAGGCGACTTCGGGGCCAATACACATGGTTACGCGGCTCGAGTTTTAGATGCTGTGAAACACCTTCCAGTACGTATGATTTCTTACGGCGGATCTGACTATAATGTTTCCATCCTTTTGAATTCCGAGCATAAAACAGAAGCACTACGCTCTTTACATAATAGATTGTTTTAATAATTAGAAAATGCAAATAAATAAAATTAGCCTAGACCGTTTAACGCCATTTGAAACTCCATTTTATTATTACGATATGGAGCTTTTGAATCGCACTTTGCAAGCTGCGAAAGTTGCTGCAGATAAGCGTGGATTTCATATTCACTATGCGTTAAAAGCTAACTTTAATGATAAAGTGTTAGCGGCTATACAAGCGCTAGGTTTTGGTGCCGACTGTGTATCGGGGAACGAGGTTCAAAAGTCTATCGACAGTGGTTTTCCTGCCGAGCAGATTACATTCGCAGGGGTAGGGAAGTCGGATAAGGAAATCTCGATGGCATTAAAGCATCAGATTTTCGCTTTCAATGTAGAATCTATCGAGGAACTACAAGTAATCGATGAGATTGCCGCTTCACTTGGTGAGCGTGCCAATGTCTCTTTACGTATTAACCCAAATGTGGATGCCCATACGCACCATTATATCACAACGGGTCTTGACGAAAATAAATTCGGCGTGCCAAATTCCGAACTCGAACAAGCAGCTTCCGTTTTGCGAGATTGTAAGCATGTGGATCTTGTGGGATTACATTTCCATGTAGGATCGCAGATTACCGATATGAATGTGTTCAAGAGCCTTTGCGTAAAGGTAAATGAATGGAAAAACTGGTTTGAAGAACGTGGTACAACAATCAAGATATTAAATGTTGGCGGCGGATTAGGTGTTGATTATCATCACCCTGATGAGAATCCGATTCCAGATTTTGAAGCCTATTTCGACGTATTCGATAAGTTCCTAGAACGTACGCCACAACAGGAGGTTCACTTTGAACTTGGTCGTGCCTTAGTCGCTCAATCCGGTACGTTAGTAAGTCGAGTGCTGTACAGCAAAAGTGGGGTAAAAAAGAATTTCTTAATTCTCGATGCGGGAATGACGGAGCTGATGCGACCAGCACTATATCAAGCGTACCATAAAATCGAACGCCTCGGCCTATCAACTGAAACTAGTACCCTCAACTACGATGTTGTAGGGCCTATTTGCGAGAGCTCTGATTGCTTCGGTAAAGAAGTATCACTTCCTATATCTAAACGAGGAGATCTTATCGCTATACGTACCGCAGGTGCCTATGGAGAGGTAATGGCTTCTAGATATAATTTGAGAGAAGAGATAAGATATGTCTTTTCGGAGAATGTTGGGGGGTAGAATTTAGATATTAGATTTAAGATATTAGAATTTAAATATTACAGTTGAAAACGATCCTGCATTGCAGGATCGTTTTTTATTAGTACCAGGCTCAAAATACTCTAATGCTTTCAATAATCGCTTATTACAACTTGGGATATTTTTTCTTTTATCGGCATTTTTTATCATTTTACTTCCAGCTTCTAAATGTCTCATCCTGAAATAGATTGACCACAAATTTGTATAAACAATGAAAGTAAATTTGCGATTAATCAGGAAATCATGTATTTAAGCGGGAATTAGTTTCCCGATTTGAGCGGGGAAAATACAGTGTGTTGAAGTTAGTACGCCTTTACGGCCTTAGTAATCCCCTCTATCTACCAATGGGTCTATAAATTTTCTATCTTTAATGGTAGTAGAAAACTTTCATGATGTCACCAGGCTATTGAATGAAGATCTAAAGGAATTATTTAAAACAACAAGGTAAAGGGGGGAAGTGTCATTCTTCGATGTACCTTAACATGCTTAGGGTACATCATTGTAAAATAAGCATGTGGAAGATCGCACAGGAAAGCGCCTATGCTTAAAGGATCCATGGAAAAATAAAAAATGAATATATAAAGCGTTGGAAGCTTAAAGAAAATGGTAAATTAGGTAGTAGCACAGTACGATATGAGCTGGAGCCACGAGTCACTAGGAAGAACATCCCCATACGTGTTTCAAAAAAAAAAGTGGCTTAGGGGAATGCTATCTCATAAACTACTTTTTACTATACTTGATGTAAGTAAGAAAATTATAAAAACGGTCAACACTATTTAGGGATGGACTAATATCTCCCATCTAACGTCTAAAATCTAATATCTAAGTACTAAAATCTAACTACTAATATCTAACTTTGCCAAATGTCATTTACGCATTCTCAAGATACTATTGTTGCTTTAGCGACATCTCCAGGGGTTAATGGTGCCATTGCGGTTATTCGTTTATCGGGTCCGGAGGCTGTTTCAATTACGGATTCTGTTTTTAAGGGTAAAGATTTGAAGTCTCAGGCTTCGCATACTATTCACTTTGGGACGATTCGCGATGGCGATCAGGTTATTGATGAGGTTTTGGTATCCTTGTTTATTGCGCCTCATTCGTACACGAAGGAGAATGTGGTTGAGATTTCGACGCATAATTCTAAGTATATTATTGAGCGTGTGTTGACTTTGCTTATGAAAAAAGGAGCAAGGGCTGCCAAGGCGGGCGAGTTTACTTTGCGTGCTTTTCTGAATGGTGGTTTGGATCTTTCGCAGGCGGAAGCTGTTGCGGACTTAATTGCTTCGAACTCGGCAGCATCACATCAGATTGCTATGCAACAAATGCGTGGTGGTTTCTCCAATCAGCTTAAGCAATTACGTGAGGATTTGGTACATTTCGCTTCGCTAATTGAGCTTGAACTGGATTTTGCGGAAGAGGATGTAGAATTTGCCAATAGAGATCAACTGCGTCTGTTAATTGAGAAAATCTACCAGGTTATCTATCGTCTGATTCAGTCATTTGAACAGGGGAATGTGCTTAAGAATGGTGTTCCTGTAGTGATTGCAGGTAAGCCAAATGTCGGTAAGTCGACTTTGTTAAATGCTTTGCTAAATGAGGAGCGTGCTATTGTTTCGGAGATTGCTGGAACAACACGCGATACCATTGAAGATGAGATCAATATTCATGGGGTTACTTTCCGTTTTATTGATACAGCAGGGATTCGCGAGACAGCCGATATTATTGAAGCAAAAGGGGTGGAGCGTACCATGGAGAAGATTAAACAAGCACGCTTGATAATCTATCTTTTTGATCCTTTGCAAGACCATATTGCTTCTGTGCAGGAGCAAATTGCAGAAGTGGAGGCTTTGCAAATTCCATTTGTCACAATTATTAATAAAAGCGATCTGCTATCGGACGCCCAACGTTCAGAATATGCAGCGCTAAACCCAATTTATATTTCCGCAAAAGAGCAAGTAGGAATCGAAGAGCTAAAAGATGAATTGCTCAATCAAGTGAATCTTTCTCAGATTAATACCGATGATACCATTGTGACGAATATTCGTCACCTGGAGGCTTTGCAAAATACTAGAGAAGCGCTGGAGAAAGTTTTGTTTGGTATTGATAATCCGATTACATCGGATTTCTTGGCGATTGATATTCGTCAGGCATTACATCATTTGGGTGAGATTACTGGGACCGTTACTACGGATGATTTGCTGGAGAATATATTTAGTAAGTTTTGTATCGGGAAGTAGTTGCGTAAAACTGAATAAAAGTAGATGTTAGTAGAATTATATAAAACCTTGGAAATTAATTATTTTCAAGGTTTTTTGTTTATGTTTGGTTATATTTGATTTAACCGATTTTTACAGGAGATGTACGTGGTGTACGTCTCACGTACACCACGTACAAACTTTAAATTACTAATATGGTGTCTTACAAAGTAACGGCTAGATAGCAAAAAAAATAAGTCAGGTTGCAACAGTTTGTATTTGGATATCTATCCCGCGATTTATGATGAAGTCAAGAAAAAGAAGACTAGGAGAAGATTTTTAGACTTACACATTTATGATTAACCTACTGATAAAAAGAAAGGAAACATAATAAATTTACGATGATTAAGGCAAAGAAGCTTGAAAGTGAATTGCAAATGGATTGGTTGAGTGTGACTCTCGATATGCCTTTCATCAATGATAAGGAGATTGACTTCCTTGCTTATTATAAATCTATTGTAAGAAAAAGATATACTTCTAAAGGGAATTACGATAATTTGCTTTCGAGTTATAATTATTTTGAGCTTTTCTGTAAAGATAGTTATATGGTTTCTCAACTTACTGCTGTTTTTTGTCAAGATTTTAAAGATCTTCTAGATACTGTAGCCTTACCCTTTTTCAAACAGTGAATAAATATAAAAACGCGTATTAAGAAACCAATTGTTCTTCAGCGTATAACCATGGGCTTAATCCATTTAAAGCTTTGTGAGGATGATTACTATTGTAATCAATCTGCCATTCATAGGCCAGTGCATTTACGTGGCTGATTGATTCAAATAAATAAGCGTCTAACACATCTTCTCTGAATGTACGATTGAAGCGCTCAATATAAGCATTTTGAGCAGGCTTGCCAGGTTGGATATATTGTATTACTATTCCATGATCGCTACAAAAATCTTTGAAAACTTTAGCTATAAATTCTGGTCCATTATCTGTTCTGATACGCTTTGGTTTTGCTCTGTGTAACAGTAATTCTTGTATTTTTTGCACCAACCTTGTTGCAGGAATAGAATAATATGCTTCGTTAAGTAAGGCTTCTCGATTATAATCATCAATAATATTGATAACTCTAAACCTTCTCCCATTAGCTAGAGAATCGCTCATGAAATCGATCGACCAGGTGTCAATAATGGAACCTGGAACAAATAATCGTTCTTTGATTCTAGCTGGTAGGCGTCGTTTCCGCTTCACTCTAAGCTTTAAATTAATATTACGATATACACGAAGCACTCTTTTTCGATTCCATAGAAGACCCTCCATTCGGATCTTACCAAAGTAAGTTTCAAATCCTCGTGTAGGATATTTCGTTGAGAGATCCATCAGTTTATCAATAATGATCTGGTCATCTTTTTTATGAGCATAGTAGTACATACTACGACTCATGCAAACAATTTTGCAGGCTCTATGAATACTGATCCCTTCCGCTTCAATTACACCTTCAATCAGCTCTTTACGTTCACAGAGCTTTAAAGCATTTTTTCAATGATGTCTTTTAAAATACGATGATCCAAGCTCAAATCAGCAAACATTCGCTTTAAACGGCTATTTTCTTCTTGTAATGCTTTCAACTCTTTCAAATGCTGGGCATCCATACCGCCATACTTTTGCCTCCATTGATAGAAAGTGGATGATGTAATACCATGTTCCCGACAAATGTCGCGTGTCGATTTACCGGATTCATATTCCTTTAGAATACTGACAATCTGATGCTCTGAAAATTTGCTCTTCTTCATAATGTCTAACAAACTAATTTAACATTTTTAATTGGTCTGAAAAACGGGGAAGTCTACCCTAATCAAGATATATTTTATTTCTTAGAATTGATAATATTGAATCTGCAAATTTAGTGGATCACTCTTTTAGGAGGTAAACGGTCGATATGCGTCTAGCAATGGGGGAGAGGAAAGTCGTGGGTTGACGCGCATAAACTACGGGGCTGTTAATTAAATTAAAAAACACTTTGATTTCCAATTAATTATTCTATCTTTGTTTTATAATCAGGCTATGCCTATGCTTTCTGAAACAGATCAGTTTACTCATCCTTTTTAGTTTCGCAAATTCTAGCTATGTATTTGTTATCAATTAGCGATGCTGAAACTATCGGATTTTGTTTCCTTCAACTTCCTTTAATATCATCATCTTTTGTTAGCGAATCGATTATCTAAGACATTTATGTCGTAGTAGGACTGGCTTAACCGCCTTAACATTTTATTCATTAAAAAAAAATTACAATGCAAGAAGGAACAGTAAAATTCTTTAACAACACCAAAGGATTTGGATTTATCACACCTAATGATGGTAGCGCGGATATCTTCGTTCACACGACAGGTCTTAGAGATAACATTAGAGAGAACGATAAAGTAACCTACGATGTAGAGCGTACTCCAAAAGGATTATCTGCTACAAACGTACGTGTCGCTTAAGATACTTGTAAGTTTGTTATTAGAATGTGGTTATGCAAAACATCAACCACATTTTTGTTTATTACGTAATATCGGAGTTTAAAGTTCAATTTACTCCTTGTAAGTTTTGTTAAATCAATTTCATCAGCGATGATGATTCCGATATTATTTAAATGTGAGGTCTAGGCGATTTATTTCCTAGGCCTTATTTTTTGTAGCTTCATGAAATTGAAGCAGACGCTGGTAGGCAGGACACTTCTCTATCTCTTTTGGCCAGCGCTCGCACTCCGCAAATTGAATCGTCAGGAATTTCTTTACATCCGATACAATCGAGGATGAATTAATTTGTACCGATTCTGGATGGGTTTGATTCAATAAGGCACTCTGTAGTTCTGCAATAGTCATAGCGCGAAGGTACTTAAAAATTGAGTGCAGCGATGCAGTTTTCTTATGCTATTTTAATTAAAGGCGGTCACAAAAATACTGCTAAAGCCAGTAATCAGCGAGGCCAATAATTTTTTAATAAAAGGAAGCATGATTTACCGTGGTTTAATTAGAAGATGAAATTTTACTAGATTTTCCATAACAGAACCGCTTATGTTGATGGGATTAAGGAGTATTTTCTTGTTCAATTAGAAGGTTCAAATTTGACGATAGCAGCGTGATTTCTAAGTTTGACAGGATTAATTTTGCTTATTTTTTGAAAATATTTAATAATTTGATAATATTGGAATAACTAGTTATACAAAAAAACATACCAATTTAGCTTCCGATACCTACTTTTACTTTGAAAGACTCGAAATTATCCTTGGAATTGGTTCTCCCAGCTTTTAATCGGGGCGATGAACATGCTTTTAAGTGCATTTATAAGGCATGTTGGCCTCAAGTATTTTCGGAGGCATATTCCCGCTTGAAAAACAAAGAAGATGCTGAAAACATTACCCAAGATGTTTTTACTAGCTTGTGGGAGCAAAGGGGCGAGATTGAGATTCATAATATCGATGCCTATCTGTTTACACTCTGCAAGCATAAGACCCTGAACTTTATTTTGAAGAAAAGACCCGCTTTATTGGATGTTTTTAAAACCGAGATCCCTTCAGAAAATTCGCCCGTCTATCAGCTTCTTTTTAAAGAAGCACAGGGGCAGTTGAATTCCAAGATTGGTAAATTACCTCGACAACAGCGTGCTATCATCCAATTGCGCTATATGGAAAACCGCTCTACCGTTGAAATTGCCGACGAACTGGGCCTCTCTGTCAAAACTGTGCGTAACCACTTAGGACGTGCATTAAGCACCCTTAGAAACCTCTTCAAAATTTTTCTTATTTTTTTTATTTCTTAACTGGGCTTTCTGCCCATCTATCTGTCTTATCTCTAGAACTGCCTTAATCTAGCAAGGCCAGGTCACTTTATTATACCTTATGAAAAACGTACTGCTTAGTTTAATCGCTAAATATTTAAAGGGGAGCGCGAATGCCGAGGAAAAAAAGATCCTTGATCAGCATTACGATCAATTGGCTTCGGATAAATTTCAGCTCGAGGATTTTAGCGAAGAAGAGCAAGCTGACATGGAGGCGCGTATGTTTACCCAGATTCAACAGGGCATGCAGAAGTCGACAATCAAGAAAATCAAGCCGAATTATTTAAAGTGGGCAGCGATCTTCTTACTTCCTTTGCTCTTCGGCCTTCTCTATTATGCGCAACAGCGGAAACCATCCGATGCGAGTTTACTGCTCAGCAAGCCGGGAGCGATGTCGGCAAACTTGATTAGCTCATCCGGGAAGACTTATTCGTTAAGCTCGGCGGAAGATTTAATCAAGCTGCAGGCAGCTGGATTATACCAGGAGGTGGATGCGGCAGAACAAGCGACGGTCATCCATGAAATCAATACGCCCAAGGGTGCTTTCTACCAATTGATACTTCCGGATTCCAGTAAAGTTTGGTTGAACGCAGCAAGTAGCATACGCTTTCCATCTCGATTTGAGGCGGATAAACGTGAAGTCCTCCTAACCGGGGAGGCTTACTTCGAGATTAAACACAATTCGAAGTCTCCATTCTATGTAAAGAGTGCGCACCAGACGACTCGAGTATTGGGAACCAAATTCAATATAAACGCCTACGCGGATCAGCAGGAAGATGAGGTGACCCTCATTGAGGGAAGCGTGGAAGCCAGTTCGACAAGTCTGCAGAAAGTCTTAATGAAACCGGGCTATAAAGCGCGGATAGGCGATAAGATACAGTATCAGCAAGTAGATCATGCAGGGGACTACGCGGCATGGCGATCGGGAGATTTCTATTTCGATAACTACTCGCTCGAGCAGGTCTTACAAATGTTAGGGCGCTGGTATAATTTGGAAGTAGATACCCGTTCCATTCCCAGCAACAGAATCAATGGTTTGATACCACGGAACCTTCTCTTGAGAGACGTTCTCGCCTTGATTGAGACTACTTCAGGCATTCAGATCTCCGTCGTGGAAGGAAAGTTAAAAGTCCTACGTTAATCGCAATCTAATTTTAAAACAAAACAAACAAATCAATAACGCCAAAAATGAAATTTTTAAAAATCAAAAAGCTCAACTTCTTGCTTTTCGCGGGTATGGGTTTTCTAAGTTTCCATTTGCCGGCACGGGCTGAATCTGTTCAAAAGATTAGCCTCGATGTGCGCAATGAGAAATTAGTCGACGTTTTTAAGCAGATCAAGAAGCAGAGCAATGTTTCTTATCTGTTTGACGGCAAATTCAGTCCCCAAGCGAACGCCATTACGCTTAAAGCGAATGGAATGGAGTTGAAAGAGCTATTGCCCTTAATCTTCCACAATCAACCTTTCGATTATAGTTATGACAAAGGGGTGATTGTCGTTAAAGAAAAGAAAATCGCTGAGAAAGCGACAGCAGCTTCTGCTCGCGTTCAACAATTTGTATCCGGCTTCGTTGTCAGCGAAACAGGGGAACCATTGCCTGGTGCGACCGTGCAGGCAGTGGATGGCTCGAGATCCGTACAGACGGATGCCAAGGGTTATTTTAACTTGCCAACTACCGCAGACCCGCTCAGTGTTCGTATTAGTTTTACAGGTTATGAAACCAAAACGATTAATTTAAAACAACAAGAAGCGCCACGTATTATTCTGAATGCACGACAAAATGTATTGGATGAAACAGTCGTTGTCGGCTATGGGGTGCAAAAGAAAGCTTTGGTAACAAGTGCTGTTGGAAGTTTGAAAATTGATGATTCTAATATGCGTCAGGTCGCAAGTCCAACGCGCTTATTGGAAGGACGTATTGCGGGGGTAAATGTGTCTTTAGGTTCGGGTAATCTAGCCTCTGGCGAGCGGATTTCAATTCGCGGAACCTCGTCCATTAGTGCTGGAAATAATCCTTTATACGTAGTTGATGGGGTGCCTATCAACACCTCGGATATGTCTCTATTCTCTTTCGGAGAGAATTATAGCCCCTTGGCAGCCTTTAATCATGCGGATATTGAGTCCATTGAAATATTGAAAGATGCCGCATCGGCAGCAATATATGGATCAAGAGCAAGTAATGGGGTGGTATTGATTACGACAAAATCCGGTAAAGCAGGTCGAAATGATGTGCGCTTAAATATTACAACTGGATTTAGCGAATTCGCTAATCCAAATAAAATTAAAGTATCGAATTCTGAACAATATATATCGAGCTATAATGCCGGTGCAGATAATTACAATAACCAATATGGTTTAGTGGTTGGGCAAGCGGATTATAAAGTACGTATATCAAATCCTTATGAAGGACTACCAGATACCGATTGGTTAGGGCTTATTGTGCAAAAAGGGTACTTCCAGAATTATGATGCTTCATTCTCAGGCGGAAATACCAAGACGAACTACTATTTCGGATTAGGTTTAACGGATCAAGCGGGTGTAATTAAAAACAACGCTATTCGCAAATACAATTTGAATTCAAAGATCAGCCACAAGTTCAGCGACTGGTTGGAAATTGGAGCCAACAACATGGGTAACTTTATCAAGAATAACCAAGTTCCGGGAGCCAATTTAGGATCGACGATTATTGCGCGTGCCATTGAGCAACGCCCTTTTGATAGACCGTTTAAACCCAACGGAGGGTATTATGTGGGGGGAACAGATGAATTAACACGTCATAATCCTCTACAGATTTTAAATGAGCAAGATGCTTATGTCGATAATTACCGCTATTTGGGTACTTATTACGGACAAGCGAATTTCTTGGATCACTTCTCCTTCCGTACCTCATTCTCCGCAGATATAGGCTATACTTATGACTATACCTATTATAACGATAAACACCCATATGGAACTGGGGTAGGACGTTTGGTAGATTATAACCGTTTGATTCAAAACTTAGTTTTTGACAACGTTATTAATTACAATAATAAATTTGGCGATTTAACGGTATCGGCGATGTTAGGACATTCCTTTCAAAAGCAAATGTCTCGATCCTCAATGATTGATGGACGTGGATTTCCGACGCCATCGATGCAAGTAATTTCTGTAGCATCGGATATTTTTGATGCCAGCGGATCAATTGGTGAGTATGCATTGGAGTCTTATTTTGGTCGCGGTACGTTCTCGTATCAAGATAAATACCTGATGACGGCGACCTTGCGTGCAGATGGTTCTTCAAAGTTTCATCGGGATAATCGCTGGGGGTATTTTCCATCGATCTCGTTCGGATGGAATGTATCTCGTGAGGAATTTATGGGCGAGAACAGCAATGACTTGAAAATCCGTGCAAGTTATGGTATTACCGGTAATCAGGAAGGAATCGGACAGTATGCTTACCAAGCCTTAATGTCCGGTGGACAGAACTACGGTAATATTTCAGGGATTTCGGTTTCCTCCTTCGGAAATAAGGATCTGCGTTGGGAAAAAGCAAATCAGTATGATGCCGGTTTTGACGTGTCTTTCTTCAAGAAACGATTGAATATTTCCTTTGATGCGTACTATAAAAAGACTTTCGACTTATTGTACAGCATGCCAATTCATGCGACAACAGGGATGACTAGCATTGTTAGTAATATAGGAACCATGGAGAATAAAGGATTGGAGCTAAGCATCAATACCAACGTACCTTTGGGACCAGTAAGTTGGAAATCAGACTTTAATATCGCACATAATAGAAATAAGATCCTTTCACTATTGGATGATGAACTACCAATTGCAATCGGCGATAACCGCGCTTTACAAGTAGGTAAAAGTATTGGTGCGTTCTACCTGTTTGATTCAGATGGATTATATCAATACGACGGAGAAGTTCCTCAGGAGCAGTTTGATTTAGGATACCGAGCTGGCGACGTGCGTTGGAGAGATGTAGACGGTAATAATATTATCAATGACAATGATCGTCTGGTTATTGGAGATTCAAACCCTAAGTTTACAGGCGGCTGGAATAACAGTTTTTCTTACAAAGGATTTCAGTTGGATGTGATGTTTACGTTTATGTACGGAACAGATGTTTATGCGCAATGGAAATCAACGGGAATGGCGAACTTAGGTTCTAATTATGCAAAGGACTTAAGCTATGTAGAAAATGCATGGACCGGACCGGGTAGTACCAATGTTTATCCTCGTGCTTTAATAGGTTTGGGGCATAATACAAAGAATTCAACTCGCTTCTTAGAGGATGGTTCATTTATCCGCCTACGCGCTTTGACCTTCGGTTATAACTTCGATCGTGCGCTTGTCGAGCGGATCAAACTGAAAGGCCTGCGTGTATTTGCAACAGCAGACAACTTATTGTTATTCACCAAATACTCAGGATGGGATCCGGAGGTAAACAATAATTTGGATCCGAGATACTATGGGGTCGACTTATTTGGCGTACCTCAGCCTAAGACATTCAGCTTTGGTTTAAATGTTAATTTATAATCTTATGAAACGCTTAAAACTTAACTATATCGCTCTTGCCGCAGCCCTTGTATTGGGGAGCTCTTGCGCAAATCAGCTCGACTTATATTCGCATTCGGCCATGTCGCCAGATGCTGTCACCGCGGGTGACTTACCTGCTCTCCGAATCGGTATGTACAATAATATGCAGAACGATCCAGGAGTACATAACTTTATTCTATTTGATCTGCTGGGCGGTGATTTGCAAACAAGCGCTAATACCTCGGCACTGAACTTAATAACCAGCACACTTTCGCCTTTGAATTCGGTGATCTCTAGAGGATGGAATGGCTACTACAGCTCATTATATCAAGTGAATAATGTTGTTGACATCTGTAATAAGCAGGAGGCAAGCGCTATTCGAAATAAAACTTTAGGAGAAGCTTATTACTTCCGTGCTTTAAATTATTATAATCTGATCGCTCGTTGGGGAGATATACCGTTGTTGTATGAGAATACGCTCGATAAACCGACTAGAACTGCAAAAGCAGAGGTTTGGGATTTCATCGAGCAAAATTTGGAAGAGGCATCAAAGCTTTTGTCGACTGCTGATTCCTACTATTACGTTTCTGCAGATGCTGTTACAGCATTGCAAGCCCGTGTGTTCTTAACACAAGGAAAGAAAACGGAAGCTGCTCAAGCGGCAGAGAAATTAATCAACTCTGGAAAATATGCCTTGGATAGTTTCGAGAAAATTTTCCGTAAACAAGCAAATAATGAGGTGATCTTTGCCTTTGAAAACCTATCGGAAGAATCTTCGATTAATATTTCGGATTTGTTTTATTCTTACGCGCATCCGAATAAAGGACAAGGGAATTATCGTATTACGGAGAAGACCTTGAGCTTATTCGCTGGATCTGATAAACGCCGTGCGATGACCATCATCAATATTGCAGGAACCGAATGTGTTAATAAATATCCGAGTGGACAGACTGGTCGTGATCCGGTGATTATCTCACGTATTGCTGAGATGTATTTAATCTCCGCAGAAGCGCAGGGATTACAGAACGGCTTGGCGCGATTAAATCAATTGCGTGCTTATCGCGGCGTAGCTGCTGTGAGCCCAGGATCGGAAACAGACTTCCTAGATGCTGTATTATTGGAGCGACAATTGGAGCTCTTGGGCGAGAATTTTAGATATTACGACCTTGTTCGTACTGGAAAAGCAGTGAGTACCCTCGGTATCTTAAACTACCAAACCCTATTGCCAATCCCTGGAAGTGAATTGCAAAGAAATACGAATTTGACACCAAATCCAGGTTATTAATCATTAAATCATGAATAAGTTAAAGACATTATATATAGCCCTTTTTATTGCGCCGCTATTGATTAGCGCTTGCAGTAATGAGGATGAATTTATCCGCGTCGAAGATCAATATAATTTGAATCCGCAGACCGAGATGGCCAAGAAATTAGTCAATGGAACCAATCTCTTTGTGCATATTAAAAAAGATACTTCCTATACTGTACAAGAAGGCTTAACGGCAACGGAGATTTCATATGTTTCGCATACAGGTTTAGCTAAGAAGGTTTTTACCTTCGAGGTGGACCTCACTAAGCCTAATCTTTCCATTGAGGTTTCTACACCTAACAATTCGCCGCAATTTGGGATGCAGCAAATGACTAAACAAGCTACGTTCGAAGATGCGGAAGGTCATAAAGTATGGGCGGGCGTGAATGCCGACTTTTTTAATACCTCGAATGGAACGCCTCAAGGTATTGTTTATAAAGAAGGCTTGGCTATCAAAACAAGCGTAACAGACGCTGTGAATACCTTCTTTGCGATTCTAAAGAACGGAAAAGCCTTCGTTGGTGATCAAGAAGACTATGAAACCGTGAAGTCATCGATTCAGGAGGCCGTAGGTGGTCGTGTAACTCTTGTGTCCAATGGGATTTTAGTGACGCAAACCTCTCCAACATTAGAGCCAAGAACAGCAATTGGCGTTTCGCAAGATGGTACGAAGGTTTATATCTTGGTGGTGGATGGACGTCGTTTCCATTATTCTAATGGCATGAGCTACGAAGAGCTTGGACAATGTTTGAAGGCGATGGGTTCCTATGATGCGATCAACTTAGATGGTGGTGGCTCGAGTACATTCTTTATTCGTAATCAACCTGATTTCGCTGCCAACCGATTTGAGATTCGGAATTGGCCGACAGACAATGGTGGGATGGAACGCGCAGTTGGCAATGGTATTTTAATCATTAAGAAGTAATAGAAATGAAATTATATAGAATTAAGCAAGTGCTTGTATTGCTCATCTTAGCGGCATTTGCTTCTTGTCAAAAGATAGATATCAAGAGCTTCGATGCACAGGCAGGAGAGATTGCCTTTGATAAAAGTTCCCTTGATGCAGGCAATCAATTAGATACTTTAGAAATCGCACTGCAGAGTAATCTGCCATATCGTTTAAAAACGGCTAGCAACTGGATTACCTTTGTGAAAGCGAATGGTTTAGCGTCCGATAAAGTACAAATTATTGTGGCTAGAAACCGTGAATTGGTTGATCGTACGGGCATAGTCGAAGCGTATATAACCGATCAAGTGAAAACTAGTTTGACGATTGTTCAAAAGGCTGGAGAAGTTTCTTCAGAGACCAAACATCTTTACGTGAAAGCAACTGCGACGGCATCTACCGATGGCTTATCGTGGGAAAAGGCAACTTCGTTAGATCAGGCATTGAAAGATGCGGAAAACGGCGATGTGATTCACGTTGCAGCGGGTGTCTATCGGCCGACAGTGACCTTAACTGGAGGCTCGCAAGCGGGCGATATCACCTTCGAAATTGCACAAAATATCAAGCTGATTGGAGGCTATCCATCACAAGCAAGTACAGGCGCGACTGCCGATCCGATAAATAACAAGACCGAATTAAATGGTGACGATAAGGCCATCCACGTCTTAACCATTCTGGCACCTAAAACCCCTGGTCAAAAAGTGGAGATCGATGGATTTACGTTAACCAAAGGAAAAGCAGGTGGTACTGGTACTGTTCCTTCAAATGGTTTGAATATTAGTCGTCAACATGGTGCGGGATTATTAATAGCAGGATCAGTAGTTGAATTGAAGAATATGCGTATTACGGATAATAGTTCTGCGAATCATAATCCGGGAGTGTATTTGACTGCAGCAGCGGATGTGATCATTAGAAATTCGACTATTAGCAATAACTATTGTACCATTGCAAGCTCTAATGGTGGTGGTATTTGGAATGATGGCTCGAGATTACAATTAATAGATTCCGAGATTGTCGGTAACCGAATTGGTGGGGTAGGCGCTGGACTATACAGTCTGAACACGAGCGTTGAAAGTGTAAATATTCTTTACAATGTAACGATTGCGAACAATGTGGCAGGTATGTTTGGTGCGAATAGCGTTGGCGGTGGAATCTACGCGCGTGAGAAATCGCAGTTTTATCTGATCAACAGTACGATCCACAGTAATCGCGCTGGTGGTAATGGATTTGGTGGAGGAATTGCCATGTATGGCGCTAGCCAAATGAATTTGATTAACTCGACGGTAACGGCGAATCAAGGAGGAATGAATAATGCGGGTTCTGGAGGTTCAGCTATTCAAAATGCGTCAGCAGCAAACAATAGCTTATTTATCTATAACTCGATCATTGCTGGAAATGTCAGTACGGGAAGTCCCGAGCTTGGCGGGAATGCATTTGCATCTTACAGCATCAAGTCGAGCACCTTAGGAACGCAGGTGTACGACTACGACGGAAAACTAGGAACGAAGACCTTCGATCCTCAGGCTTCTTTCGGCACCGTTGGCAATCACGGTGCTTATGGCGAAACTGTTCCTTTAAAAGGAGCTTCGGCAGCGACTACCGATGGGATGACCACACTGCAGTTACAGATATTAGGTGTCAATTTAAGCGCTATCAATGCAGATTATTTATTGATCGATCAAAAGAACGTTTCAAGAAATGGAAAAGCAATTATGGGAGCTGACATCAGCGTGAAGTAAAACTAAGCTTATCTTATATAAAAATAGAGGTGTCTTAAAAAGGACACCTCTATTTTTATTATTGGAACCAAGAAGCCAATACTCGGCACTTGAAGAATAATATTCTAAAATACTACTCAGCAGTCGTTGTTCCTGGTAATTGTGTTTCTACATTTATTTTACTTGCGCCAGCACGTTGAATCATCACCGCCTTTCCAAGTTCTTGTAATCCTTTACTCTCATAGATTTTCATCGCTGTCGATACATCGATAGCTTGTCTTGTTTGCTCGTCTAGGTCGAATGCTAAGGTGATAAAATTTAACTTCACACCTAGTTTCTCAAGCTCCCGGTTGCTCTCTTCTAGAAGATGATTCTCAATATCCGATTGATCTAATTCAACGATATCCTCATCAACGAAGATACGCTTTGCTACATCTTTAATACGCTTATCGATCACCATATTTTCAGCCATTTCAAAGGATTTCCCTAATGCATCCTCATTATCGGCATCCACATTTGCTTTACCCAAGAACTTCGCTTGTTTGATAAATGATAAAGCATCAGTAATAGAATAATCGTAATCGATATGGATATTTGCTCTCACTTTATCCTTCAAATTAGAGATAAAGCGTGCTTCGCCTTGCATTGGAAAGTTAGGAATAACAACCTTCATATAGCACATGTTTAATCCGGCTTTCGGAACTGCATCTCCGGCTTCGATTTTTTTCCATGTCATCCCGCAATCGCTAGAGACAACAACCTGTTGATTTGATTTGGCGTAATTACAAGACTGCGCAACCAATGCTGCGCCAGCAAGTGTTAAAATCAATAATGATTTATTAATAGTCATGGTTAGTTTTTTATTAAATAGATTTGATTTAGGGTCTCTATGTCGACATAATCGCGAAATAAAGACCGGCGCGAAAATAATCATTCAAAGGCATATTTAGGTGTATAGAAAAGAAATATTTAGTTGTATAGGAGAAAAGGGGCTTGCTAATAGCTCGTTGGGAAGCGTAGGTTAGTCGGGAGGTTTATTGCAGTTTGTAAACTAGACTGATCGGTATATTAGAAGGAGCTATAAATAAAAAGAGAACCGTTTTGGTTCTCTTCTCAAGCGTAATGCTTATCTCTTTTTATTCTTCATGGTCATCTTGGCTTTTGTTCCGCCACCATAATTATATGTTTTGCTATTGCTTTCTTTTTTCTTGTGGAATGCACCGCCTTGGGTTTCATCGATAACATTCTTCTCCTTCGGAGTATCGGCTGCTGTGTAGATCAACAGATCCTCAGGTAAAGGCTCTACAGGAATTTTTTTCCCTAATGCCTGTTCTATTCGTTTGATCTCTGGAAGCTCCAAATCTGTTGCAAAGCTAATCGCAATAGCGTCGTCGTCATTCGACTTCAACACATGCTTCACAAATAATTCTTTCTCTTCTGGAATTTCAAAGTGGAAGATAAATGGAATACCTGCCACATCAATATCTGAAGTTTGTTCATAGGAAACAATCAGAATTCTACACTCTGGATGTTGTTTGAAAATACTTGTTTCTTGGATATTGTAATCCTGCGGATTTGTACCTTCATAGATAGCGGCTACGCCTTTTTTAACGTATAGCCTTTCTAATATCTTACGTGCAGTATGTGTGGTATTGACAAATACGACAACTTTATCGAACACTTCCTCATCGCGCATAAGATCATTTAATAAGTTGACCTTTGTCGTGAAGTTCGGTACCTGATAGAGTAGTAAATCGTAGGTTTCATGCGCTTGTTCTGCAAGTTCCTCTACTTCGATCTTAGTCGCAAACGGCATGAATATATCAATCATGGCATGCAGTTTCTCATGTTCCACTGTACTAAATGCTAAATATTGCACTTTGCCACAGCTTTGTGCTAACTCGCGAACGGTGTTCGACATGCCTTGTTTCACGATATCTTCCGCATCATCAATAATGAACGTTTGTATACGGTTTAAATTTAAACCTAATTTTAGGTAAACGGCTCTTGCACGATTCGGCGTAGCAACAACAATATCAACCCCGCGAACTAAGTCTTCGATCTCTTCCTCCATACTTCCAGAAGCCTTTAGACCCATAATTGCTAGGTTCTTATTCTTACTGATAGTATAGAAAGCTTCTACAATCTCTTCAATACGTTCTTCATTCGGTGCCAACACTAATATTTTTGGAGCTTCGTCTTCGGAATATTTAAGACGCATTAAGGCCCCAAGGATATAGGTCGTTGTTTTACCAGCACCTTCAGGAGCGATACCGATTAAACTATGTCCGCCGACAATTCTTGATAATGTTTTTACTTGAAATTCTTTGGCTGTAAAATAACCAAGTTCATTCATATTGGAATGCAAACGCTTGCTAAGTTTCAGTTTTTCTAATGACACAGTTCAATTTTTGATGTGAATAGGAAGCACAAAGTTAAACAAAAAATCCAAGGGTAGGGTAGTTAGGCCGTATCGAATTATTTCGTAAACTATAAAGAAATGTTTTTTTATCTCAGACTGTAAATTAATTCCTATTATGGTATATATCTGTTCACCATGTTGAAATGGCGCTGCATATTTGGTTTCAGAGACGATGCAGTCTATTCACCGCACAAAACGAAGAGGGCTGTTTTTTAAGGATATAGTTGGTTTTTGTATGTCTTAGCTAGCCAATATTTTCTAAAATTTTATTTGTAAGAAGCGCAGAATAATGATATCTTCATCCAAAGTAACCAAATCTCCTTATAAAACTAAATTATACCAAGATGAGAAAAATCCCGTAAATGTTTTTTTTTAGTGTTGTACCGTGTACGTACACAATAAGTATAAGAACGAATAAACCAACTTAAAACAGGGCTGAAATTTCTACCTATGAAGCCTAAAACCAATGAAAAATTATGAAATCGAGTAAATCATTTTTATCGAAATTTCTAATGTCTTTCTTCTTGCCTATACTTTTTCCAATGCTAATATTTGGACAAAGTGATCGAACGATTAACGGTGTAATCATCGACGAGGCGACAAAGAAACCACTTGTGGGTGCATTAGTAAAAGTAAGATCAACCAACAAGAGTAGCAGTACTGCTGAGCTAGGAAAGTTCCAAATCAGCGTAAAGACAGGCGACGTAATAGATGTTAGTTATGTAGGCTATGTCCGCAAGTCTTATACCATCACCGCGAATAATCAATATAACATTATGTTGAGTCCTGTGGAGCAACAAGTTGAAGAAGTTGTGGTAATGGGCTATGGACAGCAAATTAGTAAGCAAGATTTAACAGGGGCGGTATCGCAAGTGAAGATGAAAGACTTGGAGAAGGCACCTGTTCCTAATATTGACCAGGCCTTGCAGGGACGTGTCGCAGGGGTTCAAGTCTCTGGAACCGATGGGCAGCCGGGAGAGGGATTAAATATTGTAATACGGGGAGGAAATTCTCTAACGCAAGATAATTCACCGCTCTATGTCGTGGATGGCTTCCCGATGGAAGACTTTGCCAGTTCTAGTATCAATCCTGATGATATAGCCTCGATCAGCATCCTGAAAGATGCTTCTTCCACCAGTATATATGGTGCTCGCGGTGCCAATGGGGTTGTTTTAATCGAAACGAAGAAAGGAAAAGCAGGATCTCCTGTGATAACCTTCAATAATTCAATCGGGATACAACAAGTACAAAAGAAGATGGAGATGATGGATCCTTATGAATTCGTCAAGTACCAACAGGAACTCAATTTGAGGAATGCGACTTCGATGTATTTAGATTCAGTTGGTCGTACTTTAGAAGATTACAAGAGCATTGCTGGTGTCAATTGGCAAGATCAGGTTTTCAGCAATTCGCTGAATAGAATTCATAACCTGGGAATCCGAGGCGGAAATGCGCAGACCAAGTTCTCTATTTCTGGATCGGTGAACGATCAGAATGGTATCATCATTCATACGGGCTATCAACGTTACCAAGGACGTATAGCGATCGATCAGAATATTGGGAAGAAGCTGAAAGTTGGCTTAACCGCCAATTACACCAAGCGTAAGACCTTTGGGGGCGTTATTCGTGAAGGAGAAGGGGTGACGATTACTTCGCATCTCTTAAGTCGTGTATGGGCCTATAGACCGGTTACAGGATCGGGCTCCAACCTATTAGAGGAAGATATGGATGCAGACGCGGAGAATCAATATGATGCCCGCTTTAATCCGGTGGTTACGCAAGAAAACTCCTATAACTTAAAGTACTATACCGACTTGATTAGCAATGGGTATATCGACTATCAGATATTGCCGGAATTGAAGTTCAAGAGTACCTTAATTTACAGCTCGAGTCAATATCAATTTGACGATTTCTACAATTCGAAAACCCCACAAGGAACTTCCATTAGCTATTTCAATAGTAAAGGTGTCAATGCAAGCCTCAACAACGGCAGTAGAAATACATTCTCAACGAACAATACCTTAAACTTTACAAAGACCTATAATAACCATCATAAAATATATGCTTTAGCGGGACTAGAGATACAAACATCGAATGTGAAGTCCTATGGTTTTTCAGTTCAGCAGTTGCCGAATGAGCGATTAGGTATGGCAGGCGTCAAACAAGGAATTCCTTTGGATATTCGCTCGACTTGGGCCGATTATTCATTGTTCTCTTTCTTTGGTCGTGTCGATTACAGTTATAAGTCTAAATATATTCTAACAGGTACATTACGTTCAGATGGTTCGTCGAAATTCTCACCAGAAAACCGCTGGGGATATTTTCCAGCTGCCGCTCTTGCTTGGAATGCAACTAATGAAGAGTGGTTTAAATCGCAGAAAGTGCTAAATACAGCCAAATTTAGATTAAGCTACGGTATGAACGGAAACAATCGTATTGGCGAGTACACCAGGTTTCCAATGCTATCCTTACCAATGACTAATGCGTACTCATGGGGCAATGAATCTCCAACATTGGGCGCTGTCATGACCGCATTGCCATCGCAGGGAATTAAATGGGAAACAACCGAGAATATCGACTTAGGTTTAGACTTAAGCTTCCTAAAAGGCCGTTTGGAAGTTATCGTCGACTTGTATCGTAAGAATACTCGCGATTTATTGATGAATACACAGATCCCAACAAGTCAAGGATTCTCATTCGCGATGAAGAATGTTGGCTCCGTACGTAATGATGGTTTAGAGTTTACTATCAGCTCCCATAATATTAAGAGCAAAGACTTTAACTGGACAACGGATTTCAATATCAGCTTCAACCGAAGTAAGATCTTAGCGTTGAATGGAGATCAAGATAAGATTATGAGCTTTCCAACCTTCATCTCGCAATATGGATCCAATCCATTGTATATTTCTGAAGTAGGAAGACCTGTCGGAATGATTTACGGACTCGATTGGGAAGGCACTTATAAATATGATGATTTTAATAGCCCTGCGGAAGGTGTTTACGAACTTAAGAATAACATCACTGACAATGGAACTGGGAATGTGATGCCAGGAGATATTAAATACAAAGATCAGAATGGCGACTATACAATTGACAGTAAGGATTTGACCATTATAGGTCGCGGACTACCAATCCATATTGGCGGATTGAATAACCAGTTTTCTTACAAGGGCTTGACTTTAGCAGTCTTCTTCCAATGGTCGTTTGGAAATGATATTTACAATGCAAATCGTCTTCACTATGAGGGCAACGGTAACGTTCGCACAAACCTGAATCAGTATGCTTCATACAACGATCGCTGGTCGCCGGAGAATCCAGATTCAGATATTTTCCGGGCGAATGGGCAAGGTGTAATCGGTTGGCATTCCTCTAGAGTGTTGGAAGATGGTTCTTACCTGCGTTTGAAAACAGTGTCTATCGACTATAATATCCCGACGAAATACATTCGTGCAGTAAAACTGAAAGGCCTCGCGATTGGTGTAGCCGGACAAAACCTATATACCTGGACCAATTACAGTGGAATGGATCCGGAGGTTTCCACTCGGAATACCACCCTAATGCCAGGCTTTGATTATTCAGCATACCCGATGGCAAGAACGATTGTAGGAACTTTAAAAGCAACATTTTAAACATCGAACATCATGAGAAAATCATTTAAATATATACTGGCGGCACTGATTTGTAGTAGCAGCCTATCCTGTAAAAAGTTTTTAGATAAAACACCTTATGATTTGTCGCCCGTAGGTTATTATGAGACGGACAAAGAGCTTACGGCAGGACTTGCTGGCGTTTATGACCGACTGGGGGCTTTATATGGCGGACCTTGGCTTTATCGCTTGGGATTGGAAGCCGATGAAGGCTACTATGCGCGTAATAATCTTCCTCAAGGGCCACAGAACTTCAACTTCTCGGCCTCGCATAATGACGTCGCTTCTATTTGGAGGACACTTTATGAGGGGATATTCCGCGCGAATTTCTTGTTAGAGAATATCGATAAGAATACTAGCATCAATGAGAACTTCCGTAATCAGGTTCGTGGTGAAGCTTTAGCACTTCGTGCGCATTACTACTTTATGTTAGTGCAGCAATTCGGGGGCGTTCCATTATTGTTGGAGGCAACAAAAGACTCCAACGAGAATATGGATATTCCGAAATCCTCCGCGAAGGAAATCTATGAGCAGGTGTTAGCAGATTTTAAAGCGGCGGAAAGCTTAGTACTCGATATAGGTACCGTAAAACATGGGGGACGTATGACAAAATCTGCCGTGCGAGGTATGTTAGCCCGCGTATGCTTATACATGGCTGGCGAACCTTTAAAAGATCAATCGAAGTATGCGGAAGCCAAAGAATGGGCGGCGAAAGTCATCAACGATGCGTCTGCAGGACATAAGCTAAATCCAGATTTTACGGAGATTTTTAAGAACTATGCGCGCGATCAATACGATATCGGCGAGAGTATCTGGGAGGTTGAATTCTGGGGAAATCGTACAGATACCTACACCGAAACTGGCTTCGTTGGCTTTGCAAATGGACCGATTACTAGCAATGCTTTGACAGGTAATGGATTCGGTGGGGTGAAAGTAACCGCCAAGCTATACTATAAATACGCTGCCGGCGATGAACGCAGGGATTGGACCATAGCGAACTTTGTATATGTGAATTCGGGTGCGGAGGGCAATAAAAATATGATTACCGCGACAACAGAAGGCTCTATTTATAACCGAGAGACTGCAAAATGGCGCCGAGAGTATGAGACCTTAAGGCCAAAGGCAACCGGCCAAACGCCACAAAACTTTCCTTTATTGCGTTATTCCGATATCCTCTTAATGTATGCTGAGGCAGATTTTTACGCTGCTAATAAAACCGTGTCTGCGCAGGCAGTCGACTATATCAATCAAGTTAGACGTCGCGCTTATGGTAAGTTAAAACCAGAGGCTACTGATATCAACGAACATGATTTATCACTACAAATGGATGCATCAGAATTCGAAACGGCTATACGTGATGAACGCATGCGTGAATTTGCATTTGAACAGCAACGCAAATTTGATCTGATTCGTTGGGGTACATTTATCATAGAAATGCGCGCTGTAGTGGATCGCATGAATGTAGTGACTCCGAATGCGGCAAATTTATATGCGAAAGAACGCTTTGTGAATGCTCAGCATGAAAAGCATCTCATTTGGCCGATTCCTTCTATAGAATTGACGATGAATAAAGCAATGGTTCAAAATCCTGGTTGGTAATAAATGTAGAAATCATGAAAAATTTAATCTTTATATTAAGCATATTGGTTTGTTTCTCTTCCTGCAAGGATGTCTTAGATCCGGAAGAGATCACCGAGTTCTCTGTGACAACGAGCAAAAACAGCTTTAAAGTGGGAGAGGAGATCCCATTCCAGATTACGGGCAATCCGAAAACAATAAACTTTTACTCTGGCGAGTTTGGGAATAACTATGATTCCATTGCTGGACGTATAATTCCTCCGGGAGAAATTGAGTTTTCCTTCAATCTACGCTATAATTATCCGACACGTACCGGCAGCGAGTTTGCTGTCCTTGCTTCCTCAGATTTCACTGGCGAGCGCACCGATATTAATGCCGTAGAAGCAGCAACATGGACAGATATTACCAGCCGTTGTATTATTAAACGGGAAGATGCGTATATTAATTCAGGAATTGTGAATGTATCTGATTTAGTGGTTGCTGGAAAGCCTTTATACTTTGCGTTCAAATATATCTTTGATCCATCGAAAGGAACTTCTGGTGCAGTGATGTGGATTAATACCGTTCTCGTTACAAGTTCTACAGATAATGGAAAGCAGACGATCAGTTCATCGCTAATAAGTGATTTCCCGAGTTATGCCGCCGTGAGCATTGACAAGAATCCTTATCGTTCCGACAATCGTTCATCAAATCTCGTCATGTGGAATAATGCCAATGCCGTGGTGGATGGTATAACCTATACACCGACAACCTATACAGAGGAGTATTTTGTGAGCAGAGGTTATCCTGTAGGTTCATCGATTGATAATGGACCCGATAAACCGCTCACCTTGAAATCGTATTCCGATGCCCGTGTCGATGCTTTCAAATATGCATTTACAAAACCAGGAAACTATAAAGTGGTATTTGAAGCCATAAACACCTCCATCAATGGAAATAATAAGGTTATCAAAGAGATCAATCTAACCGTTACAGAATAGTTATGAAAAACAGCATCATCAAAGGTCTGCTACTTGCGCTTTGTCTGCAGTTAGTACAGGTATCCATGGCGCAGATCAGCACCATGGGTATCGATGTGCAGCCTGCTGGAGCGACCTTAGCCAGTGAAAATCCACTGTTGACTATTGGACTCAACCATAAAGACTGGATGTATCAAGTCGGTGAAGAAGTCATCTTTGAAATCGAGTTTAAAGGAGATGGTGAAAAACCGAAGGATATTACCTATGCCTACGGTTTGGAGCGTATGAAACCTACAAAGTCAGGTAAGCTGAAATGGAAAGGGAATAAAGCATCGATAAAAGCTGGAAAATACAATGCGCCAAGCTTTATTCGTTGTATCATTTCTTACACTGCGGATGGAAAAGAACTTCAAGCATCGGCGACAGCAGCAATTGCTCCAGAGAAGATTCAGCCAACCATCGCTAGTCCGTCAGACTTTAATGAATTCTGGGCAGCAGCAATTAAAAAATCGAAGTCTATAGGTCTGCAAACTAAGCTTACGCCGATGGCTAATCAGCCATCCGCATTGGTTGACGTCTATCAAGTGGAATACGCTTTTGAAAATGACGGCGTACAGAAGTTCTATGGGGCACTATGTGTTCCAAAGAAAGCAGGGAGCTATCCTGCGATTATTCGTTTTCCAGGCGCTGGCTGGGTGCCCTTGAGTGCAGATATTAAGACTGCTGAGGAAGGGTATATTAGCCTGAGCTTGTATATCCATGGGCGACCAGTAAATAAGGACCTCGCATATTACAAAGATCTACAAGAAAATGACTTAAAAGACTATCAATTTAAAGGAATTACTGATCGCGACTCAGCGTATTATAAGAATGTAATTCTAGGCTGTGTTCGTTCGGTCGATCTAATTTATTCCCTGAAAGAATTCGATGGCAAGAACGTCTTATCGTGGGGATCGAGCCAAGGAGGCGCATTATCGATTATCAGTACCTCCTTGGAGCCGAGAATTAAATATGCCGTTGCGCTCTGCCCAGCGATGTGTGATTATACGGGTTACTTAAATGGTCGCGCAGGTGGATGGCCACATTATTTCGCGGCAGATAAATTAGAAGAATCTAAGAAAGCTAAAATGCTAGAGACGCTACCATATTATGATGTCGTTAATTTTGCAAAGAATATTCGTGTTCCCATGTATTTTTCTTGGGGATTTAATGATGTGACGACGCCACCTACTTCCTTTTACTCTGCTTACAACCAAGTCAAAGGCGATAAAAAGTTATTTATCATTCCCGAAGGCGTACATCGTATTTACCCGGAACAAGTAACGAAAACCTATAGCTGGCTTAAAGCGCAAATCAAACCATAACCTATCTTATGTCAATGAATTCTAGAAGAAATTTAATAAAAAGCCTAGGTGCAGGCGCCTTAATTGCCGGGATAAGTACAGTTGCCAAGGGCGAGGTATCAATCAAAGGGGCTGCCGATCTTACGGTGAAGAATGTCGCTACAGTAGCAGATTTAATTTTACAAAAGAAAGCGAGTGTTGGCGATATCTACCGTACGTTGGGTTATTACAGCGAAAACGATGGGGGTGGAGCCCATTATATACTACGTGATCAACGAGTAGATAGTCCCGGCAATCATTTGCTTGGCAATGGACTAGTTGCGGAATTGTTCGTACATGAGGCCTTGAATTATAAGATGTTTGGGACTAAATCAGATGGGAACTTCGACGATGGTATCGCGATAAAAGCCACGCATGAATATGCGAATATGTATAGTCTTCCGGTTATTAATAGACATGGTGAATATTGGATTAAAGAATCAAATGATATCAATATTCAAACGTCCGTGGAGTGGGGTGCCTCTGTATTTTATATCGATGAGCAACATAATACACCGAAAGCCTTCAAGTTTAATATTGTATCCAAAGCACCTATCAAAAATCATCAGCTTAGTGAAAGCGACAAAAGAAATATCCTTGCTAAGTTAATCCCCGGAGTAACGGAGATTGCTGAGTTGAATCAATTTCGCGGCAATCTTATCTATGTTGAAGATAAAAACGATCGCGTAGGCTATCGTGCGGGTGCTAAATTTGACGGGCAATCATGGGCGAAGCAAGAGCTCTTTTTTATTGAAGATCATGGAAAGGTGGTAGGTGATATCGCCTATACTTTTAAAGACTTTAGCAGCTTTGAAATAATCCCTGTAGAGGACAGCTACCTAACGGTCACAGGAGGTTGTTTTGTGCTTTCTGGAAATAGCTCAGGAAAAGGATATACAAAGAATGGAATTGCCATTCGACGCAGTAGAACAATTGTTTCTAAGCAGATTGTACGCCTTGCAGATGGCGCAGTAGATAATGCCCCTAATGCGAGAACAGGCTTTTATAATTTCCACAAGGTATATGAGGTACGCCTCGAGGATATCAAGCTGATTCCATATGAGCAAGATCGGGAAGGTACAGAGCGCGATGTACCAGCGGGAACCTACGGAATATCAGGTGATCGTATATTGAATGGTACTTTTCGCAATGTGACGGCGGAGGGTGGGAAGGTGCATTGGGGCGTCTTCGGAACCAATATGAATAAGAACTTCACCATTGATCTATGTCGTTTAAATCGTGTTGATGTGCATTTTCATTGCTGGAATCTACGTATCTTAAATACTCATATTGGTCATCGTGGCATATCGGTTACTGGTGGTGGAAACTTGACCGTCAGAGATTGTACCGTTGAAGGAAGAAATATCATCAATTTTCGACAAGATTTCGGTTCTAAATGGGATGGTGATATTCGTGTCAATAATATTCTGTTCAAACCGACTTATCCTTCCTCTGTAGCACTATTGGAGTTGACGCCATCGAACTTCAATTACCATTATCCTATTGTGCTAGGGAAGACTATTATCGTCGAGAATGTAATCATAGACACCTCGTCTGTCAATAAAAATGCAGAGATACATTTGATCCACTTTCCAAAATTCGCAAAGATGGACCATGATGAACGCGTGATCTTCCCTTCTTATATAGAATTCAGAAATGTAATGTGTCGCGGACATGTGAGCGGTGTTAAGGGTTTCCACCTTGTTAAACCACAAGGCTTCTTTACCGATAAGGTTGGTTCATTTGATGGAAGTCTCTTCGATGCCAATGTGCAAGTGAAAATTGATCATGTCGATTTATTAGACGGAGGAAGCTTAAATAATACGTCCAATCCCTACCATTTCAGCATGCTGTCGAATAACGACCAGCAGGCTGATGCGCATTCCTTGTTTATAGACTTTAACCTGTCGCAGGCAAAAGAATTGCAGATTGCAGTGGATGCAGTGCCTTTACAGTTGACGCTTAGAAACTCCCTGCTCTCCAAAATTGATCTTGGGGCAGAAGCTAAGCTTCATGGCGCCTTGTTTTTGGATCGATGTCAGCTTGCTCCACAAGTAAATAAAGCAGAACAAGTTAAGTTCGATGTGCAGTCTAGCTTAGGCACGGTGTTTAACAACTGTACCATTCATGCACCACGTGTGGCGGCGCAAGCAGAGCCAGAATTGTTTAAGCAATATACCTTTCTGGAAATCAATAAGAAACTTCTAGGTACGCATATGAACACAAAAATTGCTAATAGTTACTTACAGTATCTAAATAGCAAAGGCATCAAATTGACTTCAGAGTATTCCAGCAGGCTCTTGCTTGGACATGGGATCTCATGAAACGAAAGTTCTGATTAGTTCAAAGTTTGGATGTTTTAACATGTAATATTTTCAATTCTAGAACATCAAAGTATTTTAATATTTTAAATATATTTGCCCCAGCACTAACTGGGGCATTTTTATGTCGTAATCCTAATATCAGTAGCCTGCTATCAAGTTTATTGTTGCGGTATATCCCAAAAAATAAATAGGGAATTATTGATCAAAATCAATCGAATATTGGCTTAAACTGAACGAATATTGAATTAACCCTAATTAGTGATTATAAAAAATCATTTTTATAATTATGAAAGTAAATCGGATAGTGAAACCTAAAACTAGATGTTCAAACGTGTTTTGGACATGCCTTGCATTTACTTTTTTTTTACTAAGCCTGTACAGTTGCAATTCGAAACAAACAAGTATCGAGGAAGTAAGTAGTGACGCGCAATTAGATAGCATTGCCAAACAAACACTTTTGAAGGCCATGATACGCTCTGAAGTGGAGAATAAAGCTGTAAATGATTCATTAATTAAAGCCTACGAGAAAACAGAGGGCTATGAAAACAATATCTATTATTGGACCTCAAAAGCGAGTAAGTACTACTATGGTTTTAAGAATGATTCATTGCTAAGAAAGGTAGAATCAATTGATATTCCTAAAAGCAAACCAGACGAATGGGTGCTAAAACAAGCCTTGTTGTTGAAAAGCAAATCAAGCTATATGGATATTAATTCTTCTGAAGTCTTGGGGGCGATGATCAAAGCAAGAAATGAAGCGGAGAAATTAAAATCCGTATTTATTTATCGATTGGACAATTTAATAGCAATGAGTTATTATACCAATAATGATTCAGAGAACTCATTGAAATACATGGAGCTTTATAAGAGCGGCTATCCTTATGCAGGCCATCCTCGGTACCGCCAAGTTTATTACGATATACGTTTTATGTTGTCTTTAAATCTACCGGGAAATCCAGGGACAAAAGATTTTCTTGATAGTTGTCAATCCTTGGCGATTGAGCTAAATGATACCCTCGCCTTGATGCGTTCCTATGATTTTGAAGCGCAATGGCTCTTGACGAATGGGAAAAAACAAGAAGCGCTAGATAAAGCGCGTATATTTTTTCAATATGCATCGGAGACAAAAAACTATACCAATCTCAAACGATATTATAATTTTTCAAATCTCTTTTTAGTCAATAATCAACCCGATTCGGCCATCAAATACATAAAGGAAGGTTTCCAACTGGATTCTCTTTCGCAGGCAAATACGAAAGATCTAGACGGGATCTATTATGTTCTTGGTGAAGCTTATGCGATGAAGGGTGATTTTAAACGTGCGTATGAATATGGACGTAAGGAGATTAATACCTTTAGAAAATCAACGGAGACCATTCAAAAGACCGCAATTGCCGAGCTAACCGCCCGCTATGATGCCGAAAAAAAGGATGAAGCGATTTCAGCCTTACAGGCTAATAATGACCTAAACGATAAATTGATCATTCAACAACGTTGGACATTTATCATATTCCTTGTTCTTGCAGCCTTTGTTGCCTACTTCGTGTTTAATTCCTATAAACAGAAGCTCTTTAAAGCAGAGCATGAGCGCTTACGCTTATCCAATAAGCAGCTACTTCTTGAACAAAAGAATAGGCAGAATCAACTGAATCCCCATTTCATCTATAACTCCATTGCCAATCTACAGGGGTTAATCAGCACCGATCGGAAGCAGGAAGCAAATCAATACTTGGTCACCTTAACTAAGGTAATACGTGATATGCTGGAGCTTAATCGCAAGGATTTTATTCCGATAGATAAGGAGATTCGAAGCTTGGAGAACTATGTAAATCTTCAGCAGATGCGCTTTAGTCATTCATTTGACTTTAAAGTTGAAACCGGAGATCTAGAAATAGACAATATCCTGATTCCGCCTATGTTAATCCAGCCCTTTGTTGAGAACGCAATCGAACATGGCCTGATGAATCTCGAGCAGCAAGGACGACTAACCGTGGAATTTGTTCAGGATAACAAAACGTTGCGTATTAAGATTGTCGACAATGGAAAAGGAGGAGTAGGATTCTCGACTAAAAGTGGTGAGAAGGAATCCCTTTCCCAAGTGATTACACAGGAGCGCATTGAATTGCTCTATGGACGAGATCCCGAAATCGCTGGACTCAAAATTTATCCCCACTTTAATCCGGATGGAACGGGCTATAAAGTTGAAATTTATCTACCACTAACCTTGTATTTTGATTAAGCTATGTTAAAGATTTATGTGCTCGAAGATGAGGAGAATATCCTCCGTTATATTCAGACAATTTTAGATGAAATTCCTTATGTCGATCTTGTTGGCACATCGGCCTCTATTAAAAAAGCGCAGATAGAAATCCCGAAAGTCATGCCAGACTTGATTCTTTCGGATATCCAATTGAAAGATGGCATTAGTTTAGAACTGCTTTCAAAGCTAAATTTAGATACAAATATCATCTTTATTACGGCTTTTAACCAATATGCCATGGAAGCACTTAACCTTGGTGCCATAGGATATTTGACTAAACCTATCGATCCAAAGCTCCTGCTAGAGAAAATTGAACAATGTTATAAGAAGACCTCCGATTTTAAATTTAATCAGCTACAGTTGAAGATTGCCGAAAATCATTTGAAACACCCTGCTATACCTAAGAAAATAGCCCTACGTACCTTTGAATTTACACAGATTGTCAATGTTGAGGATATTCTTTACTGTTATAGCGATAAGGGCTATACAACCTTTAATTTAAAGGATGGTGTAAGTCTGATGGTTTCCAAAGTGATTAAGCATTTTGAAGCCATGTTGCCGCCTGATCAATTTATACGCTGTCATCAATCATATCTTATCAATTCGCATTTTATACATAAGTATTATAAAGATGGGCAATTAGAGATGAAAGACGGAAAGAAAGTACCTGTTTCCAATCGGAAGAGAGATGCCATTATGCAGTTTATCGAACGCTTAACCTAAAAAAATCAAGTACAATCAGTTCATATCTTAACGCATCTCTAGGGATGCGTTTCTTGTTTGATTTATGATTTAGCCATTCGTTATCGGGTAGGCGTCAAATTGTCTTCAACTTGCATTAGGAAGAAAATTTAATAAGTAGCCGCATTGGTTCGCTGTTCGGTTAAATCACAATATCTAATGGTGCGCTTCACTGGTCAAAGACATAAAAACTTTAGCAATACATTGCTTTAAATAACGAATATTTTCAGAAGCATAACGCTTATTGATTGCGCCCTTGCTGAATCTAGATTTACCCCAAAATCTTAAAAATATTCTCTGATATTTAAATCAACAAATCAAACTTGTATGAGAAAGTTAAAGAAAATTGAAGACAAGGTAATTTCCAAGATTGCGGAAATTAAGGGAGGACAATTTAGTCTTTCATCCGACTTAGCTGTTGATGGCGACACGATTACAGGTGGTATTGATCGGACACAAGATCGTTCAACGGGACAAGTGAGAGCGGATCAATGGAGAGATAGAGTTCCATCTTAAGACTAAAATTACACTAAAAATATAAACCATGAAAAAGTTAGAAAAACTGAAACAAAACAAATTGGTAAATACAAACCAAGTGAAAGGTGGCCTTCTTGGCGGACGTATCAGCCCAATTGGAATAGATACGGGTGTTCAACCAACGCAAAGTAGCTCGAATGAGTTATTTGTTGATAACAGTATTCCAGATCATATTACTGATGGCTGTACTAGACCATAATTTCAATTCAATTAATATTCACACAAAAAATATAAACCCCATGAAAAAGTTAGAAAAATTAAACGCTAATAAATTAGCTAACGCAGAACAAGTAAAAGGTGGAGCAGGAATCTACGTAGATTTCTCAGTAGAAGTTGGTGGTGGCGAAGGAGTTCCAACAACGGAGCACAGACCTACAAAAGGAAAATTCCAAGAGCACTATTCTTGTGATCATACGTTAGATTAATCGTTATCGATTATTTGAACGCTATTGAAAATGAAGGTGTCTAAAAAGGCACCTTCTTCTGTTTTATAGCTTTTGCGATTCCATTACTGTTTTCATTTTTGAGTTTTAAGCAGTAAGTCTATATTTTGTGGTTTTAACGCTCCTGACTCCAATTTTTATCGTATATAGTGTTTTATCGCTATAACCATTTCGAAACAAGACATCGTTTGCCCACTTTTTTGCCCATTTTCTGAGGTTATGAGCAATGGCCATCAAACCGAACTCTACAGCGACTTTCTCCAGTCCTTTCATCGTGAACCGGGTAAACTTGTTGTTGCTTTTCATCTGACCGAAAACAGCTTCCACTTCTATGGGTCGCTTGCTTCGATGGTACATTCCCTCTTCTGATAGCAGTCTTTTTCGGGCTTTAGCCTTGAGCTGATCAAGCCTGTGGTTCACTTCAATAATACGATTGCCTTTTGCTTTATGGCACCCACTGCGCATTGGGCAGCCTTCGCATCGCTGAGCCTGATAACAGCTTACCCGGGCAGTATATCCATTGGTACTAACTCTGGTTGCATGACCGATATAGCTGAGCTTCTGTCCGGCCGGACATACATAATAGTCATCTTGCTGGTTGTAATACAGATTCTGTACCGAGAAAGGATCCTGTTTATGCTTGCGCTTCTGTTCCACATGAAAGTAATTGTACTTGACAAAGGCAGTTATGCCCTGTTTTTCCATCAATTCATAGTTCTGTTCACTACCATAACCGGCGTCTGCTACAAGCTGTTCGCTTTGTTTTCCGTAATGGGACTCAAAGCCTTCCAAATGTTCCGGCAGGGTTGTGGTGTCGGCAGTTGTTTGATGGATGCTGTAATGGGTGATGAACTGATCTTCGGTGCTGATTTGGGTATTATAGGCTGGCTTAAGCTGGCCATTCTTCATGTGGTCCTCTTTCATTCGCATAAACACAGCATCGGTATCGGTCTTGCTATAACTATTGCGATCTCCCAGTACTTCCAGTTGCTCTTCATATTTCTCTAGTCGAGGCAAATAGTCCTCTTCAAGTTTCTTAAGCTGCTTATCAGTAGATTTATTGGCTCCTTTGAACTTGGCATTGATCGCTTCGATCTTTTCCTTCAACCGACTGCTATCAATGGCCTTGCTAACTTCTTGATGCCCTAATGAAGATTGGTCTTGGGCGATCTGAGCCTCGATTTCCGAAAGAACCGAAGCAATGTTTGCTTCTAGCTTTACCTTATTCTTCTCGACCGATTTCTTCCAAACGAACGTATAACGACCAGCGACCGACTCGATCTTGGTGCCATCAACATATTGAACTTTCAGGCTAACATACTCCATATCATGCAGCATACGAACGATACTTGCAAACAGCTCTTGTATCTGTCCTTTAAGACGCTTTCCTCTGAAATAATTGATCGTACGATAATCAGGTGTGCTATTGCCCGAAAGCCACATGAAATGGATATTCTCTTGTAAGGCGCGCTCAATTTTTCGGCAAGAATAGATATTGCTTAAATAGGCGTAGAACAGCACCTTAATGAGCATTCTAGGGTGAAAACTAGTGGTGCCTCCGCCTTTATACTGACGGATAATATGATCTAGATCCAACTGATCAACAACCTGACTCACCAACCGAACCCGATGGTTCATTGGAATACGATCTAAAATATTCTCAGGAAATAGACTCGGACTATTGGATGGAAGCGCTTTGAATTGTATGTTTGCCATATTGTTTTTTTGGGTGCACCTTAAGATACAAAATCTTAAGGACAAAAAAACAGAAAAACCCCGCCATTTTTTAATGACGGGGTTCTTTCTTTAAGAGACCTTTTTAGACAGCCCCATTATTTTTATAAATCATCTTCTTTTCAAAAGTCAATCAAATAAACATGAAATCACTTCAAAACTTGCAAGCGAATAGAATTCAAAATACTGAGAATATTAAAGGAGCGGCAGGTATCTTTATCGACTTTTCAGAAAATGTACTAAACGACAATTCTGAAAGTACAAGCGCTCATCGACCAACGCATGCGGGTGATAAACTCTATTGTGATCATTTCAACGATAACTAAGGGTAGTAGTTTTCTCGACACTATAGAATTCGCATGATATGCCTTCCAACTCAATGATGGAAGGCATTTGTCTTTATTTTGCAAACGAATATTCGTTGAATCGCAGCGAATATTGATTGCGTTATAGCACGCATATTTAAGACCACTTTTTTTCATTTCCGATTATTCTATTTTCACATGCTAGAGCATCCGGTTGGATGACTTTAGGGAAGGCCCTATATAATTGGAATGATGAGTAAAGTATTAATCTTAAGTCAAGCTAGTTTTGAGACCTCTACAGACTATCTCTGTAAGTGGTTGGCATATTATGCCATTCCATACCTTCGAATGAATGGAGAGGATTTGTTTACAGTAAACAGCCTGAGTGAATTACCGCAGAACGAAGATTTTAGTTTAGTATGGTATAGACGCCGTATACATCGCTTTCCCAACGTAAATTACAGCTTTCGGGAAGAGCATTTTGAAAATAAAAAGGCCTTAAGTGATTTCCTAAATGCGGAGTTCAAAGCTCTCTTTTTCTACATCACGGAGAAAATAGATTTGAATAAATGGGTCAATAATCCCTTTGTATTTAATCGCATTAATAAGCTGCATGTATTACAGCTAGCGAAAGAAAACGGTATTCAAATCCCCGAAACGGAGGTGATGACTTCTAAATCTGCGCTAGAAGGCTTTTTGAACAAGTACCCTAAACTGATTATTAAACCCCTGAGTGAGGTAATCTTTCTTGAAGATACAGCAGAATCGCACTTTAATATGCTCTCCAAAATTGTAGAGGAGAAAACCTTGAAATATGTACCGGATCGTTTTTTTCCGTCGCTCGTTCAGCAGGCCATTGAGAAGAAGATGGAAATCCGTGTCTTTTACCTCTATGGAAAATGCTATTCCATGGCGATCTATTCGCAAAACAATAAGAATACGAAGACGGATTTTCGTAATTACGATAATAAGCGTCCAAATCGCACAGTTCCATTCCAATTGCCAAGTCATATGGAGCATAAATTAAAGAACCTGATGGAATGCTTAGGATTTAATACCGGATCTATCGATTTAATATTAACTCCCGAAGGCGAATACGTATTCTTAGAAGTAAACCCAGAAGGTCAATTTGGTATGGTATCGCATCCATGTAATTATTACCTCGAACGCGAGATGGCTTTAGCCTTTAAAACGAAGATTTCCCATGAAGCATAGATTCGTCAAAAGAAAATTGAAGAAGATGGAAGGGCTACCCTTATCCATCTATTTCCTAGAAAGCGATACCATGGATATCGATAAAACTCCATTAAAGCTCGAAGAAGCAAAAGGTATTAATTCCAAAGGCTATCGCGTGATTGGTTATTATAAACCTGTGTCTAAACTATAACATGGAATACTTACACCTTTTCGCCAATTGTAAGCTGGTCAAAGGAGCCAGTATGTCGCTAATCTGTGATCTGCAGCTTCGTAAATACTATCATATTCCAAATGATATGGCTGAAGTATTGGAATATCTGGCTGATCATTCCATCGATGAAACCTATGAAGCCTTTGGAATTGACAACAAAAGCATTATCCAAAGCTATATTAAGTTTGTCATCAAGCAGGATATGGGCTTTTTGGACGATAAAATATGGAAAGAGATGACGCCCTTATCTTTAACATGGGATGCGTTCACAGAGATCACGAATGTTATTTTCGAGATCAAAGTCGGAATGGATTTTCAGGTACCTTTTGTGCAGGACTTACTCGCTCTCCATCTGCAAGCCGTGGAGATTCGAAGCTATGAGATCATCCCACTGGAACAGTTAAAGGAGTTATTGGCGATGTTTAAATATAGCACTGTGCTTTCGATCAAGCTTATTTTGCATGATAACCCCGCTGTTTCGGAAAAAGAATGGCAACACATCATGGAAGATGACTTTCGTATAAACACCATTCTACTGCACAGTGCGAAGGAGAATAGACAAGTCAAACTGATGAGAGATACCGCGACGATTATCTACAGTCAAAGTAAATTGGATTCATGTCTGCAATGTGGAGTTATTCAACCTTCTTACTTCAGTACAAGCATTGAGCTGTTTTCAGAAAGCCAGCTTCATAATACCTGTTTAAATCGTAAGCTCGCCATAGATCAAGAAGGGCATATCAAGAATTGCCCGTCCATGAAGGCGAACTACGGTCATTTCCATTCGACATCTTTAGCAAGCATTCTGAGTAATGCTGAATTCCGCAAAGACTGGTTTATCAACAAAGATCAAATAGCTGTCTGCCAAGATTGCGAATTTAGACATATCTGTACAGACTGTCGGGCATTTACAGAGCGGACACATATCGATTCTTCCGGTAGAGATACCTCCAAACCGTTGAAATGTGGTTATGATCCCTATAGTAATCAGTGGGAAGATTGGACCAAGAATCCACTCAAGGAAGAGGCAATCTCATATTACCAAATGGAGGATGTTATAAAGCAAGCATCCCATGGCTAAGTTTCCATTCTATAAGCAACCCGACGCCAAGGACTGTGGGCCAACCTGCTTGCGCATTATCAGCAAGCATTATGGAAAGTCTATCTCTTTGCAGATGCTTCGCGATTTGTCGGAAACGACACGTGAGGGCTCCAGTTTAATGGGTCTCAGTCGTGCCGCAGAAGCCATCGGGTTCAAAACTTTAGCCGTAAAAATTGACCTTAATACGCTTTTTGAAGATGTACCAATGCCTTGTGTTGTGTTCTGGAGAAAGCAGCATTTCGTTGTCGTCTATAAAGTCGAAAAAAGTGGTAATAACTTTAAGATTTATATTTCTGACCCCAGCTATGGACTCATTACTTATAATAAAGAAGAATTCTTAGAAGCATGGATTGGCAAAGGCGCAAACGAAGAAACGGAAGAAGGGATTGTATTGGTTTTAGAGACGACAACGCGCTTTGATGAAGTTGAAGAAAATACCGATAAGAAATTCTCTATTTATAAATACTTAAAACATTACTTAGGAAAGTACCGGAAGTTTATTGTTCAATTGTCTATTGGACTTATTGGCGGCAGTCTCTTAGCCTTAGTTTTTCCATTCCTAACGCAGAGTATTGTAGACATTGGGATTCAGAACCAAGACTTGAGCTTTATTTACTTGGTACTATTTGCACAGATAATGCTCTATTTAGGGCAAATGAGCATTGAAGTTATTCGCTCTTGGATATTGTTGCACCTGTCTTCACGTATCAATATCTCCATCGTATCCGACTTCTTTATCAAGCTGATGCGCTTACCAATCAAATTCTTTGATACCCGCGTAACGGCTGATATCATGCAGCGGATTAACGATCATTCTAGGATAGAGCAACTCTTGACCAACAGTTCTTTGCAGACTTTATTCTCTCTAATCAACTTTGTCATCTTTGGAATAGTCTTGCTAATCTATAACTACAAGCTATTTCTTGTTTTCCTATCCGGTGCTATAGCCTATGTGCTATGGATTACGTTCTTTCTAAAAAAACGCCGTGAACTGGATTACAAGCAGTTTTCGCAAGTCTCTGAAGAACAAGGGCAGGTGATGGAGCTCATCAACGGCATGCAGGAGATCAAGATGAACAATGCCGAGAACTACAAGCGTTGGCAATGGGAGGGCATACAGATTAAGGTGTTTCGCATTAAAATCAAAGCCCTAAAGCTCGAGCAGGTGCAAACGATTGGCGGTAATATCATTAGTCAGCTCAAAGATATTTTAATCAGCTTTATTGCCGCTAGTCTCGTGGTTGAAGGAAAACTTACACTCGGGATGATGCTGTCTGTACAGTATATTATCGGGCAGTTAAATACGCCATTGATTCAACTGGTTAATTTCATTCGTCAATTGCAGGATGCAAAAATTGCATTGGAGCGTCTGAATGAAATCCATGAAAAGGATGATGAGGAAACCTTAGATGGAACGCGCATCACCGATATTCCAGCAGCTGATATACAACTTCACAATGTTTCTTTCCGCTATACAGGTACAGAAACAGCTGTCTTTGAAAACTTAAATCTAACAATCCCTTATGAGAAGACAACGGCCATTGTAGGTGCCAGTGGAAGTGGAAAGACGACTTTAATGAAGATTTTGGCGAAGTTCTACGATGCTGATCAGGGAACTGTGAAGATTGGACCCAGTGACTTGAAGAATATCTCTGTACACGCTTGGCGCGCCAACTGCGGAATTGTTATGCAAGATGGCTATATATTTAATGAGAGCATCGCTCACAATATTGCCTTGGGCGATGATAGCATCGATAAAACCAAGTTAGGGCAAGCCGTTGAAGTCGCTAATATTAAAGAGTTTATTGAAAGCTTACCCTTGAGCTATAATACAAAGATCGGATACGAAGGATTAGGGCTGAGTGGCGGTCAAACGCAAAGAATGCTGATCGCTCGAGCAGTTTATAAAGAGCCAAAATTCGTATTCTTTGACGAAGCCACCAGTGCCTTGGACGCTAATACCGAAAAGATTATCACTGACAATCTAAATCTATTTCTGAAAGGTAAAACAGCCGTCATTATTGCTCATCGGCTTTCGACGGTAAAGAATGCTGATAAGATTGTGGTCTTAGACCGTGGTCGCATTGTCGAGGAGGGGAGTCATGCCGAACTTGTAGAAAAGAAAGGCGAATACTATCGTTTAGTCAAAAATCAGTTAGAACTTGGAAACTAATAAAAATACATTAGATCAGATTCATCTTCGTTCAGAACAGGTGAATGATGTGTTGGAGAATCCACCGCATTGGCTGATTCGTTGGGGAAGCACGGTAATCTGTCTGCTGATTGTTTTATTCTTTACGCTGGCCTGTATCATCAAGTATCCAGAGTTTATTCAAGGTGCTATTGTCATTAGCTCGAAGAATCCGCCGGAAAAGATTGAAGCGGCAGTAAATTCTAAAATCGAGAAGATATTTATTGCCGATCAGCAAGAAGTGAAGCAGGGCGAGCCTATTCTAGTCTTGCAATCCAATGCTAATTATGCTGATGTGCTTAAGCTGAAGGATATGCTGGATAGCATCCAACCGAGTAGCTTAGCCTCCTTTCCGATTACATCGACGTCGATGCTTCGCTTAGGCGAAGTGCAGGAAGATTATACGGCCTTTGCCAAAGCAGTACAAAACGAGCTCTTGTTTGCAAAATTGAGACCATACGATACTGAAGGCCTCACAGCTGGAAAGAACATTAATGACTACGAGAACAGAATTGCCAATATGAAACAGCAATACGCGATCGAGGAAGCAAAAATGGGATTAACAGAAAAGAACTATCAACGTTCAGAGCAGCTGCAACAGCAAGGCGTTATTTCAACCTTGGAACTGGAGAACGAAAAAATAAGACTCCTAGAACAACGCAAAAACTTTAAGAATACCCAATTATCGCTGTCGCAACTTGAAGAAAGTATATTGAACTTTAAGAAGATTCAAGCTGGCGTTCAAATTAATAAATCGAAGGATCAATCGAACTATGCAACCGGTAGCATTCTCATGTTGGAAAAACTACGGAAGTCTATTGTCCAATGGGAACGCAATTACCTAATCCGTGCTTCTATTGATGGGAAAGTAAGCTATCTACAGTTTTTAGGAGCTAATCAGTTTGTTAAAGCCGGAACAACCTTACTTAGTATTTTACCAACAAATAGAGCAGTTATCGTCGGGCAGATGCATATTGCCGCTCAGAACCAAGGAAAGATCCAAAAAGATCAGCGTGTTTTGATTAAGCTGGACAACTATAAGTACCAAGAATTTGGGATAGTCACAGGACGTATACAGTCGATCTCCTTGACACCAGATAAGGACGCGAAGTATTATGTTGAAGTAGCCCTTCCAAATGGCTTAGAAACGTCCTACCACAAGAAACTAAACTTCAATCAGGAGCTGACCGGAAATGCGGATATCGTGACTGAGGAATTTACCCTTGCACAGCGTATTCTCGATCAATTGCGAAGTATTTTAAAGTATCAAAACAACGGATAGACTATGGTGCGGTTTATTGTCATGCTATATTTCTTTATATGCGCTTTGCTTGAATCCTTTCCGAGCTTTGCACAAGAGCAGTGGAGTCTGCAGCAATGTATGGATTATGCTGTTGAGCGCAATGGAAGCGTGGCGCTCTCCCGACTGGATGTCGATAGCAAAGCTATCGATATTCAAATGGCCAAGAGTGAACGTCTGCCTAATTTGAATGGATTCAGCAATATCTCCAGTAATTTTGGTCAATCTCAAGATATCTTTGGTAATAATGCGCGGAATGATAATTTCAGCAGTACCCTAGGGGTCGGTAGTTCCTTATCGCTACTGAACTTTGGCCGTATAAAAAACAATATTAGCAAGTCAGAATCCTTAGCGAAAGCATCCAAAGAGGACCTGGAACTGTTAAAAAGAAATACCCGAATTCAGGTGGCGCAGAGCTTTCTACAGGTGTTATTGCAGCAAGAGATCGCTCGTCTTGTGGATTCCTCAGCGATGTTTTCCGCACTGCAGATGCAGAAAATTCAGAAATCAACCGATTTGGGCGTAAGCCCTATGTCTGTTCTGTATGAAGCGAAAGCCAATCATAGTCGCGATGTTCAAAAGCAGGCTAGCGCATTGCAGGAAATAGAAAAAGCTATGCTCGCTTTGCGGCATGCGATGAATTTAGAAGACGATAGACAAATAGCAATTGACACCAGCTTGTACTTGCTTAAACAGTTATCTCTAAGTCCTCAAGAAGAAAGCCAGCTAAGCAGTCATCTATGGGATGAGCATCCTTTAATACGGAAATATCAGTTCTTAAATGACGCTATGCTTGCGGATGCTAAGTCAATTCGTGCGAATCTGTATCCAAGTGTCGATTTATCTGTGAATGTTGGAAGTTTCTATTTTAATAACTTGACGACAGGCATGGGGAAACTACCATTTGTCAATCAACTTCAGAACAACTTCTCTCAACAAGTCACTCTCGCTCTGAATATTCCGATCTACAATAGAAATGCGGTGAAGCATAATCTGCAGAAGAACAGCAATCAGATTTTGCAAAACGCAGAGCAATTGGCACTCAACCAACAGCAGTTTAAACAGGAAATGCAGAGCTATCTGTTAAATTATCGGAATTTTGAGAAGCAATTAAACTTGAGCAATGAAGCCCTAGCAAATACGCGCTTAGCTTTTGCGATTAGTCAGAAGAGCTTTGATGCCGGTAAAATTAGTATTTACGACCTCAATAGCTCGCGCGCCAATCTATTAAACGCGGAAAGCGAGATGATACAAGTACGGTACAATCTTGTGTTCTCCAAACTATTGCTGATGATGATGGCCAAGGGGGATCTTACACACTAATCAGTTTGATGCAATAGATACTGTAAATATCCCTTCGTGATTACATAAGCGAAAATCATTAGATTTTTTCTTAAATTGCAATCTAGCTAATACACCTAAATAACCTAGAAGCAAGAAATTTCAGATGAGCGGGCTTAATGAACATGATTTTGAGGAAATTTTTGACCAATATTTCGATTTAATCTACGCTGGGTTTTTCCGACGCTGTAAGTCTCATGAAACCAGCCAAGACCTTACACAAATTACTTTTATTAAACTTTGGACGTATCGAGAGACCGTTGATCCAGAAATTCCTATACGTATCCAATTGTTGCGTAAAGCAAAACTTGTATTCATCGATTGGCTCAGACAGGAGGCCTATGTCCGCGAGCGTAAAAAGGAACTTAAAATTGAAGAATTAACCCAACTCAATGAACTCAATTTTGAACTTCGAGACCAATTAGAGAAGGCTTTAGAGCAACTCCCAGAAGTTGGTAAGCGCGTATTTAAACTGGCGTATATCGATGGCTACAAAACCAAGGATATCGCTGCTGAGCTTAATATCTCTGTGCGTACAGTGGAGAATCATTTGTATAGATCAGTAAAAAAGCTGCGTAAAATTCTTTGCCTAATCATCATCTATCAACATATTCAATAATTTTTTTCATGGCAGTGAGTAGTTTTAGTGGTTCAAACGAACTTACTTAAAAACAACCGAACCTTGAACCGACCTGACCTAGATAAATTCTTAAATAATCAGTGCTCTTTTGAAGAGGCTAAGGCTATAGTAGATGATATTTTAGCCAATCGAATTTCTATCGATGAGATTGACCTGTTCGACCAAGTCTCAGAAGCAGATCTAGAAGCAGTAGACTATGCTTTCAAGCGCAGACTACAAGGGGAGTATTTCCCAAGACGCAAGTATGCCTTGCTATATCGAACTTGTCGCATTGCTGCCGCCGCAGTACTGTTGATGTGCTTTACAGTCCCGCAAATCGAACAGGAGCAGCCTCAGTATTCATTAGCCGCAAAAACAACCCTATTTAATACGCATGCTTTTCCTGTCCAGGCGATCTTACCGGACTCATCGAGTATCGTCTTAAGAGCCAATGCACAGATTTCTTATGCGACAAATTTTATAAAGAACCGACAGATCAAACAGACGCAGGGTTCGGTGAGCTATACGGTCACGAAAGACCCGCAACACCCATTTCAAGTGGTGTTCAATGAAGTGTCGACAACTGCAATAGGAACAGTCTTTAGCATAGAGCAGCCTACAAATTATCGAGCTAAAATCTCTCTACATGAAGGGAAAGTCTTAGTTCGCGATATTGCGGGAAAACGAACCGGCGATATCTACTTGAATCCGGGACAATCACTCATTATTGATGCTGAATTTGCCACTCGGTTCCTGTCTAGTAATAAGAAAAGTAAGCTGCCAAATTGGAATATGAAATCCACATCTGTTAAGCTGAGCAGTTCACCGAACTTACAATGGACCAACGATCATGTGGGCTTCCAGAAAGTCGGTGCTCGGGAAGTGTTTAATATTATTGAGCAGCTATTTGATATCAAAATAATCGTTAACGAAGATGATATTATGTCCAATAGTTTCACTGGAAGTATTTATCGCAAAGACAACTTGGCGACCTTGCTGAAAAATATTGCCGTCTTGATGGATATCACTTATGCGATCGAGAATGATGTAATTATCATATCCAAAGGAAAGGAGGACCGACTTTAACAAAACCTCATATTAGAATCAACCTATACCTAATCTATAACCGTTAATAGCTATTTTATGAAAAAAACACTTCATTTTCTAATGATTGTTGTTTTCGCCAGTTTCCTATTGAATGCCTATTCACAAGGAACGATAACAACAAAAGGTAGGATCGTCACCTTGGATGGTGAGCCGATCGCTGGATCTACCATCGAGATTACGAATGTAAAAACTGGAACCAAGCAAAAGGTTGTTGCCGATGATGCTGGTGTTTTTACAGTTGGCAACTTATCCAGCTCCGCGAGCTACAGTATTCGTGTCATACACCTGGGCTACCAAGAAGAGGTAGTCAACGACTTTGTCGTTGCAGAGAACAATAATAATTCATTGTTAATTCGTTTGAAGCCAAATCAATCGGATTTAGATGAGGTTGTTGTCATTGGCTACGGCACAGCGAAGAAGAAAGATCTCACCGGTGCCATTAGCAGCATAAAAGCTGAAAGTCTCTCGGCACAAGCACCTCGAAATGTTCAGGATTTATTGCGTTCAAATGCTGCTGGTTTACAAGTAGGAATTGGTACTGATGCTAAAGCCGAATCATCCGTAGGAATACGTGGCGATGGATCCCTAACCGCTAGCAATAATCCGCTCATTGTTCTTGATAATGTCATCTATGATGGAGCGATGTCTGACATCAATCCAAATGATATTGCGACAATCGATGTGCTAAAAGATGCAAGTTCGGCAGCCGTATACGGATCCCGATCAGCTAATGGGGTCATTGTGATTACCACCAAGCGCGGGAAGGTAGGCAAGCCGCTTATTAACGTTGTCGCTAGCAATGGATTTGCTTCTTCTGCAAATCAGCCAAAGATTCTAGACCCTGCTGGATTCCTAAGTTTCCGTAAAGACTATAACGAAGGGCGTGTCATGGAAGAATACTTACAAAAATATCCAGAGATGTTTGTTGATCCCACTAAACTAGGACAGGTTGATCAACTCAGCTGGTACAACTATGATCAAGCGACGCCAGTAACGGCGGTTACGGCGGATCAACTGACCACGAAATGGCTCTCTCGTCTGAACTTCAGCACGCCAGAGATTGAAAATTACTTCGCCGGAAACATCACCAAATGGGATGATCTAGTATTCCAAAGGGCATTTCAACAAGACTACAATGTCAGCGTATCGAATTCCTCAGAATATGTTTCGCAGTATATCTCTGCTGGATATACCGACCGCGAAGGCATTATCGTTGGCGATCGTTATAAGAACTTACGTGCACGCGTCAATGTGGAATCAAAAGTCACCTCGTATTTAACAACGGGTGTAAATGTGCAGTTTGCATCCCGCGATGAGGGTTATTTAAAAGCTAACTGGAGTCAAATGACGATGATTTCTCCGTATGGCGCAAACCATATGGACGATTTAACCAGTAAATACAGAAGACGTCCGACCGGTCTAGATCCGATCAATCCGTTTTATGATAATGCTTATACCAATCGCGAGCAGCTTAATCAGAACTTAAATGCAATCGTTTATGCGAAGATTAAATTACCTTTTGGGATTGAGTACAATGTAAATTTCAACCCATACCTCAACTGGTATAACTACTATAATCACTATTCTTCGCAAGGGGAAAACTGGTCAGCCTTAGGTGGCTCTGCCGATCGGAATCTTTCGAAAACCTACAACTGGCAAGTAGACAACATCTTGAGATGGAATAAAGTCATTCAGGATGACCATAAAGTAGAAGTAACCTTATTGGCGAATGCCGAAAAAGGACAATATTGGTCGACTTCCACCTATGCTTACGGCTTTACGCCGAATGATAATCTTGGATACCACTTTATGAATGCTGGTGCTACCGCAACGGTAAAGAGCAATGATACCTACAAAACCGCTGATGCGCTTATGGGGCGTATATTCTATTCGTATAAAGATAAATACTTGTTAACGAGTTCTGTACGTCGTGATGGTTATTCTGCTTTTGGAAAAAAGAATCCACGTTCCTTATTTGCTGCTGTTGCGCTAGGGTGGGTATTCTCGGAGGAGCAATTCTTTGATAATACGGGATTGTTCAATTACGGAAAGCTACGCTTCTCTTGGGGGGAGAATGGAAATCGAGAGATCGGACAATATGCGGCACTTTCGCAAATGCAGTCAAGCTTACTTCCTTACTTAAATGCGGCGGGTAACTTCTTTACCACATCGCAAATTTACGTAACAACTATGGCCAACTATAACCTGAAATGGGAGCGTACCGGTACCTATAATCTCGGATTAGACTTTGGACTCTTCAATAACCGATTGACGGGAGCATTAGAAGGCTATGTTGCCACTACGAACGATTTATTGATGGAGCGATCCTTGCCGAATATTACAGGATTTAGTGATGTGATGTCCAATTTAGGAAGATTAAGTAATCGTGGGGTCGAATTGACATTAAATGCAACACCATATAAAACCGAAGACCTTGCATGGCAGATTTCTGGAAATTTCTCCTTCAATCGTAGAAAGATTAAATCCTTATACGGCGATATGATTTCTATTGTCGATGAAAAAGGTAATGTGATCGAGACTAGAGAAGCAGATGATGAAAGTAATCAATGGTTTATTGGTCAAGATCCAGACCGCATCTGGGCGTATCAGCGTGATGGCGTTTGGCAATATGATGAAGCAGACCTAGCGAAGCCTTATGGTTTGCAGCCTGGTGATTTCAAGTATTTAGACCAAAATGGGGATGGGGTGATGAACAACAAGGATAAGGTATTCCAAGGCTATAAGACGCCGCGCTTTAGATGGTCGCTACGTAATGAAGTATCCTATAAGAATTTCGACTTCTCTTTTGTATTATATTCCTATCTAAAGTATTATGGTGCATTTCAACGCGCAGCAAATACTTATTCCTTTCCAGATCGTACGTCAGACTATGACTTCCCACGATGGACAAAGGACAACCCAATAGATGATTATGCGCGTATCGGTTCTAAAAATATTGGCACCAATTGGGTCAATAAATCATTCGTACGCTTAGAGAATGTGACGCTATCGTATAACGTTCCTAAATCTGTATTGAATAAGTTAGAAATTCAAAACTTAAGACTTAACCTGACGATGCAGAATCTAGGGGTATTAGCAAATGACTGGTCATTCTGGGATCCTGAAAGTGAGACAGTAACCCCTCGGACGATCAACTTTGGAATCAACCTGACCCTATAACTTAATGCTATTCTTATGAAAAGTTTTCATATCTCTATAATTACTGCCTTAGCGATTGTTTCGCTAGCTTCCAGTTGTAAGAAATCATGGCTCGATCCAAAGCCATTATCCTTTTATACCCCCGAAAACACCTTTGATAATGAGGGTGGCTTTGATGCTGCGCTTGCCGCTTGCGAGCATATTATGCGCTCTGAATTTATGGGCGATGGGATGCCACAGTTAACGGAAATGATCCTTTCGGATATTGCTGTTGAAGGCACGACCGATAAGGCAGGACCACAAATGGACCTAGACATCAGTCTACTACCAGATGCAAATCTGAACAATATGGATTTCACCCGTGTTGGTTGGTATTGGGAGAATGCCTATAAAGCTATTCAATATGCCAATATCATTATTTCGAGGAGTGCAGGCTTGGAATTTAAAAACGAAGCCGAGAAAAATCGAATTCTTGGTCAAGCTTATTTTCATCGTGCTTATTGGTATTACAAACTAGTCCATCAATTTGGTGATGTACCTTATATCGATCAGGAAATCAACGAGCCTAGAACAGATTACTATTCGAATAGTCGATGGGATATCCTCGCGCGTTTAAAAACCGAATTGGAAACCGCCTACCAACATGTTCCGCAAACGACAGTACGTGGACGTGTCAACAAGGGTGCTGTAGGCACTTTGCTGGTAAAAATATACCTTTCCCTGGGTGAATTTCAAAAAGCAATTGATGTAGGTAAGCAAGTGGTGGCAACCCATCCTTTAATGAACAATCGATTTACCGTTAATCAGACAAAGCCGCGCACGAATTTAATGCACGATTTGCATAGCGTAGAGGCGAAGATTGATCTTAGTAATTCGGAAGGAATTTTATACATTATGTCTTATCCGAATGTTTTAGGTTCGATCCGCTCACAATTGGGTCGTCAGCTAATCCCGCGTATTGTAGGGGTGACGACGCCAGATGGCAAAACGGGGATTGCATTTGACAAGAGCGTTGAACCCGCATTGGAAATCAATAGCATCTATGGTCGTGGAATTGGTAGAGCACGCCTCAGCAACTATTATCAATATACGGTGTGGACAGCCAAAGAAAAAGACGATCTCCGTGGCGTGTATAATCGCGACAGTTGGGTTAGCCCGGCTGATTTAAAGTACAATGATCCGAACTTAAAGAAAAGCGGAAATGTATATTACGGGAAGAACCTAGTGAAGAACCCGGCTATGTCAGTGGAAGATTCCATCCGTAGCTGGTATCAGTGGCCTCATTTTAAGACCTTCGTTCCGGATCCTCTTTCGGGCGACTGGAATTGGGGTGGCGAAACGCCGATGTATATTTACCGTTCTGCTGAAGTTTACCTGTTGATTGCGGAGGCATACTACTGGATGAACAACCTAGGCGGCGCCGCGGAAATGCTCAATTTGGTGCGCAGTAGAGCTAAGGCAAGTCCCTTATTAGCCTCCGAAGTTAATATAGGTTCCATTGTCGATGAACGTGCTCGGGAGCTCTATTTTGAGGAAAACAGACATTTAGAACTTACTAGAATTGCATTTATTTACGCAAAAACAGGAAAAAGTTGTGAATATTTTGGCCGAACTTATAAATTAGAGACAATATCGGGACCTAGCGGTTCCTCGTATAATAAACAACCTGGTTATAATTTTTATTTTGACTGGGTGATGCAGAAGAATAATTTTTACAATAAAGGCGTTAAACATAGGTGGGCAGAATACAAGATGAGTAATCACCACATCCTATGGCCAGTGCCGGCAGCGGCAATTAATGCCAATACCAAGGGAACCATCAATCAAAATATAGGATACCCAGGTGCTGCAAATAACATTAGTCCTAAACCACTTTAAACCATATTCCTATGAAATCATTAAAGTATGCGTTATTGTGCCTCTGTCTGTCGCCTTTTTTTGCGACCAGTCAGCAAGTGAATTATGATGAGTCCCTCGTCGGCAGCTATGAGCTCCCCGATGTACTCCGTTCAAATGATGGGACAAAAATAGATAACAAGCAGAAATGGGAGAAAATAAGACGCCCTGAGGTCTTAGAAACTTACAGCAGCTTAGTATATGGTCGCACGCCAACGGAGGAAATACCGGTCAGCTATGAGCTGCTGACCGAGAATAAACAGGCGTTGAATGGGTTTGCTACCATGCGTCAAGTGAAAATGACCTTCTCCAAGAATGGTAAAACGGTAAACGCACTTTTGTTGCTGATGCTTCCCAACCATGTTAAGAAAAAGATTCCCATGTTTGTCGGTTACAACTTCAAAGGCAACCATAGTACCATTGCAGATTCTAGTATTATCTACAGTGAGAACTTTAAATTGGTTCGCGAACCAGACCATTTAGATTGGATACGGGGCGTGCAAGCCAAGCGTTGGGATTATACCCAAATCATTAAACGTGGATATGGGGTTGCCACCATGTGTTACCATGATATATTCCCTGATAAGGATGGCTTCAAGGATTACAGCATTGCGGCTTTATTTTCAGACTACAGCTCGCGGCAGCAGGCAGGTGATAACTGGGAAGCAATAGGAGCATGGGCATGGGGATCCTCTCGTATTGTAGACTACCTCGAAACACTCCCTGAAATTGATAAGCGTCGCCTCGCCATTATTGGCCACTCCCGACAAGGGAAAGCCGCACTTTGGGCAGGCGCGCAGGATCCACGCTTCCACGTCGTGATCTCAAATGATTCTGGGGAAGGTGGAGCTGCTATTTCCCGCCGTAACTACGGCGAAACCCTCGCAATCGTCACCGGCATCAAACCCGCATGGTTCGCCAAGAACCTTAATGCGTACCACGGTAGAGAGAAAGAAATGCCATTCGATCAACATATGCTTGTCGCCTTGATGGCGCCCCGACCTGTGTATGTCGCCAGTGCAGAAGAAGACCGATGGGCAGACCCCAAAGGGGAGTACCTTTCCGCATACCACGCTGGACCTGTCTATGCGCTGTACAAGAAGAAAGGACTACCCAGCGAAACACCACCAGCCGTACATCAACCGATATACAACGATGTCGGATATCATATCCGAGCAGGAATTCACGATGTCAACTCCTATGACTGGTTTTGCTATCTGAATTTTTTCGATAAAATGGGGCGATGATAAAATAAAGTGGCCAAATATGAAATACTTGGCCACTTTATTTTATCATCAGTATTTAGATGTGTGGTGGCTAATGTATGTGTTAGTATTTAGTCATCTCCATAGATTTGAGTACTAGCCTAGCAGCAATGCTTACACAACCTTCTCTAACTACTAATTACTAAATTCTAATATCTTACACTTGGAGGTACCGTCTGTTCCTTTGGCTTGAGCTTATCGTTTCATGATTTGCTTAGCACAATGCTCCTGACGGTTATTGGATCAACGATTAGTTTCTTACTTAGTAAGCTGCTTAATCAACGATTTAGAAAGTAAAATTAAAGGCACCCGAGGGTGCCTTTTTCTACTGTTTATGCTAACATTGATTTTAATTGTTCAAAAGTACTTTGCTCTTCGATTTTTGCGCTGTTTTGTAGGTTTTAATTTTTGCGTTTTCCGCCTCAATATCCTTCGATGAAAATGTATCGCCAGCAATATCGCGGATACTGTGCATATGAATGTCGGCCTGCGCTAATGCGGCTGCTAACGTTAAATCGCCCCAGTTGATAATGCTAGGAATATGGATAGCCTGACTGTAATAGCTGTCTAACTTCGCTTTTCGAACAACATAACTAATCGGCGCATCGTAGGTGTCTACCTGATTTATTTGCTTATTGAGTGCGGACGCTAGAATGGCTGCAACACCGAGTTCTTTATGCGCCTGAATGTCGATGGATTGCGCCGCAAGTTCCTGTTTTGTGAAATTTGCTAAATGTGCAATTTCTTCAGTCCATAGCCCCATCATACTGCGTCCCAACCAATGTTGGGATCGTGAAAGGGTATGCAATTTTGGGAGCCCGTTATCAAATTTCTGACCTACACTTGAGGAGTTGATTCCGAGGCCTGTCAAATCTGCAAGTAGGATCCCATAGCCCGCATCTCTGTATTTGCGGACTATATCGTTTAACTCCTTTTTGCTAAGTTCAGCGGCAAATATAAGTTTGAATTTTGTCGATTTGGCGGGATTGCTCACCAGTGTATTTAACTCGTGCCCATTGGCTAGGGAGATATCGTATTTGCTCCAGGTATCATTGATTTCTGTTTTACTGTTTTTATAGGCCTTCTGTTCCAGAGCATCAATTTGTAAATGCTGCTGCAGAACTTGAAGATGCTGATCACGATTGATTTTCTTAAGATCTATATTTCTAAGTAACGTTGCGGCAGTTTGTTGGCAGTAGGTCTCCGTGGTTAATACCTCAGGAACCCTTTTTCCCTTTTCAAATACCTGTAAGGTTTCTTGGCTCAGGGTCGATAGATTCGGGTAATTGCCAGCCGTTGCTGCAGTTTTGTTGAGTAGATTTTCATTAAACCAGCTAATCATTGCTCTACGTTGATCCGCCCAGTAACCATGGGTGGTGTTAAATAGCTGATAAGAGAGGTTAGATTCAGCATTATGGAGCTTGTAGATTTGATTGGCAGTTCTATAGGATCTGAACATTTCACTTGGGAAAAACGCTTTGTTGCTATCGTGAAGCGCGTTGAATAGGCTTAATTTTCGCGGCGCCACTAACCCTAGTATTTCAGATTCCTCTAGGAAGGTGAGTCCGTCGGGAAGCAATTCGCAGATGCAATTTGCATTCATGACATAGGACTCGAATGTTCCGACAGACACAACAGGAATGGCAGCTTTGATACGATCGTCGACTGCTGAAATCCACATCGTTTGATTTCCACCGCCACTGGCACCTGTTGCGGCAATCAAATTTTTGTCGACATAATTCAACGAGGAGAGCAAATCTATGGCTCGGATGTTATCGGTAATCTGCATCCCCATCAATGTCTCCCCAACATCGAGTAGGTGTCCCCCCATATGGGAGCCGTGGTACTCAAAGTTTAGATGTTCAGTGCTTCGTTCGCCGGCACCCCAAGGATCGACAAGTAGAGCGACATAACCGTTTTTCGCAAGGTCTTGTCCTAAGAGTTGATAATTGTCATAAAACTTGCCGTTCCTAGAATGTCCCATCATTACGAGGACTGCCGGAAATGGACCATTTCCTTCTGGAACGTATAGATTCGCAGTTGTGAAGGTACTAGGGCGGGTTTGGAAAGTAATATTCTTGAGCGTAAATCCTTTAAAATCTTGTGCCTTGTGTTCGGTATAAACTAAGGGAAGATCAGGAAATCGCTTATAGTTTGTTTTTTTTTGTATAAACTGATGGATTGCGGCTTTTCGATTTTGCCACTGCGTTAGATTTTGAGGGGCGATAAATTTTTTGAATTGTCTCGCTGCTTCTAGTGTGAGGCTATTAGATAAAACATCATAGTCGGATTCGTTGATGATCTTTGGGATGCTATCGTTGTTCTTTGACATATGGTTAAGGTTAGCAAATGTGTGAAAGGAACTCGCCATTAGGATGGCGGATGCACCAAACAGAAATAAGGAAGATGACTTCAAAAATGCGCTCATAATCTATCGGTTGTTAGGTAAGTAAACTGGTGATTTACAATACAAGTTTATCGAATTTATTGGGATAAATAAAAAAAATCGTCGGCAACGATTGCGTTAAAAAATAGAACATGTATAGTCAAGTTGTTGCGGTTTAATATTTAATATTGTATAACCTAGGTGCTCGATCACAGACACTTACACTAAATCGCCAATAAATCAAAAATTATGAGAAAAATCAGTTTAGTACTTATTGTACCAATTTTGGCATTCTCATCCCAATCGATTGCTAATAGCCATTTCTTATTCGGATCTGGAATTTCCAGTTCTGTGCTTTGGACTCAACAAAGCGTTCAAGGAAGGGTCGTTGCATCGGATACAGATGAACCCTTAGTTGGTGTAACGGTTTCCTTGAAAGGTAAACAAGGAAGCACGATTACAAATTCTGAAGGACATTTTACGATTGCTGCAAATCGGGGAGATGTGCTTGTATTTTCCATGTTAAATTTCGCGAAGTTTGAACTGCCCGTTGGTGCGGAAAGCGTCGATCTTCGGATTGCTTTGGAGCGCTCAAGCGAAGGACTGGATGAGGTTGTTGTTGTGGGGTATGGTGTCCAAAAGAAAGCCACATTGACCGGCTCTGTTGCTTCTGTGCAGGGAGATGTATTAAAACGAAGCCCTGCAGTCAGTGTGACGAATTCTCTTTCCGGTTTAATGCCTGGATTGATTGCACTAAACCGATCTGGAGAGCCCGGCGCTGATGTTTCATCCCTATTGATTCGTGGTGTAAACACCACTGGAACTACCAGTCCGCTCGTGGTAGTGGATGGTATTCAGAATCCTTCAGGCTGGCAGCGAATCAATCAGAACGATATTGAGTCAATCAATATTTTAAAAGACGCATCTGCCGCCATCTACGGTGCTCAGGCTGCTAATGGGGTTATCTTAATTACAACAAAGCGCGGGAAATCGGGAAAACCGGTTATTAATTATTCGATGAATATTGGCATGGGCCAGCCAACACGAACACCGAAGTTAGCAAGTTCTGCAGTGTTTGCAGACTATGTGAATGATTTGTTGATTCAAAGCGGACAGGATCCGCGGTATACCGATGCGGAGATTGAAAAATTCCGTCTTGGTAACGATCCGAATTATCCGAATATCAATTGGTATGATGAGGTGCTAAAGAATATATCTACTCAGCAGATACATAACCTCAATTTGCGAGGCGGTAGTGAGAAGGTCCGATATTCGATTTCTGGTTCCTACAGTAATCAAAATAGTATTTTTAAGAAGGGTATTCATGACTATGATGGCTTTACTGTGCGATCCAATATTGATGCGGATGTCACGAAAGACTTTACAGTATCTGTTGATTTGAATTCGGTCTATAATAATCGTGTTCGTCCCGGTACAGTAGATCCTTGGTATTGGCTGAATGGATTGCCAATGGTTCCTGTTTATTATGAAAATGGATTACCTTCTGCCGGGATAGAGAATGGATATAATCCTTCAGTTATGGCAAGTGACGCTGCAGGAAAGAATAGTATAGTTGATAAGAATTATAATATTAAAGGAGGCTTTAATTGGAAAATCCCCAAGGTCGAAGGCTTAGAACTCAATGGATATTTAGTTTATACAGATGGTTATGGTTTCAACAAGAATTGGCGGACACCATGGAAGGTCTATAATTATGATTCGACGAACGATACCTATATTCCGATGACTGGAGGCGCTATTGTGAGCCCTGATTTGAACATCCGTACAGACAAGAGCGACGGTATGTTTTATAATTTGAAGTTAAGCTACCACCGAACTTTTAAAGACCATTTCATTAGCGCATTTGTTGCTGGCGAGCAATCCAGCTCGAAGTCCAATTATCAAAGGAGTTTTCGCAGGAACTTCTTGTCAACAGCCATTGATGAGTTGTTTGCTGGAGATCCGGCAACACAAGAGTCTGACGGGATGTCTTATGACTTCGGCAGGCAGAGTGTATTCGGCCGCCTGAGTTATAACTACAAGGAGAAATACCTCGTGGATATGAATGCTCGATTTGATGGCTCATATGCCTTTGCGCCGAAGAAACGTTTTGGGTTTTTTCCAGGGATCTCAGTGGCATGGGTCGCTTCAAAGGATCTTTTTCCGGAGTCCACTGTAGTTAATGATTTAAAAATTAGAGGATCTGTTGGGCAGCTGGGTAACGATCAGATAAATCCCTATCAATATCTAGCTTCATATAATTTAGGACTTCAATATGGTTATCATTTTGGACAAACACCAAAGTCAAGTTTAGGTTCTATTCCGAATGTGACACCTAACCCAGATATAACTTGGGAGGTCGCTACTATTTCTAATATTGGTTTGGATGCCTCTTTCCTAAATAGAACATTTGAATTGACCTTTGATGTGTTCAAGCAAAACAGATCCAATATCCTCGCATTACGAGATTTAGAAATCCCTGCCTATACCTCACTATCACTACCGACAGAAAATATTGGAGAGGTAGAAAATAGGGGAATTGAGACAGGGTTGAAATACAATCGCTTGGCGGCTGGAGATTTTAAATTTAGTCTAGGAGGTAATTTTGGTTATTCGAAGAATAAGGTGATCAGTTTGAGTGAGGCGAGTAATGTACCAGACTATCAAAAGGCGGAAGGGAAGCTTGTGGGTGCCGAGCTGTATTATCAGGCTATAGGTGTTATCCGTACGGAGGAGCAGCTCAATGGTTCGCCTATATTTCCGGGTTCGAAAGTTGGGGATTTACAATATCAGGATATCAATGGTAATGGGGTTATTGATGCTGGAGATCGGATGCGTATGGATCGTTCTAATATACCTCAGATTACTTTTGGTTTGAATGCTCATTTTCAATATCGGAACTTTTCCTTATTTATGAATTTTGCAGGTCAAGCAAAGGCATGGCAATACTATCATCAAAATGCTAGAATTGGGGTGAATGGTCTGGAAGATCTTATCGTCAATCGCTGGCGTCCAGGTAGCATGGATTCCAAATATCCGCGTGTTCCTACTTTAACGAGCCCTGGGGAGCCAAGTGCACTGGTGAGTACCTTCTGGTTACAGAACGCATCCTTCTTGCGCTTGAAGACTTTAGAACTTGGATATGATTTAGATCCAAATTTGATTAGCCAGTTGAAGTTGAGTAGCGCTCGTGTTTTTGTGAATGGGAATAACCTATTTACATTATCGGAGATCAAGTGGTATGACCCTGAGGGTACTTCCGACCGCGGTACCTTCTATCCACAAAGCAAGGTGTTTAATATAGGTTTGAGTGTTGCCTTTTAAGAATTTACGTTATGAAAAGATATATATTATCAAATACTAGAAAATGGTTAATCGTTGTGTTTAGCTGTTTTTCGCTGGTTTCCTGTGATATGGATGTACTGGATACTGTACCCAGTGATCGCTTTAGTGAGGATGCCATTTGGGATGATCCAGCCTTGATTGAAACTTTTGTGTCGAGTACCTATCGATCAATCCCTAATGGATTTCGTTATAGTTTTTATAATCTATCGGTGATGGTTGATGAGTTGAATGCAAGAAATAATGCATGGCTTTATGCCTATTGGGGTGGCAACCTGACGGCAGACAATTTAGGCATTGCTAATTATTGGAGTGCGGTAGCTACTGGAACGAATACAAATCAGAACTACTGGACAACAATTAATCGTACGAATATTTTCTTTCAAAATATCGAACGTGAACGCAGTAAAGAATTAGCGCCTGAGACTCGCGATCGTATGATTGGTGAAATGAAAGTCATTCGTGCGAAGAGTTATTTTGAATTGATTAGTTTGTTTGGCGGAGTTCCCTTAATTACGAAGCCTTTTAACTTGAAAGATGATTTCAAACTTAAACGCAATACGTATAACGAGGTAATGGTTTTTCTGTTGAAGGAAGTGGAAGAAGCTATTAACTTACTTCCTATGGAATATGACGCTGCAAATAAGGGCAGAATTAGCAAGGGAGCTGCGATGGCTTTGAAGTCTCGTGCGATGTTATATCGTGCTAGCCCACTAAATAATCCGCAGAACGACCGATCCTTGTGGGAGGCTGCTGCAAATGCCGCAAAAGATGTGATCGATTTGAAGAAGTATCGTCTATTTCCAGATTATCGTACCTATTTTCTGGAAGAGAATATCTACAATTCGGAATCGATTTGGCAGCGCCCTTTCAACCAGTTAATCAGTCCAGAGGCTGTTTATTTAGAGCTTGCTTCATATCCTAATGGATATAATGGATTTGGTCAGATACATCCTTTGCAGAACTTGGTAGATGATTTTGAAACGACGCGAGGGCTAATGCCAGAGAATGACCCATTGTTTAGTGATCAAGATCCGTATAAGGATCGAGATCCTCGATTCTATGCGACGATACTACATGATGGTATGGTTTGGAAAGGTCGGGAAGTAGAGACTTTTTTACCGGGAGGGAAGGATTCCAACGAAGGGCCAATTTCTCCTTGGAATGCATCGGAAACTGGCTATTATCCGAGAAAGTTTGTCAATGAGCGGATCAATAATCCGAGTTCATCGAATATGTCACAAACGCCGTGGACGTTCTTTCGCTATGCGGAGATTTTACTAAACTTCGCAGAGGCGAACTATTTCTTGGGGAATGAACAAATTGCACGCGATTATTTAAATATGGTTCGTAGTCGAGAGAGTGTAAATCAACCAAATATTCCCGCTAGTACATCCGGATCGGCTTTATTTGATCGCATCGTTAATGAGCGTCGTGTGGAGTTAGTTTTTGAAATGCATCGTTGGTATGATCTTCGACGATGGAAGATTGCTCCAAAAGTGTTGAATACAGACTTTTTGCGCATGGATATTCGCAAGAATATAACATCAGGCGTGAAAACCTATAAGAAAGTGGTTTGGAAAAAGGCGGTATTTACTGATAAGGATTATTTATTGCCGATTCCTCAAGATGAGATCGACAAGAACGAGCTATTAACGCAGAATCCAGGATATAATTAGGAGATAAATGGAGAGGCAATATATTTATTGCCTCTTATTTATTTGTGTTTTCAATAGCCTGTTCGAGGATGTTTTTCAGGTTTTGTTTGAGCTCTGCTGGTTCAAGAATGGTGACAAAATCTGCGAACATCATCATCCATCGTGGGAATTCAATTGCTATATCTTTGCTTTGAAAAGTCATCTCGACTTGATCATCGATTATTCTTTCGGATTCAAAGCCGTAATGTTTTCGCTCCCATTTTAAGTGGTTGGCGACTTTCTTCCCCATAATAAGTTTGACAGTCGTTTTTGGTCGTTCGGTGTTTTTATGACTTTTTAAATATGCGGCAATAGAGATGTGCTCCTTACTAAAGTTGTTTTCCGTAAGTCCGGCTTCAAGTATTCTGTCACTTCGAAATTGGCGAAAGTCTTGTCGAATTAAGCAATAAGCTACTATATACCAAAATCCACCTTCATGATAGATACCGATGGGTTCAAGCGTACGCTCTTTTCCCTCTTCATCATTAATACCTTGGTATTTGACAAAGAGTTGTTTCTTGTGGGAGATGCTTTCTAAGGTGCTGCTCAGTGCATGGGGTACCTGCTCAAGAAAGGGAGGCATGGACTGTTGCTGCATAATAATCTGATTTTCTACTGTAGATAACAAGTCCTTATCGTGCGATTTTAGGATAGCCTTGATCTTCAATAGGGCGGAGCTATACTGTTTTGCACTTTCTTTATCTAAGAATTTTTGTGTTAACTTCTCGGTAGCGACAAAAGATAGGGCCTCTTCTTTACTGAAACTTATCGGCGGTAGTTTATAGCCCTCCATGATGGAATAGCCTGTGCCAGCCTCTCCAATTAATGGTACACCAGCTTGCTCTAAACTCTTAATATCGCGATAGATAGTTCTTAGGCTGACATCAAATCGATCCGCCAGTTCTTGCGCTCGTACAACGCGTTTCGACTGCAATTGGATCAGGATATCGACGATGCGATCGAAACGTTTCTTAAGGTCTACAGACATAATAAGTTGACAAAAGCGTTATCCAAGATCGGCTAATTTAAAGGTGTCCTTTACACGTATTCCTTTTTCCGTATGTTGCAGGGTACAGCATTCGTGTACCGAATCATGTTCTAAGAACAGAATGTATTCCTTATCGACAATTTCTTGCCAATATGATTTTCGTTCATCCATCGTTACCAATGGGCGAACATCGTAACTCATAACATAGGCTAGGGGGATATGCCCTACAGAGGGCAGTAAATCGGCCATATAAAGTAAGGTCTTGTCTTTGTATGTTATTTGCGGTAACATCATGGCTTCTGTATGTCCATAAGCAAAGCGCATCTGGATTTCCGTATCGTATTGGGGCTGCTCTTCGGAGATGAAATGGAGCTGTCCCGATTCTTGAATCGGAAGTATGTTTTCTTTCAAAAATGAAGCTTTCTCTCTAGGATTAGGATCTACTGTTGCCCAACGCCAATGCTTCTCATTTGACCAAAAGCGCGCATTTTTAAAGGCAGGTACAAGCTTTTCACCTTCGCGAAGAATTGCTCCTCCACAATGGTCAAAGTGTAAATGTGTTAAAATAACATCGGTAATATCATCGCGATGGAAGCCATATTTTGCCAAAGAGTTGTCGATGGTGTCGTCTCCATGAAGGAAATAGTGTCCGAAGAATTTTGCGTCTTGTTTATCGCCCAATGCGGTGTCAACTAAAGTTAGGCGTTTACCATCTTCAATCAAAAGCAGACGGGTAGCCCATGTACATAGGTTATTGCTGTCTGCAGGATTTGTCTTTTGCCAAATGGATTTTGGTACGACGCCAAACATTGCGCCGCCATCTAGTTTGAAAAATCCCGTATCAATGCTATATAATTTCATTCTTCCCCAATTTGATTAATGTTTCTATAAAATTGCTGTTTTCATTGATGGAAAGCAAACTGCCAGGCGATTGTTTTTTATAATGCTTGCTTTTTTGTTACTGATTCCGATTTAATACAGCTTTTTTCAGGATATCGGCAGCAGATATAAGCTATAAATAAAAATAGCCGTGTCTTACACGGCTATTTACTCTAGGAGTTGTATTTTTTAGTGAATAAATAATAATTCACGTAATTTAGGTAGAGGCCATTTAGCATCATCTACTAATTTTTCAAGTTTATTTACGTGGTAGCGAATATCATCGAAGAACGGTTTTACGACCTCATCGTAAGCGATTGCTCTTTCACGAATATCATCGATTGTATTTGCTTTTTTACGTGCTTGACGCATTTCTTCAGCTTTCTCAAGAATTGTGTTTACATGTTTAGAGATACGCTCTAAATAGTTTAACTGTGAGCTGTATGATTCTTTTGGTAAACCAAGATCTTTCAATCCTTTCACATTCTCGATTAACTCGTTTTGGTACGTGATACAAGCAGGAGCAATTTGACTCGTTACAATTTCGCCAATTACACGAGCTTCGATTTGAAGCTTCTTAAAGAAGTTTTCTAAAAGAATTTCATGTCTAGCTTCTGATTCGCGTTTGTTGTAGATACCTAATGTCTCGAATAACTCTAAAGATTCAGGAGTTACATAAACATCAAGTGCCTTAGGAGTTGATTTGATGTTCGCTAATCCGCGAGCTGCAGCTTCAATTTCCCACTCTTCGCTATATCCATTTCCTTCAAAACGGATTGCTTTAGACTCTTTAATATATTTACGAACAACGTTTAAGATCGCTAAATCTTTCTTCGTTCCTTTTTTGATTTGCTTATCAACTTCTGCTTTGAATTCGATTAATTGCGTTGCAACGATTGCATTTAATACAGTCATTGGAAGTGCAGAGTTCGCCGATGAACCAACAGCACGGAATTCAAACTTATTACCGGTAAAGGCAAAAGGAGACGTACGGTTTCTGTCTGTGTTATCCAGTTTCAAATCAGGAATCTTAGGGATACCATGCCATAAGTTTGCTTCCGATTTTACTTTCTTCGCTACGCGAGCTGATTCTACCTCTTCTAAGATTTCATCTAATTGAGAACCTAAGAAGATAGAGATAATTGCTGGAGGAGCTTCGTTTGCACCTAGACGGTGGTCATTAGAATGACTTGCAATCGATGCGCGTAATAAATCAGCATGTTCAAATACCGCTTTGATAGTGTTCACAAAGAAAGTTAAGAACATTAAGTTGTTCTTTGGAGTCTTTCCAGGAGAAAGTAAGTTTACGCCAGTATTGGTGATTAATGACCAGTTATTGTGTTTACCTGAACCATTTACGCCAGAGTAAGGTTTTTCGTGTAATAATACTTTGAAGTTATGACGTAAAGCCACTTGCTCCATTACATTCATCAACAATTGGTTGTGGTCAATTGCTAAGTTGATCTCTTCGTACATTGGCGCACACTCGAATTGAGAAGGTGCAACTTCATTGTGACGAGTTTTCAATGGAATACCAAGTTTTAGGGATTCATTTTCCAAGTCAACCATATAGGCTAATACACGCTCAGGAATTGCTCCGAAGTAGTGATCTTCTAATTGTTGTCCTTTTGCAGAGATATGTCCAAATAAAGTACGACCAGTTAATTGTAAGTCAGGACGCGCATTATATAAAGCAAGGTCAACAAGGAAATACTCTTGTTCGATACCTAATGATGCGTTAACCTTTGTTACAGATTTATCAAAATATTGAGCAACATCTGTTGCTGCTTTGTCGATAGAAGCGATTGCTTTTAAAAGTGGTGCTTTGTAATCTAAAGATTCTCCAGTGTAAGAAACAAATACAGTAGGAATACAAAGTGTTTTACCAGATGAAGATTCGAAAATAAATGCTGGAGAGGAAGGATCCCATGCCGTATACCCTCTAGCTTCAAATGTATTACGAATACCACCGTTCGGGAACGAAGAAGCATCCGGTTCTTGTTGAACTAATGCATCAGCAGTAAATTTCTCAATTGCACTTCCGTCAGAATCTGGTTCGAAGAAAGAGTCATGTTTTTCAGCAGTCGATCCAGTTAATGGTTGAAACCAGTGTGTATAGTGTGTAGTTTCATTTTCAATTGCCCAAGCTTTCATCGCTTGTGCAATATACTCTGCCATCTCGTGCGTGATTTGCTTTCCTTCTTCAATCGCAGTTGTTAATTCTTTATAAACTGTCTTCGGCAAATATTCTCTCATCTTAACGATAGTGAAAACATTTTTACCATAAATGTTTACTGCTCTTTGTGCTTTTACGTTTGATTTCGCGCTGAAAATATGTTTCGTTGCTTCTTCAACTGCTTTAAATCTGCTGTTTGACATGGTTTTCTAATTATGTATCCCTTTGTTTATGTTGATTAAATTATGTTTTTCTGTAAAACTTTTCAAAAATATAGGAAAAACATGGAAATCGAACATTTTTTTTCAAAAAAAATTGAAAAATGACAAAAGTTACCTGCTGAAAACGAAAAATGCAGGAAATATTTTAGATTTCCTGCATTTTTAACCATTTGTATGGGAGTTATTCGGTTTCTAATCCCCAGTCGATTCCTTTTTCAGTTGCTTTGACACCTTTTTTAATCCAATTTGGAGCAGGTGCTCCTTTTAGGAAGTGATCAAAGAACTGGGCTTCGCGGATTTGTATGTCTTTTCTATTCTGACGTTGCATTAAGTTATGTCCATCGCCGTTATAGTTTAACATCCAAACAGGCTTATTCAAGCGTCTCAATGCACTGAAGAATTCGATACCCTGATACCATGGCACGGCGCCGTCATTATCGTTGTGCATGATTGCAACAGGCGTATTGACGCGATCCATGAAGAATAGGGGAGAGTTCTCAATATAAAGATCTTGAGCTTCCCATAATGTTTTACCGATACGGCTCTGTGTGTTTTCATATTGAAATTGGCGTGAAATTCCCGTTCCCCAACGGATTCCTCCATAAGCGGAAGTCATATTAACGACAGGTGCACCAGACCATGCCGCAGCATACATATCTGTGCGTGTAATTAAATGTGCAACTTGATATCCACCCCAGCTTTGTCCTTGAATTCCCATTTTTGTAGAGTCAACCCAGTTGTTGTTGCGCGCTAAATGGTGCATTCCTGAATTGATAAATTCTTCAGCTGATTTACCAGGGTAGCCCGTTTCATAGCGGATGTCTGGTGTAAACACTAAATATCCATTGCTGACAAAGTACGTTAAATTCAATCTGGATGCCGTTGGAGCAGGAGCTTGGTAGGTATATAAACCGTCAGTCATCTTCTCATAGAAATATGCAATGATTGGATATTTTTTATTTGGATCGAAGTCCTCAGGCTTATATAAAATCCCTTCCGCTTCATATCCTTTTGGCGTTGTCCATTTCACAACTTCCGCAGTCAACCAATTATAGTCTGCTTGCTGTGGATTAATAGTCGTATAGCGCTGTTCATCTTTAAATCCTGTTAATATATAAACGTCCGGAGATTGAAGAGCATTTTCTTTCGTATAGATAATGTTGTTGACCTTCTGATCCGCTGCAAGCATTTTATAAGTGTAAGGACCGCTCCATAATTGTTGGATATCCTTTTTCCCTAATTTAAATAGACCAGCATACTTACTTAATTGATTGAATCCATTCATATAAATAGGAGCAGCTTCATCAATATATGTCGTACGGATCCTCGGGTTTTCTTCACGGGTTAGTCTTTGAAAACGATAGGTAATCGATTCTTTTCTTCCCTGACCATGGGTATAGTTGGCTTTGTTCTTTCCATCAAGACTTAATTTCCAAATATCATAGCGATCATTAATATAGACTTGCTTTGCATCTTTGGACCATCCCGCAATGCCGTAAGCACCTGGAAGTGCAGGTACATCATTTTGCTCATTGACAAAACTTACTGATAAGCCTTCATTCAATTGTTTAACGGCTTCTGATTCGATATGGTAACTATACCAATTTGCGTTCTCTTTGTTGAAATAGACAACATAGTCACCTTTTGGCGAAAGATAAGCAGAGCCATTAAAGTTCTTAGCGACAAGTTTGTTTTTTCCGTTCAATAGGGAAATGACATAAACATCTGACTTAGTATCGCCGTCCCATTGAGAAGCAATTCGGTAACCCAAATCACTCGTTGCTATAGCCCATTCATTATCTGCATCCTCGGTCATCCCAATGCGGTTAAACGTCTCATCAGACAATGGTATCACTTTTCCGGATTGCTTAGGAAGAATCATCGCAGTGAAATTGCGGGATTGATCTCTACGTGCATTTAGTAATTGTGCGGGCTGAATATAATCATCCTGCCAATGCCAAATATCTACTCTTGCGGATTCAAAATCTACGAGGGTGGTATCTTTAACACGCGGTATGGGTGCCAGCCCAAAGAATAGTCTATTCCCCGATTTGCTAAAGCTTAGTGAACCATCTCCAGAGATATACCAATTATTAGGAATACCATTTGACTTTTGATCCGCTAAGATTGTTGCCGTATCTTGCTTTGTTGTGTAATAATAGAGTTTGAAATTTTTAAGCTGTGCTTTGTCGGGTGATTTATCAGCTAAGAAAGTCAGTTGATTGTTTTCATCATCGAAAGTAAAGTTCTTGTAATTACCCTTGCCGTTACTGATTTTCTTCAGCTTTTTAGTCCCTATCTCGTATAAATATAAACCCGCTTCATTTAGCGTGTCTTTGTCCACTCCCTTTTTAGTGAAAAGGAAATAACGCTCATTATTCGTGATTTGAAAGTTCTCTGCTTTAAAGAAGTTTATTGTATCGCCAGTAGGCAGGTGCAATAGATGAACGACAGGCGTCGGTTTCTCTTTCTTAGCTGCTGCAGCTTTGTTTGTCGTCGTATCCTTTTCCGCAGCCTTCGCAGGGATGACAACTTCGCTTGCAATTGCGATGTAATTATTGCCAGTTCTGTTGATATGATAGCTTTTGAAATTCGGATAGCGGCTAGCGGTATTCTTTGCCAGATTATATACCAATAGTGTATCCTTAGGGAGATCATCGCCCTTTTTCTTTTTAATTCTTGCTTGTCTCGTTTCCTTGAAGAAAGGCTTAATTGTACTGATCAGGAATTGTTCATTTTCTGTAAGCCTGAGATCGGTACCTCGAGGTATGCTTAGAAGCAATTGATTCTTATTGTTCTTTACTTCCGTCAGGCCATCGCCCTCCTGTGGACTGATCGTATAGTGGACAATATTTCCGGATTTACTGATTTCTGCGCGACTAATTGTTTTCCAATTGTCGTAGACAGAATGGTCTACAGGTTTTTTTTGTGCATAAATACCTGAAACCAGTGATAGACTCAGCAATAAAAGGCTGTACTTTTGTTTCATAAATGTGTTAGATATAGGTAGCCCCAATATTAATCAAAAATTGCTAACTTAGAGAATAACACTGTATAACATTTTTAATATAAAACGGATTTAGCACATGAAAAATGCAGGAATTATTATCAGTACGATTGCCGCAATAGCCTTTATTGCTTTTGCCGTAATCCTAGGAAATGCCTATAAATACAAATACAAAAATTCAAATACTATTAATGTGACAGGTGGAGCGAAGACGGACTTTGCGTCTGATATCGTGAAATGGTCGGCATCGTATAGTCGTAAGTCGATGGATTTAAGTGAGGCATCGGAGCAGTTGAAGCGTGATCGCGATTTAGTTCGCAATTTTCTATTACAAAAAGGAATCAATGAAAAAGAGATTCTTTTCAATGCGGTGAGCATTAATAGAGAGTTCAATTATTACACCGATGCAAGTGGACACTCCTCAAATACATTTACTGGCTATAATCTATCTCAGAACGTAAGTATTGAATCGAAAGATTTGAATAAAGTTGATAATGCCTCTCGAGAGATTTCGACGCTTATATCTCAAGGGATAGAGTTAAGCTCTAACACGCCGAGTTATTACTTCTCAGGCCTTGAAGATTTAAAGCTGAAGTTGATCTCCCAAGCATCTGCAAATGCTCGTGTACGGGCGGAAAACATTGCTAAAGAAGCCGGGTCTTCATTAGGCTCTTTAGTGAAAGCAGATTTGGGAATTTTCCAAATCACTGGACAGAATGATAATGAAGAGTTTTCATATGGAGGAGCGTTCAATACAACCTCTAGAAATAAGACAGCAAACATCACTATTAAAGCAAGTTATCTTTCAAATTAAGAAAGAAGTATCTAAACGCTACGCATAAAAAAAGTCATTTGAATACAATTCAAATGACTTTTTTTATCCTTAATACTTTCCTTATACCTATGGATCGATTCTTACAAACTTACCTTCTTTGTCAAATACAAGATCCAAGCCGTTCGTCAATTCGATATCAAAACCATAGTTTTCTTTCTCGATACTGTTTACGCCGCTATTCGGATAATTTTCTTTCACATAAGCTAAGATAGCCGCAGGGATTAAGTTGTCAGGTAGGATAGAAGCATCGTTTACTGCATCGATATCCAACCATTGACCATTTTTATCAAATTTAATTTCAATACCGTTGTCTAATAATACTTCAAATTCTTTACCCGATAGACCTTCTTTCTCTTCAACAACAGATAGGATCTTAACCCCATTAAAACTGCTATTGATGAACTGAGAAGCGCTGCTCGGTAAATCACCTTCCGTAACGACTGTTTCTTTGTCGCATGACATCGTTAAAAACGCGATTGATAAAAAAAGACTAAGGCTTAATAATAACTTTTTCATATGCTTATATATTGAGTAATTTTTTTAAAATTCTGATTAATCGTCAATTCTGATAAACTCACCTTTACTGTTGAATTTCAGGTCGATACCGCTTGTTAACTCCACTTCAATTTCTCTACTGCTTTTTGAAATCTGAACAATTTCATTGTTAGGGAAACTCTTTCTGACGTATTCTTTGATGGAGGCTGGAACAATATCTTGTGGGACGGCTTTTTTCTTCCCGTCTACTTCAGTCCAATTACCGTTTTTATCAAATTCTACTTTTGTGCCATTTGTTAACACAACCTTGTATTCAATCGGCGAAAGAAGATCTTTTTCCGACTTCACCAAAGAAACTTTTTCATGATTATAATGTGAAGACATAAATGCCTGTGCTGTTTTTGGCAATGCATTTAGTTGAATTACTTTCTCTTGTGCAATTGCTTGGAAGGACGATCCCGCGATCATCGTAATTAGTGCTGCTTTTAATAAATTTTTCATTGCTCTATCGAATTAATAATACAATATTCGATAGCAATACTGGAAAGAATTGGGAATCTAGAACTTATTTAGTGATAGAACTCTTTTTTATTTCAAAGTGCTGTAAGTCAGATTCATAAAAGTACACTAAACGAAGCTGATTATGCTGTTCAAGAATAGAATGCACGATAGAAAGCCCTAATCCATTAGAATTATTATCCTGATTTCCTTTGTGGAAGCGTTCGAAGATATAAGCTGGATTTAAAGCTCCAGAGGTACTCGTATTGGCGATATCAAGAATTTCCTCACTTATTTTTATAATTAACTGGCCCTTGCTAGTATTATACTTAATGGCATTGCGCAGTAAATTTGAAAGCAATATCAGCGCGAGATCCGGATTGAAATCAACAACAAATTGTCCATTCTCGATGAGTGTTACCTGGATTTCCTTATAGCTAATGACATCTTCTAAATCCTGTAACAAGTTCTTCGCAGTCTCATTGAAATTTACGGTTTTTAGTTCTGTATACTGATTGTTGTCTATCCTCGATAACATTAAAAGAGATTTATTTAAGGCAACCATGCGATGCAAGGATTGCTTTGCTTCTACAATTTGCATAAGCTGACTCTCGTCTAAATTTCCCTCTTGTAAGAGTAATTCGAGTTTTGCGATCGTAACAGCTAAAGGAGTTTGCAGTTCATGGGAAGCATTCTCTAGGAAGCGTTTTTGCCCTTCGAATACCGCCTCATTACGACTAATCATGGTGACAATTTGACCATTTAATTCTTCAAACTCTTTCACCTTCGTGGGGGTAGGTTCAAAGCTCTTGGAATGACCAAATCGATATCGACTTAAATTGTTTAAGATTTCTTGAAAAGGCTTCCAAGCGCGACTCATTACATAATAATTTACCACGAGGATACTTAAGACAATCACCAAGTAAAGGACAGTCAATGCGATGGCAAGATTTATCGAATAATCATCTTCCTCGACGGTCGACGTCCGTATCTCTAAACTATAGGCTTGCCCATTTGTACTATAGAAACCAGTTTTCAGTACACGATAAGGTTCATCTTCATCATCATAGGGCATATACATAAATTCTCTCGAAAAATGGTTTTTATCGAGATCTTCACTGTCTTTCGTCGGAAGAATACGGAACTGATTGATGCCCCAAGTCTTATTATTTTCTAAAATGGTCGGGTTATTATATGCTTCTCGGATAATCTCAATCTTTTGATTTTTTAGCCCATCGTCGACGTTATCATAAACCTCGTCCATTAAGAAAGCATAGAAAATCAATGCCCAAACTGCAATGATGATCAGAATGGTAATGACTAAGAATCGATTTGTATAATATTTAATGGATACCGACATCTAAACAAGTTTATAACCCACGCCGTAGACTGCTTGTAAGTCCATATCAGCTTGCGCTTCTTTTAATTTTTTACGTATATTTTTTATTTGAGAATAGATGAAGTCAAGATTATCGGCTTGATCGGTATGATCACCCCAAACAGACTCGATTAAACTTGTCTTTTCCATCAATTTGTTGGGACGCAAGATAAAATAATAGAACAGATCATATTCTTTGCGATTTAAAGTCATTTCCTTACCGTCGACAAGCACTAAACGGTTATCCGGGTCGACCGTCACATTCTTATACTGTAATAGTTGTTCCCCGTCGCGCGCATTTCTACGAATAATGGATTTAACACGTGCCAGCAATTCAGCTAAATGAAATGGTTTAGCCAAATAATCGTCAGCGCCAATTTCTAAGCCTAAAACCTTATCCTCCACAGAATCCTTGGCGGAAAGAATAATGACGGGTTGTTTTTTATGCTGATTTTTTAACTCCTTCAAGATGTCAAGTCCAGAACCTCCTGGCAGCATGATGTCTAAGAGAATACAATCATAGTCGTAGGTTAAGGCTTTTTCAAGACCCGAATTATAGTCCTGCGCAGTTTCCACTAAGTAGTTCTCCGTTCTCAAAAATTCTTCGATGGTCTTCGATAAAGCTAATTCGTCTTCTATGATCAGTATCTTCATTTGGAATAAAAATACAATTATGTATAAAGAATCTGAAAAGAATCTGGAATGCATTGGATTTTTACGTTTTTGTAGCGGTAAAACATTTTAATCTTTAGTAATTTTCTAATTTAGCTTCGAAAAGCAGAGATATATTATGCAAAACCGGATGTTAATTATCGATGATGAAGATAAACTTCGTCAATTACTTGCTCGCATTATCGAATTGGAGTGGGAAGACTTGGATATTCATCAAGCTGGTACATTAAAAGCAGGGATGCAGCAATTAAAGCAATTTGAGTTTGATCTCGTCATATCTGATGTTAAGCTGCCCGACGGCAATGGTGTAGACTTCGTATTAGAAATAAAAAAGCAACAACCTTTATTGGAAGTAATCTTGATGACGGCTTATGGACAAATTGCCGATGGTGTGCAAGCCATTAAGAACGGCGCGTTCGATTATATGACTAAGGGGGATGATAATAATAAAATAATTCCATTACTCCATAAAGCCTTTGAGAAGGTGAACATGGCGAAGCGCATTGCCAAGCTAGAAGCACAGGTAGGTAAAAAGTATAGTTTTGATCAGATTATTGGGCATTCTAAAGCGCTTAGAAATGCGATAATCTTAGCGGAGAAAGTAGCCCCAACGGATAGTACTGTTTTATTATTAGGAGATACTGGAACAGGTAAAGAAGTATTTGCTCAGTCAATACATTTTGCGAGCCGTAGAGCGAAGAAGTCTTTCTTGGCAATCAACTGCTCCGCATTTGGAAAAGAACTGCTGGAGAGCGAGCTATTTGGTCATATCGCAGGGGCATTTACCGGCGCGATGAAGGATAAGTCTGGATTATTTGAAGAAGCCCATATGGGGACGATCTTTCTCGACGAGATTGGTGAGATGCCGCTAGAATTGCAAGCGAAATTCTTGCGTGTACTGGAATCCGGTGAGTATATCAAAGTTGGAGAGAGTAAGATTAGGAAAGTCGATGTTCGTGTTATTGCAGCAACGAACAGAGACCTAGAACAGGAAGTTGAAGCGGGGCATTTTAGAGCCGATCTTTTTTACCGTCTTTCCGTCTTTAATATTACGTTACCGTCATTAAATCATCGCGTCGCCGATATTCCTGCGCTTGTTGAATATTTTGTTGCGCTCTTTGCTGGCAAGATGAATCGAAGAGTGCCAAGCATTGACGACCCATATATCGTTTGTATGCAGAACCATCATTGGAAGGGGAATGTTAGAGAACTGAAGAACGTTGTGGAGCGCAGTCTCATCTTGATGGAAGGGGATCACCTGACCGTGGAAAGCCTACCATACGATATCCAAGTAGAGAAACCTCATATACAGAAAGTCGCATCCTTTGCGCTCCAAGACGTAGAAAAGTCACATATCAGTCGCGTCCTAGCGCATACCCAAGGAAATAAAGCGGAGGCCGCACGTCTGTTAGGGATTGGAATAGCGACACTCTATAGAAAAATCGAAGAATACGATATATAAGACCTTCTCATATTGAGAAAGAGCCTATCAAAATGATAGGCTTTTTTTATGCTTAAATTTCCAGGAGAATACGTAAGTATTTGTTTCGTAGTTGTTTGTAGCTCAAATCGTTAGGCTGGTATTTCTTTTGGCCTATCCCCAGAAAAGCTAAAAAGATGAACAGAAAAAACAAACTCCAAATTCCAGTGCGTGAATTCCATAGTATCTCATCCTTAATTACATCGATATGTTAACATTCGTCCTAATTCTCGTTGGCATACTATGCTTTCTACTCTTTTATAAATCGATCAATTTTTTCGATAAAATATAAATCCATGAAAAACAAAATCGTAACCAGCATTAAGGAATGGTTCCCGCACTGTGTGCCGTCGGAAACGGATGCAACAGAATACATGCTGCTACAATGCGTAGCGGATTATTGCATTGCATGTTTTGGCGGACAGCAGGAGGATCACTTGAAAGCCAAAGAAGCAATCCATATCATTAGCATATTATACTACAATGGGTCCTTGCATGAAAGAAATGCGATTGAGAACGAGTTTCTTGAGCGCATATCCCACGCTGAGTCGCCAGCCAGCCTGCGCCAGCATATCGACTTTTTACCCAAAGAGCTGAGACCCGTCTATATGAAAACTATTCTAGAAAACTAATATGTTCAGCTTATTAATTCTATCCATTCTGGTTTTTTTCTACATCGTGTATGTATTGATTTATCCAGAGAAATTTTAAAAAAATGATGAACACAGAAATTATTTCAATCATTTTCATGTTCCTTTTTACGGTGCTTTTAGGGCTCCCAATTGGACGATATATTGCCAAGGTTTATCTCGGCGAACGAACTGTACTCGATCGAATATGCGGGCCTATAGACCGTTTTATTTACAAAGTATCTGGTATCAATCCCACACAGGCGATGAGCTGGAAAGAAAACCTGTCTGCACTGTTGACGGTCAACTTGGTTTGGCTTTTCCTAAGTATGCTGGTTCTCATGATTCAACATATACTTCCTTTAAATCCGGATCATAACCCCGGTATGTCACCTGATTTAGCGTTTAATACGGCGATTTCCTTTGTCGTAAATTGTAATCTACAACATTACTCCGGGGAATCCGGATTAAGCTATCTATCGCAAGGGATGCTGATGTTCTTACAATTTGTGAGTGCAGGAGTTGGCATGGCGGCAGCAGCAATGCTGTTTCGTGCGTTCCGCGAAAAGCAGACTCAAAGTCTAGGGAACTTTTACCAACTTTTTGTCAAATCCTGTACTCGAATTTTACTACCTATTGCCATCCTCATAGCCAGCTTACTTGTTTTTCAAGGAACGCCGATGACTTATCAGGGCAAACAACAGATGATTAGTCTAGAAGGGGATACAGTTGATGTTTCCACTGGACCTGTGGCTGCTTTCGTTAGCATCAAGCACCTCGGTACCAATGGTGGAGGCTTCTTTGGTGCAAATTCAAACCATCCCTTTGAAAACCCATCCTTCTTGACCAATATGACCGAGATGATAGCGCAGTTTATCATTCCTATTGCAATGATCTTCGCTTTCGGCTATTATATTCAGAAGAAGAAATTCGCGTGGGTTATTTTCGCTGTGATGACCCTTGGCTTTCTTTGTTTAGCCATTCCAACAGTGCAGATGGAAAGGGCAGGTAACCCGGCGATTGCAGCTATGGGAATTAATCAGGAAAGCGGCGCCATGGAAGGGAAGGATATTCGAATTGGTGCCGCTGCCGCAGGTTTCTGGTCTATCGTTACGACCGTTATTTCCACAGGCTCCATCAACTCTATGCACGATAGCAGTATGGCCTTGTCGGGAATGAATCAATTGCTCGGCATGATGATCAATGCATTCTATGGAGGCTGTGGAGTCGGAATCCTAAACTTTTTCGTTTTTATCATCCTCGCCGTATTTATTAGTGGACTAATGGTAGGGCGCACACCTGAGTTTATGGGGAAGAAGGTTGATGCTAAAGAAATGAAAATCGCGATGATGATCGCATTACTACATCCCTTTCTAATTCTTGTTAGCACGGCTATGGCAAGCTACTATCCGTCACTAGGTGCAGCAACGACCAACAACCCAGGTTTCCATGGATTTTCGGAAATATTATATGAATACACTTCGGCTGCAGCCAACAATGGTAGCGGTTTCGAAGGTCTAGCCGACAATAACCTATGGTGGAATATCAGTACGGGTATTGTGCTTTTATTTGGACGTTTTATTCCAATTATAGGGCCTGTTGCTATCGCGGGTTTGTTGGCCGAAAAGCGATATATACCAGAAAGCGCGGGAACCCTAAAAACCGACACCTTTACTTTCGGTTTCATGATTCTTGCCGTGATTCTTATTGTTGCCGCATTATCTTTCTTCCCAGCACTTACACTAGGCCCCATTGCCGAGTATTTTTCACTTAAATAATTCAGAACACATGAAAGCTCAAAATTCATTTTTTGATCCTCGATTAATAAAAGAATCTCTAGGTCAAGCATTTGTAAAACTTGATCCGCGAATAATGGTCCGTAACCCTGTTATGTTTACAGTAGAAATCGCAACCCTGGTGATGGCAGTCGTTTGCGTAGGGATTATTCTAGGGAACCAGGAGCAAGGAAGTTTCGCTTATAATTTCAGTGTATTCTTGATCCTTTTAATCACCCTTTTATTTGCAAACTTCGCTGAATCCCTTGCAGAAGCGAGGGGTAAGGCTCAAGCCGATAGCCTTCGGAAAACACGAGAAGAAACGCCCGCAAAACTGAGCAACGGAAAAACGATAAACTCGTCGGAACTCCAGAAAGGAGATACATTTATCTGCATAGCAGGCGATATTATTCCCACGGACGGAGAAATTATTAAAGGATTAGCGACTATCGATGAAAGTGCGATCACTGGGGAGTCAGCCCCTGTTATACGGGAGGCTGGCGGTGATCGTAGTTCGGTAACCGGCGGTACGAAAGTCCTATCGGATGAAATAGTCGTTACCGTGACAGCTGCTGCTGGAGAAAGCTTCTTAGATAAGATGATTGCGCTAGTGGAAGGAGCGAAGCGGCAAAAAACACCCAATGAAATAGCGCTCACCATTCTGTTAGCAGGCTTTACTCTAGTCTTTATCCTAGTAGTCGTCACGCTCAGCCCGTTTGCACAATTTGCCAATGTAGGAATCAGCATTGCTGCTTTTATTTCACTTTTTGTCTGCTTGGTTCCAACAACAATTGGGGGATTGCTTTCTGCAATTGGGATTGCCGGGATGGATCGCGCATTAAGAGCAAACGTATTAACGAAATCTGGAAAAGCCGTGGAGACTGCCGGTGATATTGATGTTCTTTTATTGGATAAGACCGGGACAATTACGATTGGTAATAGAAAAGCAACACGTTTTCAAGAAGCTCCTGGCATTGCTAAAGAACGCCTGATTAAGGCGGCTGCGTTGAGCTCTAAATTTGATGAAACCCCCGAGGGTAAATCCATTGTCGAACTGTCGGGATTAGATCTTTCAAGTTCATCATCGCAGGAAGAATTATTTATCAAATTCACGGCAGAAACGCGATGTTCAGGACTTAACATCGGTTCTACGCGAATTCGAAAAGGTGCAACGGATGCCATTAAGAAAATTGTGGAAGATGCAGGAAATCATTTTCCACAAGAGACAGCTTCGGCTGTTCAAGCGATATCGGCAAATGGAGGAACGCCATTGGTTGTTATAGAGAACGAGCAGGTACTGGGCGTTGTTGAATTGCAAGATATTATTAAACCAGGTATTCAAGAACGTTTTGCAAGACTCCGGAAGATGGGTATAAAAACAGTGATGGTTACCGGAGATAATCCCCTGACAGCATCTTTTATCGCCAAAACTGCGGGAGTAGACGATTTTATTGCGGAGGCAAAGCCCGAGGATAAGATGAATTATATCCGTAAGGAACAACAAGATGGGAAATTGGTGGCCATGATGGGTGATGGAACGAATGATGCGCCAGCGCTAGCCCAGGCAGATGTTGGCGTAGCGATGAATAGTGGAACGCAGGCCGCTAAGGAAGCTGGGAATATGGTTGACTTAGATAATGATCCGACAAAACTTATTGAGATTGTGGAGATTGGAAAGCAACTCTTAATGACTCGGGGAACTTTAACAACCTTCAGCATAGCGAATGATGTCGCCAAATATTTTGCAATTATCCCTGCACTCTTTGTGATCGCGATTCCTGCATTGGCTCCGTTAAATATTATGCAGTTAAAGAGCCCGGAATCAGCCATTCTTTCCGCTATCATATTCAATGCAATCTTGATCCCTTTGTTAATACCGTTGGCCCTAAAAGGTGTACCCTACAAGCCAATTGGAGCTTCCGCATTACTTCGAAGGAATATAGTCATCTATGGGTTCGGAGGACTTATAGCCCCATTTATCGGTATTAAATTAATTGATATGCTATTGTCCTTTATCTTTTAAATCAGAACATTATGAAAAACTCAATTTGGATAGCCATCCGACTTACGCTGGTCAGTTTAGTGTTATTTGGCGTTCTCTATCCTTTAGCGATTTGGGCCATTGCGCAAGCGGCGCCAAGCCAAGGTCGCGGAGAACGAATAGAAGCCGATGGCCGCAGTTACTATTATCATATCGGGCAGTCCTTTACCGATACCAAGTATTTCCAATCTCGACCTTCCGCGGTTAACTATAATGCTTCCGGTTCCGGTGCAAGTAATAAAGGGCCTTCTAATGAAGATTATTTGAAGGAAGTGGAACAACGAATAGACAGGTTTATGGAGCAAAATCCCGGTATAAAACGTAGTCAGGTTCCTGCAGAACTGTTGACAGCGAGTGGTAGTGGACTCGATCCACATATCAGCGTAGCATCAGCAAATGTACAAGTTGCACGAGTCGCAAGGGCGAGGGGCATATCGGAAGCTGCTGTCGTCGATTTAATCAATCAGCACATAGAGAAGCCGCTTTGGAACTTGTTTGGTCCAGCAAAAATTCACCTCTTGTCGCTAAATATTGCACTAGACAAGATCAGTAAACAGACAGGAGGTAATCATGCAGATTAAAAATTGGTTATCGGGATTATTTTTGTTTTCAGCTTTCACATCTTATGGTCAGGAAGATCAAGATACAACAAAGGCGAAGCTTCGAATCTCGGCGTACATTGAAAGCTATTATAGCTTCGACCCGAAAAAGCCAAGTCAACATCAGAAAGCGGCATTTACCTACAGTCATCATCGTAATAATGAGATCTCCGTCAATTTGGCGATGGTCAAACTCGCTTATCAGACTGAGCGGGTTCGTAGTAATCTAGCGTTGGCAGCAGGATCCTACATGAATGCGAATTATGCAGCCGAAGAGGGAATCTATAAAGCTATATATGAGGCAAATGTAGGATATAAAATCAGCAAAGACGGCGATCTGTGGATCGACGCTGGAATCATGCCTTCCCATATTGGTCCAGAGTCTGCTATAGGAATGGATAATATCAATCTCACACGGAGTTTGGCTGCCGACAATTCGCCGTATTTTGAAACCGGAGTTAAACTGTCGTTTCAAAATAGCGATTCTACTTGGAGTATAGCAGTCTTGGCGCTGAATGGCTGGCAGCGGATACAGTTACCAGAACATAGTACTGGTTTATCCTTTGGCCATCAAATTCAATATAAACCCACTGAATCGCTGTTGATAAATAGCAGCTCCTATATTGGAAAAGAGGGAGCAGACAGCCTGCGTATGTTTCATGATTTCTATATTCAAGTCGATTTCAACGAACGACTACGCCTATTAGGTCTCTTTGATTTTGCGATACAACAGCGTTCTCAAGGTTTGAAGAATGCAAAATACTGGACCGCAGGCTTACAAGCAAAATATCAAATCAATAACAGATTACATCTCAACGGGCGCATGGAGTATTTTAAGGATGAGCAGGGCATTATATTGGCTGCTACGTCTACCGCTTTGAATAGCCTTTATGGAGCATCGGCAGGTTTTGACCTGCGCCTAGTCGATAATTTAATATGGAGAGTGGAATATCGTTACTTACAGGCGAACACCGACACATTTTATAATCGAGATACGCTTTCTGAGCGGCGTAATAACACATATAACACCGCAATTACCTGGCGATTCTAAGGTTGGAGGCTACACATGGAGGAGCAACGTAAATCGGCCGAGTATTTTTTAGATCTTTTAAAGCAATCCCGAAAAGGTAAGTTTAAGATCTACTTAGGAATGAGTGCGGGTGTAGGTAAAACCTACCGTATGCTGGAAGAGGCACATAAGCTATTGAAGAATGGTATATCTGTAAAAATAGGATTTGTTGAAACACATGGACGCGCGGAGACGGAAGCATTGACTGCCGGTCTTCCCATCTTGCCTCGACGAAAACTATATTATAAGGGAAACCAATTGGAAGAAATGGATGTGGACCTTATTTTGAAGCTGAGACCCGAAGTGGTTATCGTCGACGAACTAGCACATAGTAATATTCCAGGGAGTAAAAATTCAAAGCGATGGCAGGATGTTGTCGAATTGTTGGAGGCAGGAATCAACGTCATCGCGGCGCTTAATATTCAGCATGTAGATAGCTTACAGGTCGAACTCAATGCTTATTTTAAGATGGAGGTCAAAGAACGGGTTCCCGATAAAGTTTTAGATATGGCTGATGAACTTGTATTGATCGATATAAGTGTGGATGACCTTATCACACGCTTAAAAGAAGGAAAGATCTATACCTCGGATAAAATACAAACTGCTTTGCGTCATTTCTTTCAGGAAGAGCATTTGGAATTGCTACGGGAACTCGCCGTGAAGGAAATTGCAAGACATAGCATGCAGAAACATGAACGTACGGCGATTGGAGATAAAAAGCGTCGTACGGAACGATTTATGGTCTGTATAAGTTCGGAGGAAAAAGTCGCTCGCAACATTATTCGGAAAACTTGTCGACTCGCTAGTTATTATCATGCCGATTGGTTTGTCTTGTATGTGCAAACGCCAAAGGAGTCGCTAAATAAAATCGCTTTAGACAAACAACGTTATTTGATTAATAATTTTAAATTGGCAACAGAATTGGGCGGACAAGTTTTACAGATACAGGGCAAGGATATCCCGACGTGTATCGTCGAGCAAGTATTGCAGATGCGCATTACGACCTTGTGTATAGGACGTCCCCATTGGCCATTGTTCCGAATTTTATGGACCGTAGGCCTATTTAGAAAGTTACTCAAGAAATTAGAAACAATAGCGGTTGATTTAATCATATTGTCATGAAAATCAAAACCAAATTAAACATCGGTATAGGGTTATTATTCTTAATGATCCTTATGCTCGCCTTTTCAAGTACTTGGTATGTTAGTGCCTTGAAGAAAGATGGCGAAAATATTCTTGCGGCGAATTATTTGTCTGTAGAATACGCTCGAAATATGTTGGAAGCGGCCGATCAATGGGCTGCTGGCGATTCGCAGGCCTTGAAAACGCTACAGATTAATCTATCCAGACAGCAAAAGAATGTGACAGAAATTACCGAGCGGGAAATTACAGATCGCCTGACGAAGAAGCTAAATTTGTTGCAGGAGGAACCCAATAACTATCCCGTCGCGGCGGCATTGCGTAAGGAGTTGGTCAATCTTATGAACGTCAATATGGCGGCGATTGTCCAAAAGAACGACCACGTGCGTCTACTCGCTAAAGAAGCTTTTCTACTCATTTCTATATTAGGGGCGTTAAGTTTCTTAATAGCCTTTGTACTATGGATGAATTTACCGAGCAATATTGCCGATCCGATTAAAAAACTAACCTTGAGTATTCGGGAGATCGCCAATCAGAACTATGCGCAACGATTATACTTTAAGGGTGATTCGGAGTTTGTTGATCTTGCCAGTTCATTTAACAGCATGGCCGAACGTCTTCAGGAATATGCGAACAGCAAATTAGATACGATCTTACAGGAGAAAAAGCGTGTGGAAGCGCTGGTGAACAGTATTCACGATCCTGTCATCGGCTTAAACGATAAGCAGGAGATTCTTTTTATCAATGATGAAGCGTTATTGTTGACGGGTTTATCACGCAATGATATCGAAAGCAAAGGCTTGAAAGAGCTGGCGACAGGTAATGAATTGGTTCAAAAGATAATAGAAATACCAGATAAAGAAAGCGTCAACAGCGAAGTCGAAAGCCTAGATCAAACCATTAGTATTTATACGGAGGACAAGGAGAGCTTTTTCGAGAAACAAGTTTACCCGATTGCTATTGTGCCGACAGGAGAACAGACCTTGCAACATGTTGGGGAAGTCATTATCCTAAAGAATGTAACGAGCTTTAAGGAGCTGGATGTGGCGAAGACTAATTTTATTGCCACAGTATCACATGAATTAAAGACGCCCATTGCCTCAATACAAATGGGTTTAGAGCTGATGAATCATCCTAAAACAGGAGCGCTGACCGAAAATCAGAAGAAATTAATGGAGGGTATCCGTGACGATAGTGAACGATTGCTACGTATTACCTCGGAATTGCTGAATATGTCGCAACTCGAAACGGGAAATATTAAATTGTTTGCACAATGGTGTAATCCCATGCCTGTCATTACTTACGCCTTGCAAGCAACACATTTGCAAGCTGAGCAAAAGCAAATCGAGTTGATCACGCAATTGAATGAAGACCTACCTGAAGTATTTATTGATGAAGAAAAGACCGCCTGGGTACTTACAAATTTTATCACCAACGCGATTCGTTATTCTCCAGAACGGAGTCAGATCATCGTTTCGTTAATCAAGAAAGATTCGAAGCTTATCTTTTCTGTTCAAGATCATGGGAAGGGAATCGATAGTTCATATAAGGATCGCATATTTGATCGCTATTTCCAGATACCGGGTTCTATGCGTTCAGGAACGGGTCTGGGACTCTCCATTGCGAAAGATTTTATCGAAAACCAAGGAGGAAGCATTGCTGTAGATAGTAGCCTGGGTGTTGGTAGTACCTTCTCCTTTAGCATTCCCACGAGTAAATCGGCCATTTATTCGAAATCGTAGGTCTCAAAATGGGTAACGAATTCTTCAAACTCCAAAAGGTATTTTTTATCTTCGGGATAGTAGCGCGCTTTCTGAAAATGCTCCCCAGCGAACTGTTGAATGCTGGTCGTTGATTCCCATTCTGTGACGGTCATAAAATGACAGATATCGTGATCTATGCGACGCAGTACTTTTGCAGATAGATTTCCTTTGGTGCTGCGGTAGTCTTTCATGCCCGTGCTAGTCAGGTAGTTCAGATAGACATCAGCGTCTTCTTTCCGCGTAATGCCATGCCATATTCTGGTGATTGTTTTCATCGCGTTTATCGTTGGCTTATACTAATTTAACAATAATCGGCCAAAAAGAAGGCGCTGAGGAAAATAGCAAGACAGGGTAGCTATCTCCCAACCAACGAAAATTTCTTTCCTATTTCATTTACATTAAAACCCAAGCTCAGGCCTTTTAAGTTTCCTTTGAAGGGCTAAGCTTGGGTTCAGGTAGGTCTGAGCTAGGGCTAATCTAAAAGGTTGTCCTATAAATCGGGCTGTGTATGACTGCTGATCGCGATTCGATTCCAAACATTGATGGTTGCAATGGCTAAGATAACTTGCGCAATATAGCTTTCGGTAAACAATTCTTTTGCTGCTTTGTAGGTCTCATCGGTTAGGCCAGACTCATTTATTTTGGTAACTTCTTCAGTCATCGCTAAGATAACACGTTCCTCTTCGCTGAAAACATTTGTTTCACGCCATGCATTCAACAAGAATATACGTTGGGCGGTTTCTCCCTGTGCCATCGCATCTTTCGTATGCATATTTATACAAAATGCACATCCATTAATTTGTGATGCCCGGATTTTTATTAATTCTAATTGCGTTTTGTTGATGTCGGATGCTTGTACAAAATTTTCAAGCGTGATTACTCTTTTGTAACCATTCGGAGCCAATTCGGCGATATTCATTCGTGCTTCCATCGTAAATTTCTTTTTGTTTAGACAAAGATGCTATTCTGAAAACAAGAAAAACTTAAGCTGGTTTAAGAAAACATTTTTTTACGTATTTCACTCAGATACTCAGGTGTGAGTCCGAGGTAGGAAGCGATTAGATATTGAGGCACCCGCTGCACAAAATCTGGAAAGTTATTGTTAAACTGAATAAAGATCTCCTCCTTTGAATGCAGCTTAAAGAGCTTGTTTCTGAATTGGGCAGCTGCATAGGCCTTCTGATACACTTGAAGGAAGTAGCTTTGTATAAAAGCTTGCTCCTGGAGTAGTAATAGCTCTTGATCTCTACTAATTCGAAGGATTCGACTGTTTTCTACTGCCTGAATCGCGCAGTTTGATTCTTGCTTCCCGATATAGGCTTTTTGATCGCAAATCCACCAGGACTCCAATGCAAAATCGCAGGTTAATTCTTGACCTTTCTCATGTAAAGTATACATTCGTAAGCAGCCATCTAATACAAAATAATTGTATAAATGTGCCTGTCCAGGATTTTGTAAATGCGCTTTCTTTTTGACGTCAAGCACTTCGAAATAGGGGACGATCGCTTCGAATTGTTCATCGCTAATCGCTACGTGTTTTCCGATATGATTTTTAAAATTCGATAACATAAGGTTCCTTCATTTCCTCGAAAATACTTTTTCTACGTACTATTACCGACGTAAACAGTTAAGCTTTTTTGTGTAGGGTCTAGCGTAGCCGTTTGATGAAGAGATTATTTGTTGTTACTCTCTTTATCATTGCTTGGGCGACTTGACCAATATTACGTTTTCTATTAATCGTTTTTTACATCATCAGCTTCAAGCCAGCATAATAATTACGCGGTGGAGCGGCATTGTAGAATCGGTTTCCCATGGCATTGATGTCGTTTCCTAAGCTGTATTTTTCATCCAATAGATTGTCTGCGCCTACGAAGAACTGCACTTTGCGCTGCTTCAAAATGGCTGTTGTCCACGCTAGTTTTGCTTGCAGCAAATCGTATTTCTTCGCGTAAAAACTATTCGCATCATTCAATGGAATAGACGAGCAGTGGTTATGATAGAGGTTAATTTCAAATTGCTTCGGCAATTCAAAGGAAAGGGTATTCGCCCACATCCATTTTGGGATCGATGTGACTTGATTACCGGTGTAGTCCTTGTCATCGACCAGGTATTTCGTGAATGAATAATCTTGATAGGTCAGGTTGGTCGAGAAAATTAAGCTTCTGACAAATAAGCCTTGCTCAGGGCTGATAATTTGGGTTAAAACACTAGCTTCTATTCCTTTTTGGTCGATTTCACCTGCGTTATTGAAGTACTCGGCACCGCCAGCATCCAATTGTCTAACGATTCCGTTTTTCATGCGGTATTGATAGGCCGCCAAATCAGCTATGATTCGACGATTTTTGGTTTCATAGCGTAATCCTGCTTCGTAGTTTACGCCATCCTCAGGATTTAAATCTCGGTTGATTTGATTGTTAGAGGAGCGAACTTCGGAGATTGTCGGTGTAGAATAACCTTTAGAAATAGATGCTCTGATGGCAAATTCTGGAAGTACTAAGTAGGAGAGTCCTAGTCTTGGCATCCAGCTGTTTTTAAAATGTTTATCACCCTTGATCGGATTGGCATTATTGGCCTTTTGTTCAAAGTCTATATTGTTCAGGTTGAGACCAATTGATCCCTCAGCAATTAGGCGTTGTGCGATTTTTGCTTTTACGCGATAGAAATAGAAATGTTGAAGGTTTTCAAGCTGATCGTCGTAGTTGAGGGCACCCTTATCACCGAAATTGTTCTCGTAGTTCTTAATGGCATACCAACCTTTTTGTCCTTCAGCACCCAATTGCATTTCCCATTGAAATCTTTCAGATTGGTTTTCTTCGTATGAAAGATAGGTGCGTAATCCGAAGTTTTTCTCTTTTCGCGTTTCGTAGTTTGTTACGAATGGGTTTTTAAAATCGGTATAGCTTCCGAACAGGGCGATTACATGCTTTAGTTGCGCATTGAATTGATAGCTATGTGTAATTCCAGCGATGCTCGTTTTGTTATAGATTGCGGCTTTTTGATCCGCAGCACTTGGAAAAGGACCGCCTGCAGGTCTTGCTTGTCGTGGATTTTCGAGATACTGCGCTTCGGTAAGTCCTCCTGGTGTTTCATAACCTAAATCGGCATATAAGGCTAGGAATTTCAGTTCTCCTTTTGGACTATAAGCCCATTGATGGGCGGTTTGGAAGAATTTCTTGTTTAAACCGCTTTGATCACGATAGCCATCGGATCGTAAGAAGGCTTGGCTAAAGGAAAAGTTATATTTTTTATTGACCTGCTGTTCAATATTGAGCTGCTCTTGGAACATGCCATACGATCCGCCCGCTAATAGCAAAGAAACATCGTTGTTTTTTTGAGTGGTGAGACCATTCGGCATAATGCGTACGACGCCGCCCGTATTCGGTCCGTAGAGTGAGCCGTCGGGCCCTTTGATGATTTGAATATTATCGATACCAACGGGATCGATAATATTGAGGTATGTATTTCCGCTGGCGTCGGTAAAAGGAATTTCATCGAGGTATATTTTAGTATTTCGAACTCCAAATGGGGAACGTATCATACTCCCGCGAAGGGCTAATCGATAGCTTCCTGGAGAACGTTCTTCCATGCGAATGCCCGGAGTACTATTCATAGCACTCAGGATAGTGCTTGTTGATTGCGCTTGTAAAAGCTTCTTGCTGACCACTCGCGCAGAACTCGTCATATCGAGCATGGCTTGCGAATTGAAATGCGCCTTGATTTCTATCGGTGCAATTTCAGCGAGTGTGGTATCGGTTTTCGGTGTTTGCGCTTGCGCGTTTAGGATGCTATAGGAAAGTAGGAGTATGGTTAAAATAGATTTCTTCGAAAAAACAAACATCATGTTCAGGTTGATTTGTCTGCAAAATACCGAAAAAAAAGAATTTCTTAGCTACTTGTCCTATAAATATAAGTCGTAAAACGGCTAAAATGCATCGTTTAAGCCTAGAAATAGACCTCTTTGACCAAACTTGCCAAAAGCATAGTCGATACATAGGTTGGTACGCGTCGCTTTATTGAATAGGACACGCAGACCAGCACCTGCTGCCGGTTGCCAGTGTTGGAATAACTTGGTTCCCATTTGATCGTTGGTGCTTTGTACATTGGCAAAAACAACGCCACTCAGGAATTGATTGCGAAGGATAGGGTAGCGATATTCAACTTCCGAGTAGAAATAAGACATGCCTTTGAAATAGCCCATCGTATAGCCTCGACCACTTCGGGCATATGGATCCTTACTGGTTCCAGGTAGATCGATATAAGGTAGTTTTCCGCCTAATTTATAAGATCCGAAATTCCAAAATGCCAGGACATGGTTTGGTCTTCTGCTGGATAGTTGCCAGTATTTTCGGAAATCTGTTTGTAGTTGGTATGCATTATGTTGGGAGCCCATCCATTCTTGGTTCATCCGTAAAACGACGTCCGCGTAGATTCCTTTATGTGCACTATTAGGATTATCGCGCGTTGTATACTGCATATTCAACATCAGTCCGTTGTTGTTGATGTTAACAGGATCAAAGTTGTTCCATCGGCTGTAGATTTGGCTGGGCGACATGTTCTCGTCGCTTCCTAAGGTTTCCAGACCACGTTTTAACTCGAAGAATACTCCAGCACCGACGAAGGCACCGGGAAAAAGTTGCTTATAGATCCGCTCGTTGATCGTATAGGCGGTAAATTTATTGACAAAGCGATGTCGCTCGGGATTGTTGATAATCAGTTCTTCTTCCGTTGGATTCTCTAATGGGATCCCCATACCTATTCCGTAATCTAATCCTACGGCCTTGGCGACCATGACGTTACCTTTAATGTTCCATTTGTTGGAGGGCGTGTAAATATCATGAATTAAATAGCCTACGATAATACCTCTTGTTGTATAACTTAAGGCGGCGGCAGCAATCGACATCTGCGTGTTGGGTTGGTTGCCCAATACTTTTCCACCTACGGCTTTAATTCCAATCTGTGCACCAATGGAAGGGTTGTAGTTGATATTTGGGAGGTAAGAAATTGGAGAGCGCTTTTTTGGCGTTGTGTCTTTTGGTTTTTTTGAAGGGATAATATCTTTGAAAAGGTCAACAATATCGTATAATTCCTGTGTGTTTCGCGTACTATCCTGCTGTTGTTTGGTGGTAACGCTATCTTGAATCAGTATTTGTTGCGCGTGAGTTGGCATAATATAAGCCAAGAGTAAGAACAAACTGATGAGGATTTTCCGCATGATTAAAGTATATGATTGATGTCTTTGTATATCAGTGTCGTTCACAATAAACAATAGGTTTAGTACATTGTTTTCACGAGCTCCTTTACAGACGCTAAATTATCGAATTTTTCATACATTCCTAGGAATCCTGTTAATCCGCCAGTATGAATTGCTAAAATCTTACTGTTGGGTTTAATATTGCCCTGTTTTACTTGGTCAAAAAGAGCGTACATCATTTTTCCAGTATAGGTAGGCTCGATCATAATGCCTGTTGTTTGTATTAAGCTATGTATAAACTCGAGGAGCTCAGGTTTGGTCTTGGCATACCCACCGAAATGATAGTCTGTATGGAGTCTCAGTTGGACGGTGTCAATTCCCCAATCTTGAATATCTTTTTGAATAAAATCGCCGCCCTTTAAAACGGGGATTGCATGTACAATGCTGTTCTCTTTGCGTTTTGTGATTGCCGATAAGATGCCGGCGCAGGTAGTTCCTGTTCCAGCGGCAAGGAATATATCGCTGTAGGATTCTGTTAGTTCCTCAACTATAGTTTCACAGCCAATAATACCTTCTTTGCTGCGTCCACCTTCATCAACAAATAGCGCGGAATCCCTATTGAAATGTGACTCGAATAAAGCATACTTGTCCTTATAAGCTGTTCGATCTACAAAAATTAGATGCATACCAAACAGTTTGCAGAGACTGAGGACTGGGTTTGAAACGTCTTCGCCACGAACGAACGCATAGGTTTTTAGTTGGAACTGCGCTCCGGCAGCTGCACTTGCCAATAAATGGTTTGACCAAGCACCGCCGAATGTAACTAACTTATTTATTTTTAATTGCTTCATATGGCTAATATGAAGTTTTAGTTTTCTCCATTTATTTCCCGAGATAAATGGATGTATCATATCGTCACGTTTAATGGCGAGTTCGATATTTTTTTCCGTCAACAGGGGATGGGCTATGTGTTGTACAGGACTATATATAGGGAATTCGAGCGACATGGGGTAAAGTTAAGGATTAATCTATTTGTTGAAACTGCCGAATGTAAAATAAGGAAGCTTAGGTACATCAGGTGAAAAATATTACTTTTGTGGCTATGACGGAAGAATTGGATTTAGAACAGGACGAACAAGAACTTTTTGAGCATTTACGTATCGTTGCCGACAAGGGGCAGGCGGCTTTACGCTTGGATAAATTCTTAATGAATCGTGTGGAAAATACCTCGAGGAATCGCATTCAGAATGCGATTGATTCGGGTTCTGTTTTAGTGAATGAGAAAGCTGTAAAAGCAAGTTACAAGGTGAAGCCTTTGGATGTTATTACGGTTGTTCTTCCAGACCCACCGCGGGATACCGAAGTCTATCCAGAAGATATTCCCTTGGATATTATTTATGAAGATGATGATGTCTTATTGGTTAATAAACAGGCGGGTATGGTTGTTCATCCTGGGTTTAATAACTATACCGGTACGCTGGTGAATGCGCTGACTTTCCATTTAAATCAATTGCCTACCTTGCCGGGGAATACTGGACGTCCGGGTCTCGTACATCGTATTGATAAAGATACTTCTGGTCTATTAATCATTGCAAAGAATGAGTGGGCAATGACTTTCCTGGCGAAGCAATTTTACGAACACTCTATAGCACGTAAATATATTGCTTTGGTTTGGGGCGATTTGAAGGAAGATGGCACGGTTACTGGCTATATTGGTCGGAACATGAAAGATCGTCGGATTATGGACATCTATGATGATCCGGAGAAAGGGAAATGGTCTGTTACGCATTATAAGATTTTGAAACGTTTGGGCTATGTAACCTTAGTGGAGTGCCAATTGGAAACTGGGCGTACACATCAAATTCGCGCGCATATGAAGTTTATCGGTCATCCCTTATTCAATGATGAGTCTTATGGTGGTCATAAGATATTAAAGGGAACGACGTTCACGAAATATAAGCAGTTTGTTGATAATTGTTTTGCTTTATTGCCAAGACAAGCCTTGCATGCGAAGAGCTTAGGCTTTGAGCATCCAAAGACTAAAGAATTTTTACATTTTGAAGTACCAATACCTGAGGATTTCCGTTTAGCATTAGAGAAGTGGGAAAACTATAGTACAAACACAGTAGATTAGATAGGATAGAGGAAATATGCCGATACAATATATAAACTTTAATGGGAGTTTAGTACCCGAAGATATGGCCGTTTTAAGCGCAGATAATCGTGCTTTTCGCTATGGTGATGGATTATTTGAGACGATGTTATGGAAAGACGGCGATATTCGTTTTTTAGATTTTCACGTTGAACGCTTGCAAGAAGGCATGTCCTTGTTGCAGTTTGAAGATACCGGTATTTTTGATACTTTTTTTGTTCGCAGTAAAACCGAGGAACTGATTCGCAAGAATAATATGATGGGTCAGGTTCTACGCGTACGCCTAATTATTTTCCGAATGGGGGCTGGACTTTATGGTCCAGAGTCTAACAAGGCTGGCTATGTGCTGCAAGTGGAGCGCAAGCAAGAAACGCTACGGGATAAGAAATTGGGTTTAATAGTCGATTTATATACAGACTTTAAAAAGCCTTACAGCGAGCTTTCTAAGCTGAAGTCGAATAATGCTTTAGTTTATGTGATGGCGGGTATCTTCCGTAAGAAGCACGCCTTTGATGAAGTCTTTATCGTTAACCAAGCAGGAAATTTATGCGAGGCCTTGACTTCGAATATTTTTATCTACTACAATAAGGTTTTGTATACACCGGCATTGTCTGAAGGCTGTATTGCTGGGGTGATGCGTCGAGTGGTCATGGATATTGCGCTTTCTGAAGGTATTGAGGTTGTTGAAGCGGAGATTAAGCCGGACATTATGAAGGTTGCGGATGAGATTTTCTGTACCAACGCGACCCAAGGTATACAATGGGTTATGGGCTATAAACAAAAACGTTATTTTAATAAGATTTCAAGAGTATTCCAAGATCGTCTCGCGAATTGGACTTACGAAGTTGAAGAATAAACAAAAAAAGAGGCTATCCAATTTTTGGAAGCCTCTAATTTTGGAATAATGGAATAGTGTGGAATTCCATTATGTAAGTAGTTCTTGACTACTCCTAGGTATATATTACACTTAGTTCTTTACAAGTTCAGTATTGACAATGATTTTTACGTCAGAAGCCACGGCTTGTACACCAGTTGGCAATTTGTCATTGTAATTGATATGGTAATCCAGGCGGTTGATGCTTGTTGTTGCTGTAAAGCCCGCACGAGTTTTTCCCCATGGATCAGTGATAATTCCGTTGTTTTGCACGACTTGAAATACCACAGGTTTAGTGACATCACGAATCGTTAGGTCACCTTTTAACGTATAACGTCCTTTTTTTCCTTTGATTAATACGCCATTTGTCAATGTCATTTTTGGGAATTGCGCAGCATTAAAGAAGTCATCGCTTTTTAAATGTTGGTCTCTCGCATCGATACGCGTATCAATGCTGTTGACATCAATTTCAAAGGCAATTTTTGCTTGGTTAAAGTTGACGCTATCCGTTGTTTCTACAGCACCCGATAGGGTATTGAATGTTCCATCAACGAAAGAGATTCCCAGATGGTTAACTTCAAATCTTGCACTTGTATGCGCAGGGTCAACTGACCATTTTACTTGCGCAAAGGCTGTATTCGTTATTAATAATAAGGAAGCTAGGGCTGTTAATAATGTTTTCATAAATCTATTTTTTTATTATCTGCATAAATGATAAGGCAAAGTTGCCATTAAAATTTATTGCAAATATTGATCTATGTTAATAAATCTCGAAAACAGGAATTAGTTTGTCATAAAATTATCAGAACTCACGAGATTTGCTATTCGTTGGAACTCGTTTTCCAGCATATTCTTATTAATTCAATTCTTGATTAAAATTTGGTAAGGTGCACTATGCTTTTTAAAATAGTGAATTAACATTATTCAATATTTTAATTGATATTGTTAAGATATGATAATTTTTAACTAATTACTAATTCTTTTTTTAAAGAAGTGCTTTTTAGTATTTGTTTTAAAAAGTAGAATTCTTCTTAATGTTCTCATCCATAGAATATAGACTTCGATTCATTTGGTCTGTGGATTGTTGAAAACTTGTATAACAATTTCAATACATTGAGACATGGTTCACACTTGCTGAGATTAGGCTAGTTTTTTAAGCAACTTAGTGATTCGTTTTTGTTGACTTTCTTTGGGTAGGTCGTTTAGACGTTGGTTCAAGGCGGTTTTAAATATTTCTTGGAAAGGCTTCGGCAGTTCTTTCATGATTTCTTCAGCATACATGGGGTATTGATTGTCTGGAGCCTGTTTTAGTTGCTTCAATAGTCTATGGAAGGTTTCTTCTTGCAGTTCAGCGTGTTTTAGGAGCTTCACGAGTGTTTTTACAAAATTATCGCGGGTAATGACGGATCCTTGCGTGGCGGCTAGCTCAAGCTGATCCAAAGAATCGACAATTTGCGATGCTGTTTGATCGGCGATGCTGTAAATTGCAGTCATTGCTCCCCATTGAAGACGATTGTTTTTACTGCTCAATAGGTACAGGAAAATGGAGAAATAAGGGGCGATTAATGTGGGCTTTCTTTCTGCGATTTCATAGAGAGTCTTTATACAATCATTTTGAAGCTTTCTATTGGATAGGTTTTCGAGCAATTCATTGATGGCCTCTTGGTCTTCATTTGCTGCGATCTGTATCGCTAAAGCAATATTTGCCGTTTCATCTTTTAATCCTTGAGCTGTTGAGAGTTTGCTTAATATGGACATAACACCTTATTTTCTGTTGTTGATAATTGGTTCTTATTCGCTTGAACAAATATAAACATCGCTATTTAATTTGTTGATGAAATCGGTACGTCATAAAATCAATTAATTTTTGGTATTAGTATGTTTTGGAACGGTTTTGTCTTCATTGCTATAGATGTTCAAACTAAAGTGAGCTTATAATCGTTATGCTATAGGATTCGATAATATATAATCAAATAGTGAAATGAAGCTTATTTTTTAAATAACATCAGATTGATATCTTCCGATATTATAATTCGTATCTTAATAAAAATTGGGTAGTGCATGCAATTTAACGGTTTTCAAAAAATTAAAAGGGTAGGTCAGATCTTGAAGATCCTATCGAAACATGGTTTTGATGAGATTATTTCGCGTTCAAATATTGATCGATTACTTCCAGATAGCTTTTTATTTTGGAACAATCATGCGAAGAAGATCTTTGAGGACGATTTTAATACGCGTATCCGTATGGCAATCGAAGAGCTCGGGCCGACGTTTGTGAAGCTTGGGCAATTATTGAGTAATCGTCCGGATATTATTCCAAAGGATTTGCAAGAGGAGCTTGTCAAGTTGCAGGATGATGTGATGCAAAGCCCGATTGATTTGCGTGCGGTATTGGCTTCGGAATTGGAGATCGATTTGGATGCTCATTTTTCGGAGATCAATGTGGTTCCTATCGCTTCGGCGTCCATAGCACAAGTGTATAAAGCGAAATTGATCAATGGCCAAGATGTTGCACTGAAAGTTAAACGTGCGGGAATTGATGAGGTTATTCGTGCAGATTTGGACTTTATCAAGGATCTGGTGCAGCTTCTACAGCGCAAATATGAGGTTATTTACAAGATGAATCTCTATCAGATCGTGCTTTCCTTTGAAAGTTCATTATTAAATGAGCTTTCATTCACCAATGAATTGAATAATATCGAGCGCTTTCGTCGGAATTTTGCCTTGAATAATGATGTTTATGTTCCGAAAGTGCACCGTCAGTACAGTACCGACAGGGTTTTATGTCTTGAATTTATTGAGGGGGTTAAAGTTAATGATCTGGAAGGCTTTAAGCGATATGGCTTGTATACGAAGTCTGTTCTTCAAAATGTTTTAGATCTTTACTTGGAGCAAGTGCTGATGCATGGTTTCTTCCATGCGGATCCTCATCCTGGAAATGTCTTGGTTAATAAACGAGGGCAGGTGGTTTTTCTAGATTTTGGGGCTATGGGCTTTATGATTGCGCAGGATCGGAATATCATTGAGGCGATGGTGCTAGACTTCTTAGCGAATGATGCGAAAAGCTTGATTAAGAATATTAAGAAGTTAGCAGTCGTGCACCATATTGAAGATGAACGTCGCTTGGAGCGGGATGCTTACGAGATTTTTGAAATGATTAAGCAAAATGCGTTAGATGATATCGATATCTCGGTTATGCTCCAAAAGTTAAATATTGTTTTGCAGAGCAATCATATCTTACTTCCCGATTTCGTGTACATATTACTTCGCGGCGTTTCTATATTAGAGGGTACCGGTCGGCAGTTGGATGCGGAGCTTAATGTCCCGGAGAGTATTGAGCCATTTGCGAAAAAGATTGCCCAAGAGAAGCTTTCCGCGGAGTATTTAATACAACAATTAAAAGAGAAGGCGAAGTTTGCGAAAGACGTGTTGACGGAAGTGCCTGTTGATCTTTTAGAGCTTCTAGAGAAAGTTAAAAACGACAAGGTGACTTTAAATCATAAGATGCAAGATTTTGATAATCTGCAGCTTATTTTACATCGAATGGGGAATAAGTTTCTATTATCAATTCTAGCGATGACCTTTGGTGTAGGGGCGAGCATTATGGCGCATGGTAGGGTTGGTTATTTGGTTTGGGGCATTCCTGTCTTGTCTTGGTTTGGCTTTATTGCAAGTTTCATCATTTGCTTTGCCTTGCTAAACCACCTTTATAAGAGTAAATAGTGACATAGCTATAAAACAAGATAAGACAGCCAATTGCTGTCTTATCTTGTTTCTGGTCGTTTTATTTTAAAACTAGAATTTATAAGTTACGCCAGCACCGAGTACTTGTCTAACTTGTAAACCTGGCCCTTTTGTTCCATCGCTTTTAGGAACATCGATATTGTCATCATAGATTAATTGCGCTGCGGCATTAACTGAGATAAATTTATTGACCTGCATTTTCAGGTTGGCTGTATAATCTACATCAACGTTTTGTGGATCTTGTAGATAGTTTGAATATAGTTTTAGGATATTTTCTAAGGCGATATTCTCCATGATACCCAGTTTGTAATAAGCATCTAGGGAAGCACCAAATTCATTTCTTGAGAATTTATCGACATCTACATCGTAGAGTCCTCTCAAGCTTTTTGCGCCCACCATAATAAAGCGTGCTGCTGCTGGCGAAAGGTTAATTCTGAAGTTATCAGACTCCTTATAGGCGATACCTGGACCGAAGCTTAGATATGCTGGAGCGAATGCTTTTGAGATTAAGGTACCTGCATTGTCGTTATCATACGAATAACCATTTGCAAACTGTGTGTTGAAATTTAGGAAAACAGTATATAGCCATTTTTCTGCTGCTTGATACCCCAATAAACTGTTCAACGAGAATCGGTCATCGTTTTTTCGCCAATCTGTTTCTTTTTGGAAAGTCTGTCCATAAGCTGCCAATACCTTATTGTCCCAAGACCATTTGTCTTTCTTGTAGTTGAAGTCATAGTTGAAGATTAGATTTCCAGCCATGGAATTAATTCCTCCGGCAGCCCAATTGGAGAAGGAACTTTGATTAATTAAAAAGGTGTTTTCACCTTTAATAGTCCATGTTTTTGTGGTATCCACGGCAGCTGTCTCCGTTTCTTGCGCGGAAACATTTAATGTGAATACGGTTGCGATCGTTAGTGTTGCAAGTTTTAAAAGATTCATATATATGACGTTAGCTTTTATTAATTGAGGGCAAAAATAGGGAATGGACGTTTTTCTTGACAAGCAGATTTATTTTAATGTTGTAACATTAGTTATTTGGTTCATTTAAATTTTATTTTAAAATGTATTGATATGCAGTGTTTTATATTGGTTTTTAGTCTTGAGTTCTTACTGATAGAAAGCAGACTTTATTGAGTTTCGCATGTAACTTTTTGTACTTTTTACAATAAATCTGCTTAAAATACCGTTGCGTTCGACCTAATTCCTGTTATAAATGCTTTATACTGTGACAAATTGCCCTCATTTCGATGCTGCTCAAAATTGGTTAATGTTCGATGTAGTGTTATGATGAAATATAAACTAATACTTAGCTAATTCTGAGTTTACCGACTTTAAAGGTTGTTTTAAAGAAAAAACGTCGTTTATGAACAGTGAACCTGTTTAATTCTGTGTTAAGGGTAGGTTTTAATGGTTTTCTATGGCTTGTCGGTCGTTCACTACAAATATATTTTTGCGGGGTTCAATCTAGAAATATAGCCTTGTTGAAAGCTTATTTTTGCTGCACAGATGGAAAATATTCAGCTTAACGATTGAATCGGAAGGTGTTTTTCAAGATCACTATCAGGAGAAACAGGATTCGAATTTGTCTGATACTAAATCAAACGAACAATTCGCACAAAGCATTAATTACTTAAAAGAGGAAATTTTGAAATTATTAGTTGTATTCATCCCTTTCATAATTGCTATCATGATTAATAGGGCCTTTATACCTTTTATCATGTTAGTGACTTATAAGAAGCGACTATTCGATCCTATTGATGAGCGGAAGATTCATCGTCGAATAATTCCACGCTTGGGAGGCGTTTCTTTTGCTCCGGTGCAGTGTTTACTGCTGGTGATTACCATGACTTTAGTGTTTAAGGCGAATCTAGTCAACATTGATGTACAATCTTGGGCTTTCTTATCTCATTTTATGATGCTCGTCTGTGGATTGGTAATTTTATCGATGGTAGGTATTGGTGATGATTTAATTGGTGTTAATTATAAATGGAAATTTGTAACTCAAATTTTAGTTGCGTCTTTACTTCCTCTTTCTGGATTATGGATTAACGACTTGTACGGTTTAGGCTTTATTGTGAAAATACCATTTTGGATCGGTATGCCACTTACTGTGTTTGTAATCGTTTTGATTATCAATGCTATCAATTTGATTGATGGCTTAGATGGACTTTGTTCTGGCTTAGTCGGTGTCAGCTGTCTTGTATTGGGCTCCTTGTTTGTTTTTTACGGCGCTTGGGTTCATGCCTTATTTGCTTTTATTACGCTAGGGGTGCTCATTCCATTCTTCTACTACAATGTTTTTGGGACGAAGAAGCGTAGACGTCAAATCTTTATGGGGGATACGGGCAGTATGACTTTGGGTTTTTCAGTGGCGTTTCTTGCGATTAGTTTAGCGATGAACAATCAATACATCAAGCCTTTTTCTGAAGGAGCGCTTGTTGTTGCCTTCTCTACATTAATCATCCCAGTATTTGATGTAGCGCGTGTTATGCTTGTTCGTTGGAGACTTGGCAACCCAATATTTAAACCTGATCGTAATCATTTACACCATAAATTCCTACGTGCCGGTATGACGCACCGTACGGCAATGATTTCCATTATTGGATTAGCACTTTTCTTTAGTATATTTAATATTGTATTGGTTGAGTATGTCAATAATAACGCTGTTTTTATACTTGATATAGTTATGTGGGTTGTTTTCCACCTAATTTTTAACCGATTGGAAAAGCGTAAAGTCATTGAGCGAGTTCAGCTTTATATAAATTTATTATAACTTAAAATGAATATATCTATTATTGGAGGTTCTGGATTTGTTGGAACTCAACTTATCGCATTACTCCGAAAATCAGCTAATCTACAGATAAAGAATATTGATAAACAAGCTAGTGCTACTTTTCCTGAATTAACGAGTATTGCAAATGTATTAGATACTGATGCGTTAAAGCGGGAGTTAGTGGGTGCTGATCTAGTTATATTATTGGCGGCTGAGCATAGAGATGATGTAACGCCAACAAGCTTGTATTACGACGTGAATGTACAGGGCATGCGCAATACGTTAGAAGCTATGCAACATAATGGGGTTAGTCGTTTGATTTTCACGAGTTCGGTGGCTGTATATGGCCTTGATAAGCCTAATCCTACAGAAGACTCAGCGAAAGAGCCGTTCAATCACTATGGTATTAGCAAATGGGAAGCGGAGAAAGTATTGGATGCCTGGGCTAAAGATCATGAGGATTGGAATATTAATATTATTCGTCCGACGGTTATTTTTGGTGAAGGTAATCGAGGTAACGTTTTTAACTTGCTTAATCAAATTGCAACAGGCAAGTTTATGATGATTGGTAAAGGAAATAATCAGAAGTCTATGTCTTACGTAGGGAATATTATTGCTTTTATTCAATTTGTATTATTAGAGAAGCAAACCGGTTATAATATTTATAATTACGTTGACAAGCCTGATTTCACGACAAATGACCTAGTTTACCATACTGGTGAGATCCTAGGGAAAGAGATACCTACAGTGCATATTCCATATTGGTTAGGTATGATGGGCGGTTATGGATTTGATGTACTGGCGTTTATTACAAGGAAGAAGTTGAATATCAGTTCCGTTCGTGTGAAGAAATTCTGTGCGGTTACAAAATATGATTCTACGAAAGCAATGTCTTCAGGTTTTGTACCTCCTTATTCTTTGGAAGAGGGCTTGCATCGTATGTTGAAGGCAGAGTTTGGGAAGTAAAGAATTCGTGTTTTTATATGTGTAGTTCTTTAAAAATTAAGTTTTATTTGTTTTAGTTTGTTGATGAGGTATTGTTGTTCTTTTTGTATTGTTTACGAAATTGTTAATTATAATACCCAATCTTAAATTCAATAAATGAGTTCGAAGTCCGCCCAGATAACAAATAATGCCTTTAGTCTGTATATAAGGATGCTAATTACATTAGCAGTAAGTTTATATACGTCTAGAGTTGTGTTAAATGAGTTAGGAATATCTGATTTTGGGGTTTATAATGCTGTTGCGGGCGTGGTTAGTATGTTTGCTTTTGTAAACAACGCGATGGCTGGGGCAACGAGTCGATTCCTATCATTTGATCTAGGAAAAGAGGACTATCATGTCTTGTCAAAAACGTTCAATCTGAGTGTCTCGATACACTTAATAATTGCTGGATCGATATTAATTCTTGGAGAAACAATAGGTCTTTGGTTCGTTGCGAATAAACTGGTTATTCCAGCGGATCGTATGGAGTCGGCACTATGGGTTTATCATTTTTCTATAGTAGCAGCAGTTATTGGGTTTTTAACTGTTCCTTATTTGGCGATAATTAATGCCTATGAAAAAATGAAAATTTATTCAATGGTGTCAATTATCGAAGTTGTTCTCAGGTTATTGATTGTATTATTACTACCCTTTATCAAGTACGATAAATTAAAGACTTATGCTATTCTATCTAGTTTTATTTCAATTTTAGTTTTTGTCATCTTTTATGTTGTTTGTTTTCGATTGTTCCGAGAAACTCGTATCAAAAGGTTAATTTGGGATTCTGTTTTATTTAAACGAATGGCCGTTTTTGCAGGTTGGGTTATGAATGGCAATTTGGCATTTGTTGCCTATACACAAGGTATCAATATTTTACTGAACATATTTTTTGGTCCAGCTGTTAACGCTGCTCGAGGAATAGCACTTCAGGTTCAAAATGCTGTGAATAATTTTTCGCACAATTTTCAAAAGGCCATGAATCCGCAAATAACAAAGGCATATGCTGTTGGAGAAATTGAACGTATGCATCGGCTTGTATTCTCTAGTTCTAAGATTACGTTTTTTTTGGTGTTTATGGTTTTTATACCAATATATTTCGAAACAGACTTCATTCTAATGAAATGGCTAAATCAGGTGCCGGAGTATACTAGTATTTTCGTAAAATTAACGATGATTATTAGCGTAATTTCCAGCCTTAGTTATTCGTTGGTAGTTTCAATTCATGCTAATGGTAATATTAGGAAATTCCAACTTTGGGAGGGGGGAATTTTATTATTAATTATTCCAATTTCTTACGTTTTATTAAAAAGTGGTTTTGGTCCAACATCAACGTTAATAGTTCATCTAATAATAAGTATACTGGTACAAATAGTACGCGTATTGATTGTTAGTAAGGCGGTTGAATTCTCCAATCTTACCTATTTCAATAAAGTGTTACTAAAGCTATGTATTACAATTCCGTTTTGTATGGTTTTTCCATATATAATTTTCCATTATATGGAAGAGGGGTGGATCCGACTTTTATTGCTGAGTGTTGTTTCTTTACTTTCAGTTGGTGGCTTTGGATATCTGTTAGGATTGGATCAAACTGAAAAGGAGTTTGTCAACCATTTTTTAACTAAATTTAAGCGTAAGATGGCCTAAATAGCCTTGCGATACGAGTTGCGTTTAAGATAATTCTTTAATTTGGCGACGAAGGGTTGAGCATTGTACAATCCTAATTAAGTTCAGTTTCAAAAAGTTTAACCGAAAAATATTAATTAAGATAAAACTGTTATTATCAAGTATCGAGAAAATGAATAAAATTCCAGTTGTTTTTTGCTTTGATGATAATCTAGTTCTGGGTGCAGCTATAGCTATAAATTCTTTATTATTGAATTCCAATCCGGATACTTTTTATGAGATTTATGTACTGCATGATCAAGATGCTAAATTTCCCAAAACGAATTATTTCGAGCCTTTATTCGAAAAGTTTTCAAATTTTTCACTTGATTTTATAAATGTAGGCGACGAATTTAAGGATGCTTTTGAAATTCGAGGTATTACGATTGCTGCATATTATAGATTGCTCATTCCTAGGTTATTGCCGCAATATGATAAAATAATGTATCATGACGTGGATGTGATATTTCAAGATGATTTGACTGATATATTCTTGAATACCGATATGACCAATTATTATATTGCGGGGGTTGTATCTCCAGCATGTCTCGATGAGAAAGTTGCGTCAGATCGTAGGAACATGGGCCTAGATCCATTCAATTATATCCTTTCGGGTAATTTGATTATAAATTCCGCATTAATGTTATCTGACGACATTGTCGATAAATTTAAAGAAGAGGCTAAAAACAAATATTTATTTCAAGATCAAGATGTAATAAATATTGTCTGTCGAGGAAAGATTAAACTATTGCCAGTAACATTTTGCAGTACCGTAGGCGCATTTAAATTACTAGCAAATAATGTCGTTCAAACTATTTATCCACAAGAAGACTTATCATTGATGATAGACAAAGGTATAGTCCATTATAACGGACCGAAGCCTTGGAGTAACCTTTGTCCTAATTTTGATATTTGGTGGGAGTATTATCGGAAATCACCTTATTATTCCTCAAAACTTTATTTTGATTTTTTTAATAGGAAAATGGAAGAACATGATCGACTTCCTTTGTCAAAACGACTTAAGATCCTGTATAGATACTTTCGACATGGAAGAAAAAGCGATTAACGGGCCTTTAATTATATCCTAGATTATTATGAGAAAAGTGATAACGTACGGTACCTATGATTTATTTCATCAAGGACATTTGAATTTGCTAGAAAAAGCAAAAGCACTTGGTGACTATCTTATTGTTGGGGTTACGTCAGATAATTTCGATTTGGATCGTGGTAAATTAAATGTTAGACATAGTGTTCTACAACGAATTGAAGCAGTGAAAAATACGGGATTGGCAGATGAAATTGTAATTGAGGACTATATTGGTCAGAAGATCGACGATATCCAACGTTATGGTGTTGACATATTTGCAATTGGCTCGGATTGGGAGGGGAAATTTGACTATTTAAATGAGTATTGTAAAGTAATATATTTGCCTCGCACGGAGGGTATTTCTTCTACTCAGCTCCGTGCAGAGTCACAGAACACTTATAAAATTGGTGTAATCGGATCTGGTCGGATAGCACAACGATTTGTGCCAGAATCTGAATTTGTTAGTTCTGTAAGCGTTAGTGCTGTCTATAATCCAGACGAGTCAGAAGCAATAGCTTTCGCGAATAAATTTAATATCGATCATTATTCCTCCGACTTTAATGGGTTTTTGCAAAATGTCGACTGTGTGTATATTGCAAGTCCGCATTTATCTCATTATGAATACGCAAAGCAGGTTCTATTGGCGAATAAGCACGTGCTTTGTGAAATTCCACTCGTTCTTTCAGAAGCAGAAAGTAGAGAATTGTATGCCATTGCTTCGGAACGGAATTTAGTGTTTTTAGAAGCAAGTAAAACTGCTTTTTGCCCAGCCTTCATTCACCTCAATAATATGATTAAGAGTGGTGTGATAGGGCAAGTCGTAGATGTGCAAGCTTCGCTTTCAAAATTACAAGAAAGATCTTTACGGGAGTTTGATTCATTCCAAGCTGGCGGATCTTTTACTGAATTGGCGCCGTTACCAATAATGGCAATCATTAAGATTCTTGGTATGAAGATAAACGATGTTGAGTTTTACTCGAGAATTGATAATGAAGTCGATATCTACACAAAGGCAATTTTTAAATATGATGCTGCAATTGCCACTATTACATTAGGACTTGGCGTAAAAACTGAAGGTAACCTAGTAATTTCTGGTACAAAGGGATATGTCTATGTACCTGCCCCATGGTGGAAAACAGAGTATTTTGAGTTACGCTTCGAAGATCAAAACCTTAATCGTAAATTCTTTTACCCATACTTTGGAGATGGATTACGATACGAAATTCAGGAATTTATTTCGATGATTGACATGTCTAGGATAAAGTCATTTAAGCTTAATCCTGATGAATCGATTCTTATATCTAGAATAATTGAGAAGTATATAAGCAAAACTAAAGTAGTTTTATTAAATGGATAATCAAGGCAAAATTGCGATCGTCACTGGTGGAACGAAGGGAATAGGCAGAGGGGTAACAATGGAATTGCTGAGAAAAGGATTCTTTGTAATTATCACTTATTCTACCGATACCGCTGCTGCCGAAGAAATAAGAAGCCAAGTAGGCGATATGCATAAGCGGCTATCGATAATGAAGGTGAATCATTCGTGTAAGAATGATGTTTATTCCTTTTGCCAACAAATTAAAGAAGTGTATTCCAAGATTGATGTGCTAATTTGTAATGCAGGTCATACGAATAGAAAGCCTTATACCGATCAATCTGACGAGGAATTTGAGCAGGTAATGCAAGTTTCTCTGTTTTCACATAATACGATTATTCGGGAACTATTTCCTTTATTAAGTAGTTCTTCCCAAATAGTGTTTATAGGATCGATGATGGCAATTTATCCGCACGCAGTCAGTGTTGCGTATGGGGTAGCGAAAGCTGCCGTACACGCTTTAGCGATAAATTTAGTGAAGGAATTTGATGGATTAGGAACAACGGTCAACGTAGTTGCTCCTGGATTTGTAGAAACAGAATGGCAAGAAGGAAAATCTGCAGAAATTCGTGAGAGCATTTATAGCAAAACTGCTGCGGGGAGATTTGCTACGATTGAAGAAATCGTTAGTGCAGTGAATTTTTGTTTATCTAACTCGTTTGTTAACGGTAGTGTAGTAGAAGTCTCAGGTGGTTATAATTTTAAATAAGAAGTACTAATATGGACAATATGTCGGAAGGTAAGCTGTCTAATGAATACAAAGAGATTATTCTGGATGTATTTCGCGTGTTCATTTCCATTTGTGAAAAGTATGATCTTCAATATTTTTGTTGTGGAGGTACCGCAATTGGAGTTGTAAGACATAACGGAATGATTCCCTGGGACGACGATATTGACGTACTCATGCCTAGAGATGATTACAACAAATTCATTGATTTAATGAAAGTAGATTGTCCAGAAGGATTTGAGTTAGTAGATCCAAAGACTTTTGACCACTATTACCTACCATTTGCTAAGTTTTCAAATAATCGGACAACGGTTTTGGAACATTTGAATATTCCTTGCGTATTTGGAGTCAACATAGATATTTTTCCATTAGATGGTGCTGATTCGAATAAAGAATTCCTAGAGCGTGATTATCAGGAGTTCAAATTGAATGCAAATAAATTACGGGCAATAGCAAAAACGAAAAAGGATAATTTCAATGATTTTTTTAATCATTTGATAAAGTTTCAACTGAGAACAGCGCTCAACGAGGCTAGATATGCCTTCAATAAGAAAGAATCTCGAATTGGAATTTGGCAAAAAATAGAACATATACTATTGAAAAACAATTTATCCTCGAGCAATTTTGTCGGCAATTACGGGGGGATGTGGGGACTAAAGGAATTTTGTCCGAAAGAGTGGCTTAGCAAAGACGTTAATGGAGATTTCGAAGGTATAAAAGTTAAGTTACCAGGTGAATATGATAAATTGTTGACTCAAATGTATGGTGATTATATGACACCACCTCCGAAAGAAAAGAGGCAAAGTCACCACCATGTTGCTTACGTAGATTTAAATCGACGATTATCAATTTCTGAGATACGTAATCTACTCCAGCAATAATCGCAAACGTTTTTTGAACAACAATATTTCTCAAATTAATTATCGATAATAAATGAAAGTTGCAGTATTACTAACTGTTTTTAATAGGATTGAAAAAACACAAAAATGTTTGGATACGTTGTATCAAGCAACGCTTCCATTCTCGGATTTTGAATTCAAACTTTTTCTGACAGACGATGGTAGCAATGATGGTACTAGTGAAATAATAAAGTCTAGGTATCCCGATAAAAATATCGAGATCTTACCCGGTAATGGGCAATTGTTTTGGAACGGTGGAATGAACAACTCTTGGAGGCAAGCAATCAAAGAGGGAGGCTTCGATGGGTATCTTTGGCTTAACAATGATAGTATTTTACTGCCGAACTTATGGGAAGAACTTGTTGGAGCAGATCAATATGCAAAAGAGAAATTTGGAAAGGGTGGAGTTTATGTCGGGTCAACTTATAATAAGGAGCGAAATGGACTCAGTTATGGAGGATTTAAATTTACAAGTAAATGGACTTTGAAAAGTGAGTTTGTGATCCCGAATGGTGAGTTTCAAGATTGCGAAGCTGCTCATGGAAATATTACCTATGTATCTACTAATGTCGTTGAATCTGAAGGGGTTTTCTGTGACGAGTATGTGCATAGTGGCGGCGATCATGATTATTCTTATTTGGCTCATAAACATGGTTTTCCAGTATTTGTATTGAAGAACTATGTTGGAGTTTGTGAGAATGATCATTATCAAGGTTCAGGTGTTATCTTTCAAAATATGTCAATTAAGGAGCGGTTTAAATACTTAAAATCTCCTTTAGGCTACAACTTAAGCAATACATTATTATTTCAAAAAAGATGTTTTCCGTATCGTTATGTTCCAGTTTTGTTTGCTGGATATTTCCGAGCAATCTTTCCTGGAACTTACTATAGTCTTCTCAGGTTTTTAAGGAAATAATGAATTAACCATAACTTATATCAATACTAATCGTGATTATTGCGAATTGAATAAGTTATATTAAACAAAAAAACACTAACAATATTTAATCGAAGAAATGAAAACAGCTTTAATCACAGGTGTCACAGGTCAGGATGGTTCATATTTGGCAGAATTGCTGCTTGAAAAAGGATATATGGTTCACGGGATCAAGCGTAGAGCGTCATCGTTCAATACCCAACGTATTGACCATTTATATATTGATCAACATGAGCAACATGTTAGATTTAAGTTGCATTACGGTGATTTGACAGACTCAACAAACATTATCCGTATTATTCAAGAAGTACAACCAGATGAAATCTACAATTTGGGCGCGATGTCCCATGTAAAGGTCTCTTTTGATTCTCCAGAATATGTAGCAAATGTTGATGGTATTGGTACACTACGTATACTTGAGGCTGTTCGAATCCTAGGTTTAGAAAAGAAAACACGTATCTATCAAGCGTCGACTTCCGAGCTATACGGATTGGTGCAAGAGGTACCTCAGAAGGAAACAACGCCATTTTATCCTAGATCGCCTTACGGTGTTGCGAAAATTTATGGCTTTTGGATAACGAAGAATTATCGTGAAGCTTATAATATGTATGCATGTAATGGTATCCTTTTTAATCATGAGTCTCCGCGTCGTGGTGAAACGTTCGTAACAAGAAAGATTACTATGGCAACAGCGGCAATTGCCTTAGGAAAGCAAGACTGTTTGTATTTAGGAAATCTAAATGCACAACGTGATTGGGGACATGCAAAAGACTATGTGGAAGCTATGTGGCGAATCTTACAGCAAGATGTCGCAGAGGATTATGTTATTGCAACAGGTAAAACAACGTCTGTTCGCGACTTTATAAAGATGGCATTCCTTGAATTGGATATTGAGTTAGCTTTTCATGGAACAGATGCCGAAGAAACTGCGGAAGTTGTCTCTTGTTCAAACCCAGCATATCAAGTGGAAATTGGCAAGACGGTTGTGAAGGTAGACCCACAATACTACCGTCCAACAGAGGTCGACCTATTAATTGGTGATCCTACCAAGGCCAATGTTCAATTACAATGGATGCCTAAGTACGATCTGAAAGCATTGGTAGGAGAGATGGTTCAATCGGACGTTTCTATTTTGTCAAATACTAAGTAATTATCTAAGCGTGGGAGTTTCTGTATCAGTAATTGTTCCTATGTACAATGTTGCTCCATTTGTGGAGCGATGTGCGCGACAATTGTTTGAGCAAACCTTGGAAAACGTCGAGTTGATCTTCATAGATGATTGTTCTCCAGATAATAGTGCGTCGATTGTCGCAAATCTCTTGGAGAGCTACCCTAGCCGAAAGGAACAGGTACAAATCGTTCGTCACGAAGTAAATAAAGGGCTTCCCTCAGCTAGAAATACAGGTTTAAAAATTGCAAAAGGAGAGTTTGTTTTCCATTGTGATGGAGATGACTGGGTTGAAACAAATGCGCTAGAGCTGTTGTTTAATAACGCAAATGCACAAAATGCCGATATAGTATGGTGTGATTATTATTTGACGTTTAAAGATAATGAGCGCTATATGTCACAGCAAGCTATGCAAACAAGTAATGATCCACTTTATATTCTGGAGCAAACGCTCAGTGGAAGATTGAAATACAATGTTTGGAACAAGTTAGTAAAACGAGATCTCTACCTAGCACACGATATTACTTTCCCCGATGGATACGGTATGGGAGAGGATATGACCATGATTCAATTATTTGCAGTAGCAAAGCGCGTTAGTTATCTGCCCGAGGCACTATATCATTATGTACAGCTGAATTCTGAAGCGTTTACGAAAAAACCTAGTCCAAAGCATTTGGATGATATAAAATACAATGTGGATCGGGTCATTAAGTTTTTGGAGAATCGATATGCCAGTCAACTGGATGACTATATTCACTATTTTAAGCTGAATACCAAATTGCCCTTTTTAATATCGGCCGATCAAAGTTCATACGAACGCTGGTTATCTTTTTATCCAGAATCAAACGCTTACATTGAAAAGAACCCGTCGTTCAATTTTAGAACACGGTTTATTCAGAAGGCTGCTTTAAAACGACAGTTTTGGCTTATCAAGTTGTATTACTATTTCGTCATTAAAGTTGTTTATGGCCTTATTTATAAATAAGTAGGAATAAATTATGAGAATAATACTGTTCATCTTCGTTGGAATACTCGTTAGCTTTTTCTACTTTCCTTTTGAATTTACATTTCTACCAAAGGGATTAAATACAAAGATTATGCTTGCGGTGATTGGCTTGCCTCTAATGCTTTATCACATGATAAAGATGAGGAAAACAATCATTTCGAAAGAGATTTTGTTCTCCAGTCTAATAGCCTTAGTATTCTCTATTGTTGGGCTTTATTCTGTCGATTTAAATCATACGGATGATTATGCGTACGCAAATTATATAAGCTCCATGTGGGTTTGGTTGGGAGCAGCTTATACAGTAATTACAGCAATCAGTACGCTTCATAATAAGCTCTCAATTCGAATTGTCGTCAACTATTTCATAGTTGTCTGTGTAACACAATGTGTTTTAGCGCTTGTTATTGATTTTGTTCCTGCTGTCAAAATGTTTGTTGATCGCTATTTCGATATGGGAATTACCGTTTTTCTGAATGAAGTTGATCGCTTATATGGTATTGGGGCTGCACTTGATGTAGCTGGTGTTCGATTTTCTGCAGTATTAATTATGATCACAATATTGTTGATCAACAACCCTCATATCAAAAATAATCCTAGAGAAATTTACTTTTATTCCTTTGCTTACCTCATTTTAGTGGGGATTGGAAATATGATTTCAAGAACTACTGTTATTGGCTTCGGTATATCTGCAGCGTATTTGTTTTTTTCTGCCAACATTATTAAACAACAGGTAGAAAATTATAACGTAAAGATGTGGAAAGTGATCATCGTCTCAATACTATTTATCGCATTTGTTGGTGTTTACTTCTATCAAACCAATGCAGCAATATATGATTTACTAAGGTTTGGTTTTGAAGGCTTTTTCAATTGGGTAGAAAAGGGGGAATTCCGTACCGATTCAACTGACCGATTAAATACTGTCATGTGGATATGGCCGGAAGCAGGCGATTGGCAAACATGGATTATAGGAAAGGCAACATTTTCGAACTGGTGGGCTGTAGGAACCGATATTGGTTACTGTCGATTTGTATTTTACTGTGGACTTATCGGACTTAGCGTTTTTATATTCTTCTTCTTGTATTTATCTGTCGCCCTTTGGAATAAATTTAAGATTTACAGGCATTTGTTTTTACTGTTATTTGTCCTCGCATTAATAAACTGGTTAAAGGTATCAACGGATATATTCTTGGTTTATGCAATCTTCCTAGCTATTGGAAGTCCCTACCTGTATGAACGGTATTATGATAAAGCAGAAGATGGGGAGGTGGAAGAAGAATGAAGATAGTTTATTGTATCCTAGGTACGTTTAATTCAGGAGGAATGGAACGTGTATTGACGAATAAAGCGAATTATTTGGTCAGTCAAGGGCATGAGATTACGATTATCACAAGCGACCAGAAATCGCGACCTAATTATTTCCCTTTAGATCCTCGAGTTAAGCAGGTCGATTTAGGAATTAATTATACGGACTATGTTGATCAAAAGTTTCTAAAGAAGTTTTTTGATTATCGTCGATTGAAAAAGAAACATACATTAGCCTTGCGCGACGCGTTGTTTCAGATACGTCCCGATATTACGATTTCTATGTTCGACTATGAAGCAGCGATGCTTCCTAAAATAAATGATGGTAGCGCCAAAGTTTTAGAGATACATTTTTCCCGATATAAGAGACTTCAATATGGTCGGAAGGGAATTATGGGGCTTGTTGACAGTTATTTAAATGGTCGAGATCAAAACATTGTCGTTAAATATGACCGATTTGTAGTTTTGACCGAAGAGGATAAAGGATATTGGGGGGATCAATATAATATCGAGGTTATCCCTAATGCCAATAGTTTTGAACCGCAATCTACCGCCGAATTAAATGATAAGCGCGTTATAGCCGTTGGTCGCTATGATTTTCAGAAAGGCTTCGATGATTTAATTCAGATCTGGAAAGCAGTACATCAACAAGTTCCAGAATATAAATTAGATATCTTCGGAAGAGGACCTCTAGAAGGGGAACTTCAAACCTTGATTCAAGAGCTGAAACTGCAAGATACTGTGTTTTTGAGATCGCCTGTAAAGGATATTGCGTCTGAATATTTGAAGAGTGCATGCGTTGTGATGAGCTCTCGATACGAAGGCCTGCCCATGGCATTGCTTGAGGGGCAGGTATGTGGTCTTCCTATGGTTTCGTATACATGTAAATGTGGACCGAAGGATATTATTACCGATGGCGTCAATGGATTTCTTGTTCCGGAGGGTGATAAGGAGCTGTTTGCAAGTCGTCTAGTGCAGGTATTGAAGGATGAGGAATTACGTAGGAAGATGGGGCTGGATGCCAAGGAGATGTCCGCTCGATTTTCAGAAGCTGAAGTGATGAAGAAATGGTTAACCTTATTTAATAGTGTAAAGAAATAATATGAGGAAAACGATTGTTATTTCTGCAGTTAACCTCGTAGAAGCAGGAACTTTAGCAATTCTTCGCGATTGCTTGTCATTTTTATCGAAGAATGCAGTAGAGCAAAACCTACGCGTCGTGGCCATTGTACATAATCAGTCGCTAGCGGATTTTCCAAATATTGAGTACATCGAGAATCAGTGGCCAAAGAAAAGATGGATTAACAGACTTTGGTATGAGTATGTTTCGTTGAAATCTATTTCCAAAGAAATTGGTCATGTAACGCTTTGGTTTTCATTACACGACACAACTCCTTCCGTTTATGCGGATCGTCGAGCTGTATATTGCCATAATTCATTCTCGTTTTATAAATGGAGCGTGCGTGATCTTCTATTTGCCCCTAAAATTGCAATGTTTGCGATTTTTACAAAATTTATCTACCAAACCAATATTCGCAAGAATAATTTTTTAGTCGTACAACAAGAGTGGTTTAGGAAAGGATTGAGTACGATGTTCTCGATTGATAAGCATAAGATTATTGTTTATCCGCCTTTGGTTGAGAACACAACTAACAGTGTGGTCGCAACCGAACAAAGCAATGCACGATATCAATTTATTTTTGCAGGTTCGCCAAACAGTCATAAGAATTTTGAGATTATATGTAAAGCCGCTGAAATTCTAGTCAATAAGAAAATAGTAGACTTTCAAGTCGTCCTGACCCTGAAGGGTACGGAAAATAAATACGCAAGATGGATATATGAGAATTGGGGACATTTAGAAAATATCAAGTTCTTGGGTTTTGTAACTCGTCAACAGCTTGAAGAGTTATACTCCGAGAGTCAATGCTTAATATTTCCATCGAAGGTAGAGTCTTGGGGATTGCCGATTTCTGAATTTAAGCAGTACGATAAACCAATGCTCCTTGCTGACTTACCCTACGCGCATGAAACAGCAGCAGGAGCACAGCAAACAGCATACTTCAATCCAGAAGATGCCAATCAATTAGCGATGCTAATGGAGGCTTTAATTGAAGGAAATAAAGCGTGCTTAAATCCGAGTCCGAAAATCAATTATTATGAACCCATGGTTGAAAACTGGGGGCAATTGTTTGATAAATTAATGAATGCTAATTAATTAGATGAATGAAAATACTTCAATTAGGTAAATTTTATCCTATTCGTGGAGGTGTAGAAAAGGTAATGTATGATTTAATGCTTGGCCTTTCTGGACGTGGCATTACCTGTGATATGCTTTGTGCGACGACAGAAGATCATCCTGGAGGTACCATCGCATTAAATGACTATGCGACACTCATGGTTATTCCGACGCAAATTAATCTAGCAGCGACTAAGTTAGCGCCGAAGATGATCAGGACGTTAAGGAAGATTGCGAAGAACTACGATATCATTCATGTTCATCATCCTGATCCGATGGCGGCTTTAGCGCTTTACCTTTCTGGATATAAGGGACCGGTAGTATTACATTGGCATAGCGATATCCTCAAGCAAAAGAATTTACTCAAGTTGTATAAGCCATTGCAAGAATGGCTTATCCGTAGGGCAAATATTATTGTCGGTACAACTCCTGTTTATGTACAGCAATCGCCATTTCTTAAAGAATATCAAAGTAAAATTGATTATATTCCAATTGGTATATCGCCATTAGCGGCAGATATGGATAACGCCCTACGCATTCGAGAAAAATATCATGGAAAAAGGATCATATTTTCCCTTGGACGTTTAGTTGAATACAAGGGTTTTGAATATTTAATCAAATCTGCAGAACAATTAGACGATTCTAGTATTATACTAATTGGAGGGAAGGGACCTTTGCATGATGAATTGAACCAATTAATCCAAGATAGAAAGTTAGGTGACAAGGTAAAACTCTTGGGTTTCTTGAGCGATGAAGAAGTGCCTGATTACTTTGCTGCTTCCGATTTGTTTTGTATGAGTTCAATCATGAAGACCGAAGCATTCGGTATTGTTCAGCTCGAGTCGATGGCCAGTGGCAAGCCGATCGTGTCAACGGAAATTCCTACATCAGGGGTGAGTTGGGTGAACGAAAATAACGTGTCCGGGTTGACAGTTCCGATCGAAAATACAGAAGCAATTGCACAGGCGATTAAGAAAATGCTGGAAAATCCTGCGTTTTATGAGCAATTGCGCGAAGGAAGTTTGACTAGATATCAAGCAAATTTCACTTTAGATAATATGGTAGATAAAAGTTTACAAATATATAATCAGATTTTATCGAATTACAAGGTATAGGTAATTTTGTCGCTCGAAGTATTTTGTTGCTGCCGATATAGCGAGAATCGTAATAGATAAATGTTCCGTTATTAGGTTAGGAATAATTTTTAGAGAGTCAGGTAAATTTAATAAAGACCGATTTTCTAATGTAGTAAAATGACTAAATGAGATTAAGAGAAGATTTAAAGCTAAGACATATCGGTGGAGATTATATCATTGTTGACCCAGGTCAAGAAATGGTTGACCTCTCCAAAGTTTTTACACTTAATGAGACTGCGGTTTTCTTGTGGAAAGAACTCGAGGGAAAGGAATTTACTTCCGATACCATTGTAGAACTATTATTAGAAACTTTTGACTGTACCTATGAAGTTGCAATGCAAGATGCAACCCAACTAATTAAAGACCTTAAAAAAGGCGGTTTAATAGTAGAGTAGAATTCTCAGAATGAACGAAAACAGAGTTTTGAGTGCTTTTTTTGAATTATTGCGAAGCGGTTTATGGGATCGTTCTTTGCAACGACTCGACTATTTTCCATTGTCTAGGGCAGAATGGCAAAAATTATATGATCTTTCCGTGAACCATACTGTGGAGGGGGTCATCTTTGATGGTCTGCAACGGCTTGACTTAAGTTTACTCCCGGGTAGGGACTTGCTCGTACCTTGGGCGGTCAGAATCGAAAAAATCGAACAGCGAAATAAATGGATGGATAAGGTGATCAATGAGCAGGTTCATTTTTTTAATAGTCATGAAATCTCCCCAATCTTGTTAAAAGGGCAGGGGCTATCAAACTTATATCCAAATCCATTGCGCAGAATATGTGGAGACATTGATTGGTGTTTTGAAAGTAAGGCTGTATACGACAAAGCACGGAAGGTAGTCGAAGAGAAAGGAATTGACGTTAATAGGTCAGCAGGCTATAGTGAAAACTATATGTGGGATAATTGCGAAGTAGAGCATCATCAAAAGATGTTCGATATTCACAACCCCTTTATGAAAGGCTATATCAATCGTTTTGAAAAGAACGAGAATAAAAAGAAAAGTGCAATCTATCTAAATAATATTGAAACCCTAATACCGTCACCAATAGCGACATTGCTTCAAGTTAATTTACATATCTTAAAACATCTGCTATCCTTCGGGATCGGTATTCGTCAATTGTGTGATTCTGCGAGGGCCTATTTCGCTTTGTATTCAAAATACGATAAAGCATCTCTTTATTCCTTGTATAAGGCGATTGGGATTGTGAAGTGGGTGAATTTGCTACATATCATTTTGGTTGACCATTTTGGGTTATCAGAAGATGTTCTTCCCTTTCCGTTAAACCGTCAAGTCGAATATAAATGGATGCTAAGTGATATCCTGGAGGCTGGCAATTTTGGTTTTTTCCATGAAAGTTATGCCAATAAAGAGAATGAAGTGGGACATCGGGTGGATAGTGGTAGCCGTATATTTTCGAATCTTACTAAATATTTTAAAGTAGCACCGAAAGAAGCGATTTCTTTCCCTGTAATGCATTTTATATCACGCTTTAGCCACTAGTTGCATGCTTGCAAGATCGAAATATCAGCTAAAGTGGACATGGAAGCTAATCGACGGCTTTAAAAGTCGATTGTTCTTATATTTTATACTTGAATTAGCGTCAATATCATTATCGCTGTATTTTATACTATTATCAAAACAAGCGATCGATCTTGCAATCGCTGGAAATAGAGATACGGTTAAAACCATCTTGATTATTGCGGTATCAGCTGTCTTAATCAGTATGGCATTGAAGAGCTGGTCCACTTGGTTGAATGAAAAAACAAGAATGGACATGCTTATCTCTCTACAAAATCGATTGATAAAGAAACAAATGCTGTCAACTTGGAATTTCGTAAAGAAGTGGCATTCTGGAGATATACAACTTCGAATTAATGCAGATAGCAATGAGGTTGTTCAAATGGTAGGGAGCTCAATTATTGGGTTTGTACTTACTTTATTTCGACTATTAGCATCGTTTTTTCTGCTTTGGTCGATGGATCCTATGTTAGCATTTATTATATTAGCGATCTCTCCATTATTAATTTTTTCTAAAATTTATTTTAGAAAATTGAGAGGCCTAAATGCGAAACTAAAAAAGGCGGAAAGCTATTTTGCACAAATTGTACAAGAGAACTTGCGCTTTCGATTATCGATTCGTGCACTTGGATTACAAGCCAATCGATGGAAGAAAGTAGAAGATAGCCAACAAAGCATCTATATTTTAAAAACCGATTTATTGAACTTTTCGACAATTTCTCAGACGCTTTTAAAAGCATCAGTGAATTTTGGTTTCCTATTTACATTTGTTTGGGGAACCTATAAATTGTTGGATAATGAAATTACATTCGGTATGATGACCGCGTTTTTACAACTTGTGGGAAGAATACAGGGACCCGTATTGGGATTAATGAGTTTTGTACCGCTGTTTATCAAGTTTGGAACTTCTGTTGACCGTATTGATGATTTGATGTCAACTGAAGAAGAGCAGCAAGAAGAACCTGCGTTCTTAGATTCGGTAGATGCACTTTCGATGGAAAATCTTTCCTTTCGATATGAGGATAATCGGATTATCAGCAACTTTAATATGCAGGTTGAGGCAGGAAAACCTGTGGCGATCATTGGATCTAGTGGAAAAGGTAAAACAACACTTATAAGACTGATTCTATCGCTGGTTAATGCAGATGAAGGATCTATTTGGATTCATCATCATGGTGAGAAATCACATCTATCGAATAAGCATCGCGTAAATATTGCCTATGTGCCGCAAGGGGACAAGCTATTTACCGGGACGATTCGAGAAAATCTACTTGTGAATGAGCATATTTCAGAAGATCAATTGAAAGAGCTTATTTACCTCAGTTGTTCTGAGTTTGTCTACGATCTACCGGACGGCTTAGATACTTATATTGGAGAATCAGGTTATGGTCTATCCGAAGGTCAGGCACAGCGAATATCATTGGCGAGAGCCTTATCGCGTGATTGTAAGATATGGCTGTTTGATGAGGTAACCTCCGCTTTAGATTCTGCGACAACGAAAGAACTATTGAATCGTTTGATGATTGCGGGAAAGGATAAAATAGTCATCTATGTCACACACGACTTAGCGTTAGCCGAGCGTTGTGAACAAGTAATTTATATGCAGTAAGGAGATTTATCCCAAACTGCACACACTATTAATTAAATTAAGGAATGCAAAGAACAAGATTTGTCATAGCTGATATCGGATTAGAATTATCTTCACAGGATTATTTGCCTTTAATGGCTGTGCTTCCAAATTTTGAGAATTTCTACGTGGAAGAATTTCCGTTTGATATAACGGTCATCCGATTTGAATTTATCGAAGACGACTTTGTCATTAAAGAAGATGATTACAAGCTTTTAAGTGATATTTCCATCGTTTGGGGGGATAACTTTAAGTTTATGGAATCTGAAAATTCCTATGTGACTGTAGTTGATGAGTTAGTCCGCGCCGATGATACTGTCTGGATCATGGAAAGTGATAAAACATTTATGAATTCCAGAATCTATTTTGATCGAAAAAAACTGGAAGGCTCAACTGCCTTAAGCTGGCTAATTATGGTTGCATTTGGACAGGCGTCTTTACGTTACGATACGGCATTAATTCATGCTTCAGTTGTTATCAAGGATGCACAGGCTGTGGCTTTTTTAGGAAAGAGTGGTACAGGTAAGAGTACGCACAGTCGACTATGGGTTAAATATATCCCTGGATTTAGTCTATTGAATGATGATAATCCAGCGATTCGAATAGTGGATGAAGAGACCGTTTATATCTATGGGACACCATGGAGTGGAAAGACACATTGCTATGTGAATAAAAAAGCAAAGCTAATGAGTTTAGTTCGTTTACAACAAGCACCTTATAATCGATTTGTCAGTAAAAAAGGAAAGGAAGCTTTAATGGAATTGCTACCAAGTTTTACTGCCTTGAGGTGGAATAAAGAAATATTTTCAACAATGATAAATCTGTTGGAAAACATTATTAACTCTGTACATGTTGGACATTTAGATTGTTTACCTGATCAAGATGCTGCCGAACTGTGCTATGAAAACATCAAATAGAAAAATTTAATCTTTAAAGACATATGAAGTTTAGTGTTTACTTATTGCTTGGAATTAGTTTTTTGTTCTTGAATGCCTGTAAAGTTGGTCAGCGTATTGTTTATGTCGATGACATGAGAGCGGACACAAACTACATGATTAATGACTTCAAGCCCTTACTGATTCAAAAGAACGATCGACTAAGTATTTTTGTGAGTGCAAAAAATCCAGAGCTCGCGGCCCCATTTAATGAAAATGTGGAAGCTTTTGATATTGGTGCCAACGGGGAAGTGGTCACAAAACCGGTGAGTAATCATTTAAAAAATGGTTATCTAGTCGATTTAGACGGAAATATTGAATTCCCAATCCTTGGAACAATTCCAGTCGAAGGCAAGTCAGTCAACGACGTAAAAAACTTGCTGCGTGACAAATTAGTGAGCGCTAAATATATCAATGAACCAATCATTAAGGTTGAATTAACCAACTTGAAGATTAATGTTATTGGAGAGGTTAAAAATATTGGCGTGCTGGATGTTCCAGATAATCGTATTAATCTTTTGGAAGCTATCTCCCGTGCTGGTGGTCTAAGTACAAACGGCTCTGCACAAAATGTAGTTGTTATTCGTGAGGATAATGGCATTCGCAGAAAAACAGTTGTAGATTTAACGTCCCAAGATGTGTTCGCGTCACCAGTATATCAGCTTCAACAAAATGATATTGTCTTCGTTGAGCCAAAAGATAATGTGCCAACTCCAAAAGATGATATGAACTGGAGATTACTGACGATTGGTATGTCGGTAGTGACCGTAGTATTTACAGCCTTGAATTTCTTAAAGTAGGATATAATGAGCAAATTATCATCGACTGATATGCCTGCAAAGCCAGATAATAAGTTTATCAATATTTTTGATATCATTCAATACTTACTCCATTACTGGAAGTGGTATTTGTTATCCATTCTAATCTTTACGGCATATTTTTATTATCAATACAGTAAATCGCCGTTTATCTACAGCCAGTATGAGACGGTGATGATCAAAACTCCGGAGAATACGCCTACTTCAAGTCGTGTGACAAGATCATCAATGTATTATAATACAGTCAATGTGGCGAGTGAAATTCTACAGCTGAAATCGAAAGAACTCATGAGACAGGTGGTTGCTATTACAGGAGCTGACGTGAGTTATTCCGATAAGCAGGGCTTAAGAACGATTGAGCTTTATAAAGATGCGCCAGTCCGTGTAACCTTTGAAAATAAAAAAGCGGCTGAGTACTTCTACTTGACCGTTACACCCAAAGATGATAACCAAGTAGAGTTAAGTAACTTTTCGAAAGGGGATGGGGGCGTGAAAATCGTGACGACTTTCAATAAGCTGACGCAGACGCCAATTGGTAAAATAAGCGTGGCAAAGAGTGAAAACTACAGTAAGTATTACTTTGGTGAGCAGATTGTCGTAACGAAGAATAATGTGGAATCGATGGTTGGTCATTTCTTGGGGAACTTGAAGATTACCCAAATGGAAGATGATGCCTCCTTATTGATGATTGCGATGGAGGATAATTCTGCGCAACGTGCTGCAGATGTTATTACCAACATGATTGAAGTTTATAATGCAACCACTATCGAAGATAAGAGTGAAATTGCAGAGAATACATCGAGATTTATCCGTGAGCGATTGGCAATTATTGAAGTAGAGTTAGGTGCTGTCGAAAGTGATATCGAGCGTTTAAAGACAAGCAATCAAGGCGTTGATGTAGAAACTTCCGGACAGATGTATCTTTCGGAGAGCCGTCAATCACAAGCAGATAAAAATACAGTAGAAACGGAGATTAAATTAGCCGAAATGATGAGAGATCATCTTCGTGCTGGTGAAAGTAGTAAGGAGTTAATCCCAAACAATACTGGCTTAGTCGATGGTAATGTTGAATCGCAAATCGCTGAGTACAATGCAGCATTATTGCGTAAGAACAGATTGGAAGAGGGTAGTAGTTCTGAAAACCCTGTTGTACAAGAGTTGAACCGTACCTTAGGTTCAATGCGTTCTAATATCAATAGAGCAATTGACAATACAGTACAGGGTTTATCTATCAAGCGTAATAATATTGATCGCGAATATAGAAAATTGACGGGTAAAGTGATGCAGACGCCAAGCAAAGAGCGCGTTATGTTATCCGTTGAACGCCAGCAAAAAGTAAAAGAGGAGTTATATCTCTTCTTGCTAAACAAACGCGAGGAGAACGCCTTGAATCAAGCGATGACAGAGAATAACATTAAGATTATTGATCCTGCAACTGGAGGAAATAGCCCAATTGCCCCTAGTAAAGTCCGTAAAGTCGGCGTAGGGATGGGAATTGGCCTTTTGTTGCCAACTGTTATCTTATTATTAATGCTGACTTTCGATAATAAGGTTAGAAGTCGTGGAGATATTGAAAATACCGTTTCTGTACCTTTCCTTGCTGAAATCCCATTGGCGGTGAATAAGAGATCAAGTTCTGATGTAAAGGTTCAAGAACACGGTCGTGATCCTATTACTGAATCATTCCGAATATTAAGGACAAACATCAGCTTTATGAACCCTGATGTTGCCGACTCCAAGGTGATTATGTTTTCTTCTGTTCGCATTGGCGCTGGTAAGACATTTTCGGCATTGAACTTAGCAGCTACTTTATCTTTCTTGAATAAACGTGTTGCTGTCGTTGACTTAGATATTCGTAAAGGGACTTTAAGTTCGAAGTTTGATCTTCCGGTAACGAAAGGGGTAACGCATTTCTTAGCGAACTCTACGCTACCTATCGACGATATCATTTACAAGACCACCTTGACAGATGGATTTGAAGTCGATTTGGTTCCAATTGGAGTACCCGCTCCGAATCCTGTGGAGCTATTGTTAACGAAACGACTAGATGAACTTATTGATACCCTAAAAGGGCGATATGATTACTTAGTAGTGGATAGTGTACCGGTAGAAATTATTGCGGATGCGTATATTTCTAACCGTGTAGCTGATATGACAATATTCGTTATTCGTGCAGGTACAATCGATCGTCGTCAGTTACCGGCGATTGAGAAGATCTATACCAATAATAAATTGAAGAATATGGCTATTGTCTTAAACGGTATCAAGCAAGATCCAAGAAGTTATGGTTACGGCTATGGTTATGGCTATGGATACGGATATGGTTATGATAACAAGAAAAATAAAGGCTTTTTTGATCGGTTTCGCAAAAAGTCATAAAACAAGATAATTCATTGCAAAAGGCAGCTTTTTAAGCTGCCTTTTTTTATTTGCGCTAAGTTCATCGGGAGGATGTGGTATTTTGTTTTGTTGGTTGTCAAATATATTCTACAAGTTAAAATCACTTCTCATTAATATTGTTTAGTCTAATGTTATATTGTTAATATTGCATGTGAAGAAATATAATTGACATTTAAATATATAATAGCAGTATCTTATAAGCTTTTGTTTTTAATTTGTTCGTAATAGTAAATATCCTGATGCTTCATTAATACGAAGATCATCAAGACAATTTGATACCCTGTAGTTAGCATAAGCTGCTACAATCAATAGAGCTATTCATATCGTATGAAATATTTATTCCTATTCTTACTCGCGTCGATTCCGTTTCAAAATGAACTGCTAGGGAAGGAGCCTGATGACAATCCGCCAAGAGTATTGCGGAAGTCCAGTTTAATCCAACGTGGATATATTGAACACCATTGGTTTTATGGTATCCATGTTGGTCCAGTGATCTATTTTGGTGATCACGATCGTCAATTAAGTTTAGGAAAGCGGTTTACACCTAAATTTGAAGTATTCGGAGGAAAGTGGTTCAACAACAGCTTCGGCGGACGTTTAAGTGTTGGAGGTGTCGAATTCAAAGGGGTTACACAGGATAGTAAACTTTCTAACGGATTAGTCTACGATCCTAGTCAATCCTTAAAACACCAAACATTTAATTACCTCAATATTAATGCTGACTTCCTTGTCAATTGGAGCAATGACTTAGTTGGTGATAATCCCAACCGGGTTTATAGCTTAGTTCCTTATGCTAGTGTTGGACTGATTATGGGATTAAATCATCAGAAAGCGGTACGTATAACTCCTGGACTAGGATTTCTTCATGTATTCCGTGTCAATAATACGGTTGATTTGCAATTTGATATTCGTGGGACGCTCCATGGCGACGGGTTCGACGGGGAAGATGGCGGAAGAAATCTCGATGGTACGCTCTCTACATTAGTGGGCATAAGTTTTAGAATAAAATAGTCAGTGCAATAACAATATAATTTCGTCAATGCTGTGTTAGTCTTGGTTCCTTTTGGGGCCAAGACTATTTTTATATATTTACAGTAGAATTAGTACAGAATTATATCAATTTAATTGCTCCTATATGAGAAAAACCATTGTAATTGTCATGGCAAACGCGCTTTGTTTAGCATTACTGTTTAGTGCTTGTAATCAAAAGAAGAAGCAAGCTAGCGATGCTGGTACTGTGAATACAACGGAAACGGTGTATACCGCACCAAAACCACCAGAAAAGTTGACAGCTAAGGAGGATCAATTGAATTATGTATTTGAGCATTATTGGGATAACTTTAATTTTAGTGATACAACGAAGATCTTGAATCCAGATTATGGAGAGCAAGCTTTGGTGAACTATGTGGCTATGTTCCCAGCGATGCCTGTTGAGAAAGTAAACGAAGGAATGGAAGATTTTCTTGATCAAGCGAAACAAGAGCAAAAAGGATTCGACTATTTTAAGCAGAAACTTGATAGTTATTTGTTTGATCCGAATTCCCCGATGCGTAGCGACTTATTCTATGAGCCTGTATTAGTTTACTATACGAGTAGCGATAAGGTCTCAGCGGACGAGAAAATGCGTTATAGAATACTCTTAGATTTAGTTCGTAAGAATAAGGTGAATAGTATAGCGACCAACTTTCAGTTTAAGACCAAAATTAAACCAGTTAACTCGCTTACAGATTTCCAGTCTCCGTTAACCTTGCTTTTCTTCTACGAGCCAGGTTGTTCGAATTGTGAAGAAGTCATTGGGCAGTTGAAACAGCAAGAGTCTATTAATAAGATGATTGCCGATAAGAAATTCCAAATTCTTGCTATATATCCGGAAGGAAGTCTAGAGATTTGGGAAGACTATGCTGCGCAAATTCCTTCTAATTGGATCAATGGCGTGGATGAGAATCAAGTCGTATTGAATACAGGGCTATATGATCTAAAAGCATCTCCGACAATTTATCTCTTAGACAAGGATAAGCGAGTGATTTTAAAAGACACTGATTTAGCAGGTCTTGGTCAATATTTAATGGATAACGGCTTATAAAATAACCTTTGCTATATATACATGATAGTTTGGGCAATCTCTCGGGTGCTCAAACTATCATGCTTTATGGATGCTGCGATTCTTTGCTATTCGACCACCAGTGCAGTTTCCTTGAATTCCTTCTCCTGACTAATCAGATGATGCAATACTTCTGTCGACAATCCATGTAAGACGAGTCGAAAACCGGCTCCATAAGTAGGTAGCGGAATCATCGGGTGTTTATTGTTCAACGCAACAAGCTTCTCGGGACAACGCATTATCGTAGCGGCGTAGACTCCGATAACTTCATCTAACTGTAAAGAGTTGGATGCTCGCCAGAAATCGTTATCCGTCAGAAAGAACTGATATACCGGAGTGAAGATCTCAATTGCAGACGATAAGTCTAAGACATTTGTCCATTTGTCTCTAAATTCTTCAAATGGGAGTGGACCAACCGTAATTGCGGAGAAGTTTGGATGCTCCACGGGCCGAATAGATAGTCCTTGCTCTTGAATTGCTTTATTTAAATTGATAATGAAATTATAGAGATTTAAGTCATGCTCTAAAAATAGGTTATCTTTAACAGCTTCAATTGACTCAGGTTTTAGAGGGTTCATGGGAATATCTTCCGCACCTTTGACATTATCCTTAATAAACCGAAGGACTTCTGAGCCCAAGTAAAAGTGGCGTAAAATCAAGAAGTTCGCCTCTGGTGAAACCCAATATTTCATACCCCAGTATAAGAAGCGATGTAGGGTTTTCGGTGCATTGATTAAGTTGGGCGCAACCGCCTTGAAGATCTGTAAGATAATAATCGTCAGACGCCCAATTACCCGTAAGAAGGGTAGTAAAAATTGTTTGCTTTTCCGTGTTGAATCAAATAAGAAAGCCGCTTTTGCATCCTTGTTAAACGGAACGCTATTATCTAAAAACAAGGCGTGCCAATGACTTGGATCACGAGGATTGTTCTCTAGTTTTTCAAAATATGAACTGTTATGTATCATAGCCAATTAATAATTTCCTAATTCAGCCAACTGCATTTGATAAAGTCTAGCGACCACTTTTGCGGTCTTTGCAACTCTATTCGCCATCTCTGCAGTTAACAAGTCTGAATTTAATGCATTCTCGAATCGTTCAAAATGGTTATCGTTACTATCGCTTGTCTCATGGTAAGTGAAAAATGAAACTTGATCTTCATTTAAATCAAGCTGCTCTTGTATTGCGCGTCCCCACTTTCCTGCCAATCGGTTTCCAAGGCCTTCTATGATAAACATACCTCCCAGTAAATCAAATGGATTTGGCTGGCTGGCTTTATGAAACATGTAGGCGCTTAAAGCCTCACTACCGATGTTCTTTTGCCCGCTATAGAGATCTTCTCGATTTCCACCGCAATTGATGTAATTTTTCTCTAGGATCTGATAATCCTTATGCTCATCCCTAGAGTGGGAAATAAAAGAAGAACGAATATCAAAATACTCCATGCTGACATTCGAAGCCGCACGTGCAATCCATTGAGAACCATCAATAACCTGTTGTCGCAGATTCAGTAGGAGCAAGCGATAATCTGCAAGGCTAATCGTACCATTGTAGATTCGATCGATAATATCGGTATTTCGTAGGGAAAGCTCAAAATCAACCCATGTATCTGTCAATGAACGAACAAGACGCTCTTGAATTGGTTTATGATCAATATTAACAGTAGGTGCTAATATCTCATCACTCTTGGCAATGCTAGGTTTCTTTCGATCGGATTGTGCGGCAACAACTTTCAATTTTACAAAACTTGTAATAAAGCGACCGCTTTCTGGAACCATACAAACGATATGATCACCAGCCTTTAATTGTTTTCCATTAAATAGTTCTTCGAGCATGATGTAAATTGATGCCGAACCTGTATTACCTTTCTGATGTAGGTTGGTAAACCATTTCTCCTCATCAATATGCACACCGCCTTTTGCTAGTAAATCGACAATCGGCTGTTTAAAATACTCGGATGAGTAATGGCATACCAACCAGTCAATATCTTTCACATCGAGCTTTCCATCCTCAATAAGATGGAAAAAATGCTGAACCCCAAGATTTACGGTTTCATTGACCAGCTTGATGTCTTGCTTTAAATTAATTGCCGAATCTTGATCTGCACGTGTAAACGAAGAATAATCCAGCCAGCTTTGAGTCATCTTGCCGTCGCGTGTTTTATTTGCTCCCGCAAACATACAGGGCTCGAATTTATTCGCATACGATTTAACGTCAATCCATTCAATCTGTAGCGATAGTCCCTTCGGATTAGGTGCATCGGAAAGCAACATTGCGCCGGCTCCATCAGAGAGCATCCAGCGTAAAAAATCCGTATCCAAAGGCAATCCTTTCTCCTGGATACTCGGCTGATTTTCAAATCGCGAAGCTTTAAACATTCGACTTGGCATATCCGCAGCACAAATAATAGCATGTTGGTGCTCATTCGCTTGAATATGTAAGAACGCACTTTTCAATGCCATTATGCCAGCTGAGCAAACGCTCTGATGCGATGTAATATCACATATTGGAAGCTTGGAGGCCCCATGAACCATACTTGCGAAGCCCGGAACAGGCAAATCAGACTGTGTGGTGCCTGCCGCAATAAACTGAACTGCAGATTTCTGAAAACTACCTTTCGCGAGACAGTCCTCAATTGCTTTCGCTGCCATCCCGGAAACCGAGTCTGTTGAGTTTTGCGCTTTATCCAAGGCGTAGTAACGCGTCTTAATACCATTTTGCTGAAGCATACGTGGCTTCGTTCGCGAGCTCTTGCCCGCAATAAGACCTAAGTAATCTTCAATCTCATCGTTGGAAACTGGAGAATTAGGTAAATGAGCGCCAATGGCGTTAATATATACTTGCTTAAATTCTTTCTTCATTGTTATTTATTTTAGGTAATTGGGTACCAAATAATCGGTCTATCCAAGGCAACATAAATCCGAAGTTGCCCTTCCCATATTTATGATGCATACTATGTCTAAATGTATATTTGGAGAAGGAACGAGGGTCTGTTTCTTCACTTAATTCATGGTTACAATGCCCAAGTAGATTCACGATTAAACTCATCAGTGGTAAGCTCAATAGCGAGTAAATCTGGAAATCATGTACTAAGAGCGGGAAGAAGATTACGCTTCCGAGCATAAAGGCTTCTAGCCAATGAAAGCTATAGATAGAGTATGCGGTAGGCTCGACGGACCAGTGATGTACTTTATGGACATGTCGAATCATCCAACGTCGATGCAAAAGCCAATGCATGATATAGAAGTGAATCTCATTCCAAAGAAACAATAACGGGATTTCCCAAAGACAGCGCAATGGATTATCGAACTCAACATGGAAAATACCCATTGCAAACAGCTGTTGGAATAAAATAGCTTGTATACTGAAAACAAAGATGGACACGAGTGAGTTCTTAATCTCCTGCGCGCGTTGTGCTTGCTTGGGCGCATTGACAATCTTCTTCAGGTCAGGTTCTTGAATTCGCACGAGGTAATCTGTGATGGCAGCCCCAACAAAATAGAGCAGCGAGAAGAACAAGAAAAAGAATAGACTTGTCCAATACCAGGCAGACAAAACAAACTGAAAACTCTCTTCTAATAATGCTGTCATTATTTAATGTAAGGGCTTAATTGTATGTGTTTTAGTTGGTGTTGTCATAAATATAAAACAAAATCAGAAGAATCCTAACATGCCTTTTAATTATCACTGGAATCAGGGAGAGCGCCATTAAGCTGTGTTTTACGCTTATTTGATTTAGATTAATCGTTGAATTTCAGCGTTATACACTTTATGCTTTACATGGCTATCTCGAAAAACAGCTCGAATTGTAAAATCTTCGTCTAAATCATTAAGCTTTGGGCAAAAGCCGACGAAGGGATTCGTTTAATAGAAATTAACTTCTACATTTGTTCGTATCGATTTAAATCTTGGAAATCTCCTTGGAGAAAATAAAATTCAAAGAAGAACATGTTTAAAACTACTGCCGCTTACGATCCAAATAAAACATCTTATCCTATTTTAATTGCCATCTGTTTGGCCCATCTATCGAACGATTTAATACAAGCAGTGATCCCTGCGTCATATCCTTTATTAAAAGATAATTTTCATTTGAATTTTGCACAGATTGGGATGATTACTTTTTGTTTTCAATTGGCTTCCTCTTTACTACAGCCAATTGTGGGTATGTATACAGATAAGCACCCTAAGCCTTATTCTCAAATTATTGCCATGATGTTTTCCTTTGTTGGAATCATCGCCTTATCGGTAGCCGATAGCTATTATGCGGTGTTATTTGCTGTAACGATGGTAGGCATAGGCTCTTCGATATTTCATCCAGAATCTTCGCGTGTAGCTTATTTATCCTCAGGGGGTAAACGTAGCTTAGCTCAATCGATATTTCAAATTGGTGGAAACACTGGGACGGCGCTAGCACCTTTACTACTAGCCTGGTTTGTGATACCAGCAGGCCAGAAGAATATCATGTGGTTTATTGTAGTGGTGTTAATTGCGCAGCTTATCCTGAGCTATATTGCAAGGTGGTATGTTAAAGTTTTAGAATATGCGCGAACACAGGCAAAAAAGCAAATAATGCTGCCTGATTTATCGCAAACTAGAATTGTTGTCGCTATTACGGTTTTGTTGATTTTGATCTTCTCAAAGTATGTTTACGTCGCTAGTATTACTAGTTATCTGCAATTCTATATGATGCATAAGTTTGGAATTACCGAGGTAGCCGCTCAAGTTTATCTATTCTATTTTCTAATAGCAATTGCTCTAGGGACGCTATTTGGAGGCTTCTTAGGAGATATTATGGGGAGAAAATATATAATTTGGTTATCCGTATTAGGTTGCGCACCATTTACCTTGGCATTACCTTATGCCAATGAAATGTGGACAGGAATTCTGGTATCCATTATCGGACTAATAATGGCTTCTGCATTCCCATCAATCCTAGTCTATGCCCAAGAACTATTACCAAAAAAGATAGGGATGGTATCCGGCTTATTCTATGGCTTTGCGTTTGGAATGGGGGGATTAGGAGCTGCAATATTAGGTTGGTTTGCAGATAAGACTTCCTTGGAAAGCATTTACATCGTATGTTCTTACCTTCCCTTATTGGGGGTGATTGCTTATTTTCTTCCCAATATGAAGAAAATCAAATACAAAGCCCTCTAAGGTATTTTGTATTGACAGAGCCATACAGTAGCACCGCCGCAATTTAAATCGTTCTGGCGATGTAATAGTACTTCGAAACCCTGTTCATCTAAGCGTTGTCTATATTCCTTTTCACCTAGGGAGGCATGGTAAAGATTCTCGCCATGGTACATGCCCCAGGCTTCACCTTCTTCTGGGCCACTGGTAAACAGCAGCACTCCAGCAGGTTTCAAATGCTCCTTAAAGCGCGGGAACATCGCGCGTTGCTCATCCATATTCAAGTGAAAAAAGCTATGCCATGCAATAATTGCATCAAATTGCTCTTCGAGATGAAGCTCGCGCATATCCTGCTCGAGGAAGTCGCCATCAGGGAAATTTCTCTGCGCAATAGCCAACATCGCCGTGCTCGCATCAACGCCCTTCAGCCGATAGCCTTTGTCGCGTAGATAAGCGTAAATTGGAATACCAGTACCGCAGCCTAGATCCAAAATAGAAGCAGGAAAGGGGATGTGCGCTGCAAGCAAATCCAAGTACGGTTTTTCGATAAGTGTCGTTCGCTGCTCAGCGAACCAGTCCGCTATCTTGTCATAACTCTTGAATACATCCCGCTTCATTGTGGATTAACTTTTATTGTTATAAATTATTGATATCCAATACTGTATTTCTTATACCCTAAACCTTCCATTAAAGGCTTGAAGATGTCCATTGCATTCTTTTTTGTCTGCTCTAGTATATCCGACTTCTTCACCTGCTTGGTGATTTCATTCTCCGCAGCTTTGAAAGCGTCGTCTACTAAATTCGCCTCTCGAAAGAACGCCATCTTTGTGTCGTAAACCTTCGAATCATTGTGATCAATCTTCACATAGCAGATCTCTGGATTAGGTAAAGTAATATGCACTGAATCGCCTAGCACCTCCACATCCTCCGATTTTAACTTACTTAAATCAACACATCCTACAGCATCCGCTTTAATAATCAGCAATACACTCGCATCCGGTAGAAATTGAGAAATAACCTTATGCTCAACTACATCGGACATCCTGTATTTTACTAATTCTAATTTACCCATGGACTCAATGCGTTCCAAGAGCACTTGATGGTTGCTAACAGTATTGGTCTTTGGCTTAGTAAATTGCCAGACAAACCAACCCAATCCTGCGATAACCATCAACAAGATTATAACTTTTAATAGTTTCGTCATCATGTTTTCTTTAATTCAAATAATAGACCATATTCGGCATTTCGTGTAATTAGACGGTAAACAATGGATTAAGATTATTTTAGTAACTAAGTATTTACAGTTTTGGTTTGCAAACTGACAGAATTGCAGATTTCCTTCGCAAATGTTAATTTCTTATCGCCTTTCTTCAATATTTGCGTAATTATCGTTAAGTTTAGTAAAGATATTTAATCCCTATATGACACGATCAAGGACCGTAAATCAATTTCTTTATCTGCTATTTTGCTTGTTTTTATCTGCTCCATCACTTGTTTTAGGGCAATTAGTCACCGATCCAGGGATTGCGATGCAGGAGTCTCCAACATATGCAGAACCTTATACGGTTGATAATTTGCCGAGTCCAAAGTCCAGAGGTCAAGATTACTTTGTGTCCAATCCAAACGGCATCCTGTCTGGTTCGACGGTAGCTGAACTCGATCGGCTCTCTGTGCAAATTGACTCGCTGACAGGTGCTGAATTTGCGATCGTTGTGGTCAACGACTATGTCGGCGATAGTGATTTTCAATTTGCGCTTGATCTGTTTAATAAATGGGGAATTGGAAAGAAGGAAGCGAATAACGGTTTACTGCTATTTGTAGCAGTAAATAGACATGAATACCGATTTATATCGGGCTATGGGATGGAGGCATCCATGCCGGACGCGTATTTGAAACGCATTGGCGAGAAATATCTAGTACCTAAATTCCAATCCGATGAATATGATCAAGGGATATTGGATGCTGCGAATTTTATATCGGAAGTGCTGTTATCGCCCGACATCCGTGCGGAGCTTGAAGCGCGATTACCTGAAGCGACCCCATTCTGGAGTCTACGGAATGTTTATTTAAAGAATTCCCTCTTGATCTTAGGGATGTTTGCCCTGTTTTATATCTATGTGCATTTTGTTGCTTCAAGTCTGATCCGCTCACCAAACAAAAAGAATCCATTTTTACCCATCTTTGCCGGCATGGGCTGTATGGGAATATTGATGTTTCTGACCGTATTCTTATTTGCCTTCTTACTTCATAACTTAGAGTATATCTACCAAGTAAAACATACACCATATTTTGCCTTTATACTCGCCGGTATTATTTTGGCCATGAAGGTGAATTACTCGCGTACCAACATCAATAAAAGCTATACCGACACCGAAGAACGCGCGAAAGCAGTTAATAAGTTCCTTGGCTTTACATTTATCCCCATGTTGCTATCGCCATTGGCTTGGTTTGATTTAATAGCGATCTTCAGAAGGAAAGTTAAAGATCGTAAACGATTTGTTCCACCTGATAATTCCGGTAATTGGAAGCGACTTAATCGCGATCAACTGACCCTAGGAATTGCATCTTACTTGAGTAAGGGGAATATCAAAGAGGAAAGTATCAAGGCTAGAAATTACGAGATTTGGGAAAATACCAGTAGCAAACAGATTCAGTTGATTCCTTGGGATATTGATAGGCACTTTAGTGAATGTCCAGAATGCCATTTCTATACTTTGGAGAAGAGTAAATCGCATACCATTACTGCGGCAACTTATAGTTCCAGTGGACAGGGGGAAAATGTCGATGATTGTAGAAATTGTAAATATCGTGTTGTAAACAGTACTTTTACGATTCCAAAACTAACACGAAGCTCGAGCAGCAGCAGTGGCTCTTCTGGAGGAGGTTCTTCTGGCGGGGGCTCTTCGAGTGGTAGTTTCGGCGGAGGTTCCTCTGGTGGTGGTGGTGCTGGAGGTAGATGGTAATAGGATTAGTGAACAATGAATTTTAAAATAAAGATACCCGTTGTTGTCTTAGGTTTATCTATCATAATTGCCTGCAACAACAATCAGACGAAACAGACGGTAGCAACTAGCAAAGACGCTGATACCCTGACCCTCGTATCGGAAGGGAAAATTGTTTATGAGAATGATACTTTGGTGATGTCAACAATCGACTCGCTGCCATTCTTTCAAGCAAAAGCTGAATCGACGCTACCGAATCCGAAGGATACGCTAGTTTATATTAGCGATTTTGCGAAGGCCAAGGAAATGCTGAAAGGTGAGGTGACCTTTGGAGGTTGGAACGATGCCTATAAGGTTGATTCCACCTTGGAAGGCGAATTTATTGCCTTTATACGTTTCCAAAACGGAGATACCATCAATCCGAACTATGCGAAATATACCTGGGATGCAGGCTTTGTGCGCTACTATCCAAGCGAACGCATCTTGCTGATGGAAGGCGGCCATACCTCTGATTTTTCAATCGATTTAAATCAAGGAATTGCACAGGTGGATCTAGTTGGCAATCCTGCCTATCTATTGAGCTCACCAAGTAAAAAATATCGATTGAATGGATATTTTCCAGGACAGGAATGCTCTGAATATTTCATTCAACAAAAGGGTACGACTGGCTATCAACTCTTAGGGCGTCTGCCGCTGAGTGTTACCGAAGAAGGTTTTGATCTCTGCACAATTACCGACATCTTTTGGAAGAATGATCATGAGTTCTATTTTAGAAACTTCTTCTATGGCGAAGTGCCAGATCAACGAAAGAAGTTCTTTAAAGTGCTGATAAAATAATAAAAAAAGGGCTTTCGTTTTATTCGAAAGCCCTTTTTTCTCGAGTTCATTACGCCTTGATTAATTGATTAAGTTCGGATTGTATAATTGATCATTAATCTGCTTCAATTCAGAAACTGGAATCTTGATCACCTTACGATCGTAGGTCATCAAACCATTGGTTTCTACTTCAACGTCGGTCGTTTGCGTGTAAACCGCAGCAGAAAGCCCCCATTGCGTTAATTTTACCAAGTCAGTAATAAGTTCTCTGTATCTTTTCTTAAGCTCATCAACGCTCTTAAACGATTGGTAGCCCCAATTGTCTTTCGCTTGCCATGTATGCCCTTCCACTGGAAGTCCTAATCCACCAAACTCGCCATTCGCTAAGATAAAGTCTTTACCGAAGCGTGCCGGATCTGGCATAGCTGGCTCTGGATAATTATGTAAATCTAAAATATCACCCGGCGCTTGATAATTACCACCACTTGCACCATTCACTAAGCGCGAAGGATCTTTCTGTTTCGTCCATTCTACAATTTCTTTCGTCTTAAATTGTCCCCAGGCCTCATTGAAAGGTACCCAAACAACGATACTAGGGAAGTTATGTAATTGCGTCATAATGCTATTCCACTCTTTCTTGTATATCGCTTCAGAGGCTGGACTACGGTCCTTATCCTGTTTACCAGCGCGGAACTTGCCCGGATGCATATCCCAAATATTACCTCCTAAATCGCCACTTGGCATATCTTGCCAAACTAAGATTCCAATGCTATCGCAGTGTCTATACCAGCGTGCTGGCTCAACTTTGATATGCTTACGAATCATATTGAAACCCATTTCTTTGGTTTTCTCAATATCAAACTTCAAGGCATCATCAGTAGGTGAGGTATGTAAACCATCGGGCCACCAACCTTGATCTAATGGGCCGTAATGAAATAAGAACTCATCATTTAAGTACATGCGCTCAATTCCCTTTTTATCAGCTTTTTTAGAAATCTTACGCATGGCAAAATAGCTCTTCGCCTGATCGACAACTTTCCCTTTGCGCATTAGCTTCACCTCGATGTCGTATAGCTTCGGATTCGTAGGACTCCAAAGGCTAATATTTTGTAATTTTAATTGCTGTGTTTCCGTCGCGGCGTTAGACGATTCCGCGATTTTCTTGCCATTGTCAAATGCTGTGATTTGAATTAAATCACCGTTTTGTGCATTCTCCACCTCTGCATGAAAAGCTAATGAAGAGTCATCTACATTCGGTGTTTGATGCGTGCTCTTGATAAATGTTTTAGGAACAGATTCTAACCATACTGTTTGCCAAATACCTGATACAGGCGTATACCAAATGGAATGCGGGTTATTGATTTGCTTTCCACGTGGTTGTGGGCCATCACTCGTCGGATCCCATACACGTAGCGCAATCTGTTGCTTCGCACCTTTTTTCAAAGCCGCTGTAATATCAAAACTGAAGGCATCAAATCCTCCTTCGTGCTGGCCTACAGATTGGCCATTGACAAAAACCTCACATTGCCAATCCACCGCGCCAAAATGAAGGATAGTTTTTTCATTTTTCAGTTTCTTAGATAAGACGATATCCGTTTGATACCATAAAACTTGATCTTTGCTAAGGCTCTTACCGACGCCTGACAGCGCAGATTCTATCGCAAAGGGAACGAGGATATCACCATCCCAATTGCTCGGTAATTGCGATACGGAACGCTCCGTTACGGCATACTTCCATAGTCCATTCAGGTTCTGCCAATTGTTTGTACGTGTTAATTGTGGTCTTGGATACTCCGGATGAGGTTGCTTTGGATCTACTTTGCTAGCCCATTCGGTTAGAATTTTGTCGCCAGCAGGTTTCCAATCTTGGGCTGAGCTATAGCTCGCTGCCATCGATAGCAAACAAGAGAGTATAATTGATCTTTTAATCATAGTTTTAGATTAGGTATAAGGTGATTAAAATCGGTTTCTAATTGCAATATAACTAAAAATAAGTAGATAATTTGATGCAGCTATCCTGTGCTGTAGGCTTTTCTTTTAGTATTTATTTGCTACAAAAGCCAATAAAAAAGGTTGAATCATTCCGATCCAACCTTTCTTATTTATGTGTGAAATTTAGTTTTTTAGTTCTTTCAGACGTGTTAAAGCTTCTAAATAGTAGTAGTCTGCGTAGGTGAGTGGTCCATCGACTTCCGAATTGTGAGGTAGGCTGCCGACGCTATGCTTTAATAGAAATCCTGCGTTTGTACCATAATCAGCAAAATAACTCGGTCTCGATAAAGTCTCCAGACTCTGTTTCGCAAAGTTTAAAAATAGTTCTTTATCTTTTCCTTTAGAAAATGTAGATAATTCGATTAAGGCAGAGGCAACTATAGCGGCCGCCGAAGCATCTCTAGGGACATAATTTAAGGCTCTTTTTGAGAAATCTACGTCCGATTTATAACCTGCTTGTCCCACATTGAAATCCCAATTCGGGATTCGATCTTCAGGTAGGTTTGCATGATTGATATAGAACTTTGCTGCTTGTTGTGCTGTTTTTAAATAGTCCGCTTTCTTGGTTTCTCGATACATCAGCGTAAACCCGTAGATTGCCCATGCTTGTCCTCTTGACCAAGTAGAATTATCCGAATATCCTTGATTGGTTTGCTTATGAATTGCTTTTCCCTTAGCATCGTAATCCACCACATGGTAAGTCGAGTAGTCTTTACGGAAATGGTTTTTCATCGTTTTATCGGCATGCGAAATCGCTACTTGCTTGTATTTCGGATCACCCGTTAAGTCTGAAACATAGCAAAGCATTTCCAAATTCATCATATTGTCAATGATAACCGGGTATTTCCAAAGCGTTGTGCCATCCCATGCTTTCTTCTCATTCCAAGATTTAATAAGGCCTACTTTCGGGTCAAAACGCTTTAAAGCGGTGTTGGACGAGTGGACGATGATATCTTGATATTCCTTAATTTTAGCGGGATCTTTTAAGTATTTAATCGCATTGCCATAGGAGCAATACATAACGAAACCAATATCATGATGTTGATCAAGATCCTTCGCTTTTTCCAATGCTTCAGTCCATTTGATCGCTTCGGCTTTGGTTTTTTCATTGCCGGATTGGTGATACAGGTACCATAGCGAGCCTGGGAAAAATCCACCCGTCCAATCCCATTCATCAGTGCCTTTCAGCTGACCATCCTTGGTTGAAGTGCGAGGGAATTTCTTTAATACATCAGCCTCTTTTGCTAAATAACCGTATTGCGTTTCCGCCTTTTTAAATGCAGTGTCGATAAAGTTCTCCTGCATCGGAGTCATGTTCATGAAAAGTACTGCCGCACCGCTTAATGCAATGGAAGACGCAAATACTTTGTTGAAGTTTAAGTTCATATAATGGTTCTTAATAAGTTACATAATAATCTCTTGGAAATTCTTTTCCGGAGAATGCTTTTTGTGATGTCCATGGCTCCGCTGGACTAGTCCAGAACACATCATCGGCCGGTAAACCTAACGCAATAAAGGATAGGGACGCTTCGTAAAGGGAGCCAACATTTGTATAGGAATCCGCTAGATTTCCTTGATCTGCGGAGGTAAACCCTAATACGAGCCAGCTATATTGATCATACAGGTCATGTTTATAAATGTTCTTCAATACGGCGGTTAATGCCGCGCGAACCTGACCGGGTTTTAAATCCTCCGGGAGTTTACGATCCAGTGCAACGGCCGCTAAAGGTTGAAACGCCGCATTGCGGTAAGTGGAACTGCGACCAACAACCGGAAAATAACCCTCCGGAGAAATCATCCGCTCTAAATGATGCGCATAGCGCTGCATGCGTTTGTAGGCACGGTCAAACAATTCTTGGTATTTCGAACCGGCGGAAAGCTGATGCCGAAGTGTTTCAACCAACATACATTGAATGACGTAGCCATTGTAATGGTCAAAACTGAATCGATCCCCATCACTATACCAACCATCGCCCACATACCAGTCTTTATCGAATTTTTCAATCGCATAATCGATGCGTTCTCGAAGTGGTACTTCACCAATTACATAGAGAAATGTTTCCGTCATCGATGCAAAAAGTAGCCAGTTGCTTTCATTAGGCTTAATCCAGCGAATGTATTTAAACTCTTCGATGACTTGCTTTTTAGTTTTATCAGGTAACGGTTCCCATAATGCTTTTGGCGCGCGCAGAAAGGCTAAAGCCAAATGTGCAGCATCTACTAATGTTTGCTTTGATTTATCGCGCCATGCAAAATAGTCGGCAGAAGATGGGTCAACAGCATGCTGTATACCGAGCTGAGCTTGCTTTAGGAATTTCGCCCGAATGCGGCCTTCCTCGCTATGATCTGCTGGTAGGGCAAGCATCGGTGCCATGCCGGCTAGAAGTCGTCCAAATGCTTCTAAATAGCCGACCTTAGGGTTGCGGCCATCGTTCGATTTGCTAACGATCATCGGCATGTTTTTCTGCAAGGTACCCCGGCTGATATTGTCCAAGATGGGCGCAGCCATTTTAGAGATAATGCTCACCCAATACTTGCGGTCGTCCATAGCGATTTTTGGCTTGAGGGAAGGGGAATCTGCCAGCATACTGCTAGCGGATTGGCTCGTACCTAAGCCGCTCAGTAGTAAGCCTGCCTGCTGGATCCATGTTCTTCTTTTCATTGCTTTTTATTTTATTGTAAAGCTGTATTTGCCCTTCGATGGCGTGGCTTTCGCAGTTAAACGTAGGCGGTAGATCTTTTCACCCCAAACGCTGCTCAATCGATTATCATCTTGATTCAATACTTCAACTGATGCGTCAAATGTCTTTGAATCATAAGTCATTGTATGTTTATTATTATTCAATAGAATCTTTCCGTTTTCTAAACGAGGTTCTTCTGCTAACATGAAGGTAATCACATTTGGTTTTGATGGATTATTGATCTCAAATTGATCTGTTATTTGCAGCGACCTATTTTTAGCGGTGTAAGTTCTTATCCAAGAATTAACCTGTGCTTCCTTCGGATAGGCGCCAGCAATATCAGTTTGAAACACGCCTTTCTTGGCGTCAAACTTTGTATTCTTAGTTCTGAATTGACCACCATCCTCTTGATCGATACCATTAATTTGCGGAACATTATGGTAGGCACTCTGCATTGTCCAAATATCATAGCGCTGAGGAGAAAACGTTTTCTTGTTATATGTTCCAACACCTGCGTCAATAAACACCGGTTGCTCATCTAGGTAAAGTATAAAATTACCCAAGTCGTTGTGATTGTGGCTTTCGTTGTTGAATCCTCCTTTAGCGCCTAAGAAGAAGCCTTTTTCTCGGATGTAAAGGAATTCCGTCTCCGGGTACCATTTGTAAGGGTTGCTCGGTAAGGCAGCAGTTGCGCCATCAATCTCATGTATCGTGCGCAGGTTCTCTAAGCTACGGAAAGCATCTCTGCTAAAAGATAACTTCGTCGACTTAGCATCCCAAAGGTATTTGGCAAAAGACTGCATTTCTGTACTCTTTACGGCCGTACCATAGCGGTAGATCAATAAGGGCTCGCCGCTATATTTTGCAGAGGCATCGGCGAAATTTACTACCCAATTATCTCCGCCAATGTAGGATTGAGAGATGTATTCGCCCATATCCTTAATCATAGGTTGGTCGAATAGATTGACCTTATTGCCCGTAGCAAGGGCTAGAATTTCCAAATAATCATAAAGTTTTGCTGCGGCATGTCCCCAATAGGAAGGTCCTTCATCACAGGCGCCATCCGCCTTCATATAATTGATGTATTTATCCACCGATCGCATCGTTTTGTAGATTCCTGCAATCTTTTGCTCAGGATTATCCTCGATAAGCAGTATGCTGGTTAACACGTTGAAATTACACCATGGATTCCAGTTGTTAACGATTTGCTTAGGTGTCAGTTCAAATGCTTGCCACCACATATCGGTACGTGTCATATAGGGGTCAATCACACGAGCCTGAATATTATCCTTTAAACGTGCTGCAATCTCGGGATTTACCTTGTCCATTTCCGCTTGAAAGAAATAGTGAATCCAAGAAAGAAAAGATCCCATATCACCCGCCATTAAATCAACGACGTGGGTGCCAGTTTGCGGCAAGCTCCGTTTTGTTGATTGATATGCAGGAACGTGTGCCGATAGAGACCAAGTGCTCATTTCGGAGAAATACCAAACGCCATTGATAATTTGATCGAGGAAGCGGCCTTTGCCTTCAGCTAGTTCAGCAAAGAATAAATTACTCAATGCCACCGCGTTTTCGTTCATCGGCTTTTCCATGATCACACGAGAACCATTGCGTTCATATGCTAGATAATCTGTTGCTTTGACCACTTGCCATTGGTAGTCCAGGTATTTTTCACCTTGCGCGATAATGTTGTCGTAAAAAGGTGCCGTGAGTTTTTGCCAACCCGCACGATCAGTATATGCAGGATAGGGAACCCATTGCTGATTGCTGAGTAAACTGGATTTAATGTCGGTTTCTTTAAATCTTCCGGTGATTATATCTTTCTCGCGAACAGTATTCGCACCTAGCAAGGTGGGAATACTGATGATTAATAAGGTGATTAAATTGATGATCTTTTTCATATTACCAGCCCTCATTTTGTGTTAAAGCCGCATTCATTTCAATCTCCTGTCCTGGTATTGGCCATATCTTATGGCGACTTTGATAGCCACGCGTAACTAAATTATCACCAACTATGCTTTTCTCAATAAAGGCATTAGATACTGATTCTAGCTGATTCCAACGTTTCAAATCAAAATAGCGATGTCCTTCAACAGAAAGCTCCACTTTTCGCTCATGCGATATGCGTTTCTGCATATCTACTTTATTACTAACTGCCAGAAATGCCGCACCAGAGTTTAGTCCAGGCATGCTAGAGCGTGTTCTTACTTTGTTTAATTCTGCAACAGCTTTTGCAAGTTCACCGTTTTCATTGTATGCTTCTGCCAGCATCAATAAGACATCTGCATAACGGATAATCGGAAAGTTAATCGGCGTGTGCGCGCGATCGGTTAGCGCTCCTTTTAAATTACCCTCCGGTACAAACTTGCGCCACATATACGTTAGCCAGCCTCTGTTGTTTCGAATCTGACCGAAGTTTTCGTTAACTCCAGTTGCTAATACCAGTTTCATATTGCGCTCCTGATTGGCATTCCATCCCAGATAATCCGAGTAGGGCACAATAAGACTTTGAGCGAGACGAGGATCACGATTGGCATATATAGAACGAATTTTACTGGTGTCTGGTACATGCGTAAAGGTGCCATTCGTATGGGTTGCCATCATTGCTGTTTTCTTAGCGTCGTTGCTATTGTTGTAGTTCGGGTAATAATCATCCCAATTAAATGGCGAACCATCTTTGTTTTCGAAGCTATCTGCAAAGCGTGTACTTGGCATCACACTATTCCAACAACTACCGAATGTAGATCTTGATCCTAAATAAAAGGCCATAGGCATACCATAAGGAAATCCTGTACCTCCTAAATTTTGAATTGAAAAAATCATCTCAGGACTCGCATCTCCTTCTTGCTTAAATAAGGAGGCATAATTACTGCTCAAACTATAAGCGTAATTGTTCGTTTTGTTATTTACAATTTCATCAAAATCCTTAATGGCATCCGTCCATTTTTTCATATACAGATTTACTTTTCCGCGTAATGCATAGGCTGCACCTTTTGTCGCGCGACCGTAATGCTTCGCATCATAGCTAACAGGAAGGTTTTGTACCGCAAAATTTAGATCTGCAATAATGAAATTCTGTACATCAGTTAAAGAGGAGCGTTCCTTCATCAAGGTAGCAAACTCCGTATTCAGATCAACGGATTCGTCATAAATTGGAAGTCCGCCAAATAAATTACTGAGTTGGAAATACATTAATGCGCGCAGGAACTTCGCTTCGCCGATCATGATGTTTTTCTTGGATTCATCGATATTCATTTTTTGAATCTGCGCGATCGCGTGATTCGCACGTTGAATCAGATCATAACCACTCTTCCAGCGGCCAGTAATAATTCCCGAGCGATCGGTAAAGGTTCCGGAAATAATCTCACCTAAGCCCGGAGGATCGTAGCCTAGTCCTACATCCGTCAATACGTCGTACGAAAATTGTAGTCCGAATGTGTTTTCTTTTTTCAAATCATTGTAGACACCAAGAACGCCAGCTAAAGCTTGATCTTCATTTTGCCAAAAAGTATTGGCGCTAACTTGGCTATAAGGCACTGTATCTAGCTTGTAGCAGGAGCTTAAACTAATACTTACAGCAATATATAATAGTGATAACTTTTTCATTTTTTTCAATTTAGAAGGTTAATCCAATACCGAATACAACTTGTTTCATGGTCGGATAATTAGTTCCGCTAACTTCGGGGTCGAAGCCTTTGTAACTGGTCGCCGTCCAGAAATTCTCTAAGGATCCGAATAATCTTAAATTTTGCACTGCAAAGCGCTGCGTAAGTTCATTTGGAAAGGTATATCCGAGTTGAATGTTTTTAACACGTAAATACGCTTTGTTTTGCAACCAAAAATCGCTTCCTCTCGTATTTCTTGTGTCGGTATATGGTAGCAATCTTGGGAAAGTCGCATCCGTTTTACCCTCAACCCAACGGCCATCAACGATTTCTTTATTTAACTGATATCCCCAACGCACCGTCGGTGTATAATGGATATCTGAATAAATAAGTTTGTTTCCAGCTGCTCCTTGTAAAAACACATTGAAATCAAAGCCTTTATAGTCAAAGCCTAAGTTAAAGCCGTAGGTAACGCGTGGAGCCGTTCCATGTCCTACAGCAACGCGGTCCTCATCATTTAAAATGCCATCGCCATTACTGTCTTTATATAATAAGTCGCCCTTTCCAGGTTTTCCGAATGCAGCAAATGGATTTACTGGATTACCAGTCGTTGGATCCGTAGGTGCATTCGCTATCATGGCATCAACAAGTGCTAAATCTTCGTCCGTTTGAATTAAACGATCTGTAAGTAGGATAAATTGCGTGTTGATAGCGTAGCCTTCTTGAAGTAAATTGTTGCCAGAAATTGAACGATCATCGCCTTTGAACTTGATAACTTTGTTATCGATGAATGTAAAGTTTCCGCTGACATTGAAGTTAAAGGAATCCCCAATCTTGTCGCGATAGGTAAGATTGGTCTCAATCCCTCTGTTTCTTACTTTCGCCGCATTCGTTCTGGGAATACCAGCATCCCCGACTACTAGGGGAGCAGGAAGATTGATTAAGATATTATTCGTCGTCTTGTCGAACACATCAACCGATCCAGAAAGCTTATAATCAAATAAGTCAAAATCAAGACCTAAGTTTAGTACATTAGTGCTCTCCCAGGTCATCAAGCTATTGCTCAAAGAGGTTTGTGCGAAACCGACAAACAATTGGTTCGACAATACATAGTTTGCGGAATTATAAAGTGTTTGATACTCGTAGTTATTGATTCCGCCGTTGTAGAAAAAGACATCATCTACGGTTCCATTATTACCCAGAGATCCATAAGAGGCTCTCAGTTTTAACGTTGGCATCCATGCAACATCATAAAACTCTTCTGACGAGATTTTCCAACCGAAGGATGCTGATGGGAAAGTTCCCCACCGTGTGCTTCCGCTCTTAAATCTAGAGGAACCATCCGTACGTAAGTTGGCTTCCAAAAGGTATTTGTCGTCAAAAGAGAGGTTGATACGTCCGAAAAATGAACGCATTGCCCAATCTGTTGTATTTCCCGATGCGGAAGCGTCCATCGTCGCGGCATTTAATACGCTTAAAGATGGATCTATTAAATCAAGCTTTGAAGCAGCGAACCATCCATCTTTCAATAATTCTTGACTCGCTCCAACCATCACCTCATATTTTAAGCGATCGTCAAACGTTTTATTTTCGTATTTAGCAATTCCGTCCATGTAATATCTGTACGTTTTCACAGATTGATTGGTCACCGAGCTCCGACCCGTGCCAGCTGTGGCAACGGAATTCGTTAGGAAGTTCCAACGATCGTTAAAGACAGGTTGACTGTAGATAAAATCATCATTATACGTGTATGAATATGAACCCTCGATCGACAGACCTTTTGTTGGTTTTAATTTTGCGAAGAAACGACTAACAAAGCGATTTTTGTTGATATCACCTTTCTGAGCATATAAACGATGTAGAATATTGTTCGATTGTGGGTCATCTTCTGGGTTATTTGGTGAACCAAATCTGCCGTCCGGAGCTCTTAGAACCATGCCTGGCGTGCTCGCAGCTGCGTATAAGAATACATCGTTAATTAGATTGGTGCCAATTTGTGTTTTGGAAACTACACCATTGATATTCGCACCTAATGATAACCAAGGCTTGATATCTGCTTCCAAATTAATCCGACCGGTGTGTCGTTTATAGTTTGCTTGCTCAATAATTCCAGGATTGTCCAATAAACCATAAGATCCAAAGAATTTTATCTTCTCGCTACCGCCAGTAAAAGATAAGTTATGGTTTTGTGATATTTTATTCTGAAATAAAGATTCAACCCAATCCACATTAGGATACATTAATGGATCGCCATTCTCATTGGCACGCCATAAGTCTATCTTTTCCTGTGAGAAAATTGGCTTCGCATTAGCGTCTCCGTTCTTGGAGCCCTCATTTACTAATTCCATGTAATCTGCATAATTGGAGATCATCGTCATGACATTGGAAGGCTGTTGAGAAGAGAAATAATTGTTGTAAATCACTTTAAACTGATCGGTTTTACCGCGCTTTGTAGTGATTAGGATTACGCCATTGGCTGCTCTTGATCCATAGATGGAGGCTGAAGCCGCATCTTTTAATACAGAGATACTTTCCACATCTTGCGGGTTAATCAAGTTCATATCGCCCACAACGCCATCAATAACCACTAATGGGTTAGCGTTGTTTAATGTACCTTGACCACGAACACGAAGCGTACCGCCATCAGCACCTGGACGTCCAGAACCTTGCGTTACTGACAAACCGGGCGCTTGTCCCGCAAGTCCTGCAGATAAAGAAGTGATGGGACGACTACCAACGACATCGTCCATTTTAACGGAAGATACCGCACCGGTTAAGTTTTCTTTTTTCTGTGTTCCGAAGCCGACTACCACAACTTCGTCGATATTCGTATCGCTAACTTCTAGGGTAATCGTCAGGGGGCTGTTGTTTTGAACAATAACCTCTTGACTTTGAAATCCTATAGAACTTACGATTAGCGTGGAGTTCGCTGGCACTGCAGGCATTTCAAAATTACCCTCGGAATCTGTTTTGACAGATACCGTACTGCCTTTGCGAGTAACTGTAGCAGCCGCAATAGGGGTTCCGTCGGCTGATGTTACCTTTCCGCGCAACACCTGTTGCCGATAGGATTCTGAAATACTTGGTGTGGTTAAATTGTTTGCTGATGCTTGAAGTTGCTGCGAACTGGTCAGGCAAAGCGCAAGAAGAATGGTCCAACCTACTGCGGGTTTGGGGGTCCAATCTCCTTTTCCAAGGGGAGGGAATTTATTAATCATTTTTACCGTTGTTAATTGGTTAGTATATTAGTCAATCCTAAAATAGGCGTTTATTCACCAAGGCGATGGAATAATCACGAAAACGATTTCTTAAATAGTAAACCGATTTGGCTTGTGATTTATTTCCATTCGATAAAAAGGAAGATAAATTCATTACAGAAGTTCGTATATTAGAAATACTTATGGCAGCAACCTTTCTAATCGATGAACAAACCTTAAAAGATATTCAGCTAAGAGACTTTAGGGGGCGAACAATTTTTGATTTTTTTGACCAAGCAATTACTGAAGGCGGACAGGATTACTTTCGTGATGTTTTTTATACTCCTTTATTAAATATTGAGGGAATCAAAGCACGCCAAACGAAAATCCGTAGGCTCGAACCTGTTGCTGATGTTGAATTTCCTTTTTATCGGGTTATCATTAAGGATTTAGAGAAGTATATCCATGCTTCGCACTCTGGAGCAAGTCAAGGCCTTAGTTTTTTAGACTTCTTAGGTGTACGGTCGCCAATTTATTATTACCGGAAGCGATCAATTCTAGAAGCGTCGGAATTCTTAATTTCCTCCATGAAATTCTATAAGGAAGTCAATAAACATCATCCATATGAAGATATGGCTGAAATGATTGATTTAACGCAAGATTGCCTGAGTCAGCTTTATAAGGGGAAAGTATTCAATACCGATAAATTAAAAGTCAACATCTTCAATATCGATTCGCTGGATCGACTAATACGCTATGAACTTGCGGCTAAACTCAAGAAATTAATCTGTTTCTTTTTTGAGGTTGATGCCTACCTTGCCGTGGCGAAGATCTCCAAAAGTCTAGGCTTCTGCTATCCAGAAGTATTTCCGAAGAATGAAACCGGTGAGATCAGAATGGAAGGCGTTTACCATATTTTTCATAAGGCGCCTGTCAAAAACGATGTGACCTTAAGTAATAATAAGAAGATTTGGTTTCTTACCGGTGCAAATATGGCTGGGAAGTCTTCGATTATTAAGACCATATCTTCCGCGTTGTATTTAACCCATATTGGCTTTCCTGTGCCTGCCGACGAGATTAAGACCGACCTAATCGATGGTGTATTTACCAGTATCAACTTACAAGATAATCTGGAGCTCGGCTATAGCCACTTTTACGTGGAGGCTATTCGATTAAAAGAAATCGTTGATCAACTGCCTGTAGATTCGAATGCCTTAATTATCCTCGACGAATTATTCAAAGGAACTAATCATAGCGATGCATCACATGCTATTCTCGATGTTATGCGTAATCTAGCACAAGTGGATGGACCTTATGTTATTGTTTCTTCTCATATTACTGAGCTGTCTCAACAATTAAAAGATATTCCTAACATCGATTTTATGCGCATGAAAATCGAAGCCGATGAAAATGGGTTGCCAGTTTTTACGTACAAGATTGCACAGGGAATTGCAGAAGAGAAGCTAGGTATGTGGTTACTAAAACAGAGTGGTGTTTTTACTTCGATCGATCGATTAAAGGGAGGTTCGGCAAAATAGGGGTGCTTTGAATTTGCAAGTATAGCTCTAGGGAATAAGCAAAAGCGGCAATGTGGACTAAGTTAAACCGACATGTGTGATTCTGTAATTCGAATCCAAACTAAACTTGCTTATAATTTTCCAACTTTATCAGGAGTAAATCTTAAAATTCTCATAAACTTAAGAAATTGATTATACATGCCCTCCTGTGTATAGTTATTAGATATTAAAATTATATAATAGATAAGTGACTTATATTTAATAATATAATAGTGCTTTTTCGATGAAATATGTTATATAGAATTATATAAATTTAATTTTTTGTGTCTTTTTCTGAAATCAATAAGCACTAATTTTATGCTATTAGCCTATCCATATGTGCAACGCATATGGCGTGAAAAAACCAAAAACAAATCTATGAAGAAGAACTTTATTATTCCGAAAATCGCCCTTGGTATGCTTGCTGTTTGTTTATCAGCATCGTCTTATGCGCAAAGCAGTTTACCGAAACAAGCGAAAATTAAACCAGAAGTATTAAAAGACAAACTTAAAGGAGGTTGGGCAGGCCAAGTAATCGGTGTGACGTTTGGTGGTCCTACAGAGTTTAAATATAATGGAACGTATATTCCGGATAATAAAGTAATTCCTTGGTTCGATGGCTATATTAAGAAAACAATGATTGAATGGCCTGGTCTTTACGATGATGTCTATATGGACTTGACCTTTGTTGATATTATCGAGAAGAAAGGCATTGACGCACCGGCATCTGATTTTGCCAACGCCTTCGCTAATGCTGAATATACCTTATGGCATGCGAATCAAGCAGCACGCTACAATATTTTAAATGGTGTGATGCCACCAGAGTCAGGACATTGGTTAAACAATCCACATGCGGATGATATTGATTATCAAATTGAAGCCGATTTCGCGGGTTTGATGAACCCGGGGATGCCAAATTCAGCATCTGATATCTCTGATAAGGTAGGGCATATCATGAACTATGGTGATGGATGGTATGGCGGTGTTTATGTAGGCGCGCTATATACGATCGCATATATTTCTGACGATGTGCACTTTGTCGTGAAAGAAGCTTTAAAAACTGTTCCTGAGCAGAGTGACTTCTATAAATGTATTGCCGATGTTATTAAGTGGCATGCACAATATCCGAACGACTGGAAACAAACCTGGTTTGAAATTCAGAAAAAATGGTCAGAAGCGCATGGTTGTCCGGATGGAGCATTCGGTCCGTTCAACATCGATGCGAAGATCAACGCAGCATATATTGTCTTAGGATTATTGTATGGCAATGGAGATTTCACGCAAACTTTAGAGATTTCGACACGTGCCGGACACGATTCAGATTGTAACCCTTCTAATGCGGGCGGTGTCTTAGGAACCATATTAGGTTACGATAAGATTCCAGCATATTGGAAAATGGGATTAAAAGAAGCCGAAGATATCAACTTTAAATACACGGATATTTCATTAAATAAAGTATATGATATCGGCTACAAGCATGCCTTGCAAATGATTAAGAAAAACGGCGGTAAGGTTGGTGCAAAGGAAATCGTTATCAATGTGCAACAACCGAAAGCTGTTCGCTATGAAAAAGCCTTTGAAGGAACTTATCCAATTGAACGTATGTCCTTAGGAAATAAATCGTTGGTTTCCGAACATGCCTTTGACTTCACGGGAACAGGTATCGTGATTAAAGGTAATGCGGCGAAAAATGCGAATATCAAAGAAGATTATACCTTAGAACTTACGGTTTATATCGATGGGAAAGAAGTAGAACGCACGAAAATGCCTACAGATTACCAAACGAGAAAACACGATATCTTCTGGAAATACCAGTTGCCGAAAGGAAAGCATAATGTGAAAGTTGTGGTTACCAATCCTAAGAAAGGATACTATATCCGTATGACCGACGCGATTATTTATTCTGATCAGCCAGTCGATGGAATCCATTTCCATGATCATAAGCATGATTAATAAAATGGAGAAAATGAATCTAAACGATTTTTAAAAAAGAGCATATTTAATTTATTAGTAATCAACCCAAAACCCCTAGGCTTTCAAGGTCATATCGATGACCTTCGAAAGCCTTTTTTCAGCGATGTAAGTTTGGCTTTGAAAAGCGATATAAAGAGTGGACAGAAAAGCTTTCTAGATGGATTGATTTTTTTTGCTGAATAGGAGTTTTGCGAGCACTGAAAGATTAGAAATACTTAAACCTTTTGTCTTATCAAAAGTTCAGAATAGTAGTGATTAATACAATTTTACATAGTTGTTGATAGACTAAGTATTAATGCTGATTTTGGGCTATTCTGGTGGGGAGTTTCTCCCCATCAGAATTTTATATTTTTAAACCATATGGATACTAGAAGAGAATTTTTGAAAAAAGCAGGGATGTTAGCTGGTGCGACGGCAGCATCTCCATTTATTCCGGAATCTATTCAGCGGGCATTAGCAATTCAAGCGGCTCCTGGTACGACTTTCCTAGACGCGGAACATATTGTTTTTCTAATGCAAGAGAATCGTTCTTTCGATCATAGTCTCGGTACACTAAAAGGCGTTCGTGGATTTAATGATCCGCGTATTCTCAAGTCGGAAGGTATTCCTATATGGTATCAAAAAAATAATGAGGGGCGATATTTTACACCCTTTCATCTGGATATAGAAAAGACGAAAGCCACCTGGATGGGATCCTTGCCGCATGGATGGGCGGATATGGTGGAAGCTCGTAATAACGGAAAGATGAACTATTGGCTGGAGGCTAAGAAGGCAGGAAATGCGAGTTACAAGCATATGCCCTTGACCTTAGGTTATTACAGCCGACAGGATTTGCCGTTTTATTATGCTTTTGCAGACGCCTTTACGGTATGTGATCAGCATTTTTGCTCCTCCCTTACGGGTACAAGTCCAAATAGATCGTACTTCTGGACAGGGACCGTTCGTGAAAACCCAAAAGATGGAAACTCTAAAGCACACTTAGAGAATCATCATATGGTGCATAAAGACTTAGGCTGGACGACTTTTCCTGAACGATTGCAGGCTGCAGGGATCCCTTGGAAAGTTTATCAGAATGAGATTGGTTTAAATGTGGGTATGACACAACAGGAAGTCGATTGGTTGGGGAATTTTAGAGATAACAATTTAGAATTCCATAAACAGTATCATATCAAGTGCCATCCTAACTATCAGCGTTATGCGAAAAGTAAAGTAGCAGAGTTAGAGAAAATTGTTGCTAACAATAAAGAGCAATCTAAAGATACTGATGCGAAGCTCTTAACTTATCTGCAGGAATTGAAGGGTGATCTTGTCAATTTTTCAGAAGATAAATTCCATGCTTTAAGTCAGCAGGAGCAAGAAATACATAGACGAGCCTTTACCACGAATGTCAATGATCCGGATTATCATCAATTGAAGACTATTGAGTTTATGGAAGATGGCGTGCAGCGTAAAGTTCAAGTGCCTAAAGGTGATCTATTTTACCAGTTTAGAAAAGACGTTGATAATAATGAACTGCCGATGGTTTCCTGGTTGGTTGCGCCGAGTCGCTTTTCCGACCATCCCGGTGCGCCATGGTTTGGCGCATGGTATGTTTCTGAGACACTCGATATTCTGACGAAAAACCCAGAGGTATGGAAGAAAACCATCTTTGTACTAACCTACGATGAGAATGATGGTTACTATGATCATATACCACCATTTGTGCCGGCATTGCATACTCGTCCAGAAACAGGGGCTGTTCCTTCTGGAATGCGAACCGATAATGAGTTTGTCACGCAACAGCAAGAGCAAATCCGTAGTGGAAAGCCGGAAAGCCGTATAGATTCACCTATTGGCCTAGGCTATCGTGTACCTTTAGTGGTTGCATCGCCATGGAGTAAAGGTGGGTTTGTTAATTCAGAGGTCTTCGATTTGACGTCCAGTATTCAGTTTGTTGAGTATTTTGTCGACAAGAAATTAGGGAAAGATGTCAAAGAAGCAAATATCAGTGATTGGCGTCGCTTAGTATGTGGCAATATGACTTCCATATTCCGCAAAGCTGAAGATAATACTCGCCCTGCAATTGATTTCGTATCTCGCGATCAACATGTGGAGCGAATCTATAAGGCGCGTGAACAAGCATTGCCGTCAGGATTTCAGGAAGCTTCCAATGAGACCCTGAATCGATTAAGAAAAGCGCCTTTATCGAGCTTAGGTTTTGAACTTGTCGAAAAGGGAACCAAGCCTGCTTGTGCCATTCCTTATGATATTGATGTGAACTTAAAGTTAGATCCTGAAAAAGCGCGCATTCAGTTAATCTTTGAAATTGCGGGAGACTTGGCGTCTACTAAGGAGATTGGTGTACCATTTATCGTAAAGTGTCCGATAGCTTATGGTGATAGTCGGGAGATTGATCGCGTTTGGAACTTCGCTGTTCGGCCGAAGGAAAAGATTATCTATAATTGGCCTATTAAAGACTTTGTAGGCGACTTGTTTTCGTTAGAGGTTCATGGTCCAAATGGATTCTTCCGCTTGTTCCAAGCTGCTAAAAACAGTGTAATTCCGGTTGTACGTTTTAATGCCCATAGTTTGCATCAGCGTGTGGAATTTGAATTCGGAAAGGAAGCCAAAGATTACCGTGTTAAGGATGCTTATCAAGAACTCGGCACGCGTTTAAAAACTAAGAAAGGGCGTTCCTTAACTTGGGATATTACAAAATCAAGTAATTGGTATGATCTTGAAATACATGATCTACAAGACCAGCATATCTTATTTAAATATGCGGGGCATCAAGAGAATGGACAATCCAGTATTTCCGACCCATTGATGGGCGGGCTAATACAGGTTTAACGTTTGGTCGGCTGCTTAGCGTTGAAGATTTGTTCGAGGGTCATTTTCAAGTTTTCAGCGCGTAGGTTTCTTGCAATGATTTTTCCATCAGGGTCAAGAAGGAAGTTGTCTGGAACACCGTTCAGATTAAATAATCTGTATAATTCGCTATTTAGATCTCCAGGAGAACAGGTGTTTGTCCATATCAAGGATTCTTCTTGGCTAGCTTTTTTCCACTCCTCGACAGATTCATCAATCGATACGCCGAGAATATCAAATGCCTGCATGTGATGAGTTTTGTAGAGTTCGCGAAGGAACGGAAATTCTTTGCGGCACGGAGCACACCAGCTTGCCCAGAAATCTACTAGAACATATTTTCCTCTAAAGTCGGATAGCTTAACCTGTTTTCCATTAATATCCGTGACTTCGAAGTCTGGAAGTGTTTTTCCAATTCCAAGGTTTGGAAGAATTTTTAATTGTTTATCGATGAATTTTCCGGTCGGACTTTGCTGAAGAGCAGGGGACAAGCTAGCATACTGTGCTGTGATTTTCGCTAGATTATCTTTGCCTTTTAATCTAGATTGAAGGAGATAAAGGCTAATAAAGTTGTTAGGATGCTCCTCAATAAATTTGTCATCTAAGCTATCCAAAATTCTTGAGCGTTCGCCAGCATTTATTATTCTTTGTGTTGCTTTTTCGTAGTCGTTTATTGCCTGCTCACGCTCTTCCTTTCGCAAGAATTCGGATTCATTGAGCTTTGCTCCCTGAGCACTATATTGATATGGATTTATATAAAGGTTATTTTTCGACCCTTCTAACCAGTTGCGATGTCCACGAAAATCAATAAGCTCTCCAGGTTGAACCCATAGCGTATAAACGAGTTGTGTCGGAACAATTTGTGGATTGAAATTGTTTAAAATGACAAAGTTGAGTCGGGTAGGCTCTTTAATCTTTGCAGTATATGTGAATTCGCTACGTTCATCGAGTTTGATACTATCCCAAACTTCAATCTTATTCTCCGAATAAAAGATAGGGTATTGGACATTAGGGATCGTATCAATTTTACCCTTAATGATAAATGATTTAGCTTCTTGTCCTTGGGTAACCTGAGTGCCAAAAATAAAAGATAAGGAGATTAGAAAAGGAAGGATAACAGTAATTTTCATCATACCAAGTTCAAATAGTTATTTAACTATGCAATCTGGAACGCAAAAGGAAATTGGCTCAATATCCTTATGCTGTGCAAAAGCAAACTCTCAGATAGGCATAAGTTCAGTTCATCTAATATAAACAATAATCTGCTAGCATACTGTCAACACGAGTATTATACCCTTGACTCTACCTATAGATTTTATTCCATAAAAAAAAGCCAAGGTTTACACCTCAGCTTTCGAACTCATATATCTACGCTTGATTAAAATGTCAATACCAATTTACCTTTATTATGTCCTTCTAATATTTTAGCATAGGCGTCGGCCGCTTTTTCAAAAGGATAAGTTGAATCAATTGCCCAGTTGAATTTGCCAGCAGCAATGCCATCCACTACAAACTGTAAGTTTTTCGGGTTTCTTTTTACCCAAAAAGGCTGTACGCGTTTGGATGAACTTGGTTTTCCAGCAATACTGCCGATAATACCGTTCGGTTTTACAAGGGCTAAAGATACTTCTGTTGCCTGATCGTTACCTGCCATATCGATAGATGCATCGAAAGCAGTTGGATGTACTTCCTGAAGACGTGCTTGTAATCCATCTCCGTATTGTACGGCTTTTGCACCTAGGGAGTTTAAATAATCTAAGTTTGTAGCTGATGCTGTTCCTACGACCTCAATACCGCGCTCAGCTGCCAATTGTACGAGAATAGAACCTACACCACCTGAAGCGCCGTGAATCAATAAAGACTTGATGTCGCCGATTTCATCTAAGATGGTCATCGCTGTCTGCGCAACGCCGGCAATAGATCCTGCAACTTCCCAAGTGATATTATCAGGACGACGTACCAAATTGCCAATTGGCACATCAATAACTGTCGCATGGGTAAAGGCTGCACCAGAACCCAAAACAGCATCACCCACTTTAAAACCATAAGGATTGTTTGCTATTTCAATAATTTCACCTGCGAATTCAGTACCGAATGTTTGCGGCAATCCGCCATGTTTAAATTCACCGGTCATGCGTCTCGCATCGATTGGGTTGATACCCGCAGCTTTTACTCGGATGCGCGCGGTATCTTGCGCTAGTTGATCAAATTTGAAATCTTGAAACTGTAAGACGTCAGATGTCCCGTAGCTATTTGCAAAAAGTATTGTCGAGGTATTGTTGTTATTTTCCATGTTCTCTTGTTTAAGTATACAAAGGTAAATGGACATTTTTTGTTTTAGGCATGACTTACTTTTGGGTAACTAGTTTCATGTAGGTAACTAGCGTGGAGTTGACTTTAGTTTGCTATTTCTCCTTATCGGCTTATCTGCACATTCAAAAATAATACGTAATATTGATGTCGAATAACCTAATGTAAATACGTTTAAGACCTAAATGATTCGATGGAAGCATCGCAGAACGATAAGCTACTGATTCAAGAAATACAAAACGGAAACTCTGAGGCATTTGCTGTTGTATATGAGCGATACGCCGATCGGGTCTATGCACTTGCATTGTCTTTTTTGAAAGATGAGGGATGGAGTGAAGACTTATTGCAGGAAGTATTTTGGAAACTATGGGAGCATCGTGAACGACTAGATACGCAGGAGAATCTTTGGACTTATTTATTCGTCTTGACGAAGCATCGCGCACTCAATAAGATTCGGGAGATCAAGAATGCCAGGATGAAGATGGACCATTTGCTTTTAAAATCGGAGAGCCTCGGCTTAACAGAGCAAGTATCAATTGGACAGAAGGAACTCGTAGCCTGCATTGAACGTGCCAAGGAGTTGATGAGCCAGCAGCAGCAATTGGTTTTTGAACTCTGCAAGACGGAAGGTTTAACCTACTCTCAAGCTGGAGAGCGCTTGAATATTGCCCCCAATACCGTGAAAAACCATATGGTACAATCGCTAAAAGTATTACGTACCTATCTTCATAAATGTGGATATATCACATTTCTTCTTCTATTTTTAAAATAATTTAAAATACCACTAGTCCGACTGTGTCTTTGCTGTGTTCTTAAAATAAGATAACACTTAAATTATGAACCATCAAAGTCTCAAGAATCAACTCTTGCGATATCTCCATAATGAATTGCAGGCGGATGAGATTACGCATTTGTTTCAAGAATTAGAACAGCTTACTGCTTCCGAGATCGCGGAACTAATCGACGAGGAGTCCGTACGTTCTATCTTTCTAGCAGATCATCTTCAAGTACATCGTAAAGAGGCTGTCAAAGCTGATTTATTACAACGTATGGCGCAGGAACAAACAGATAGTAGTCCTCTACTTTCGCGTTCTCGCTTCAAATGGTCATGGATTGCTGCTGCGGCTGTATTGATTGCGGCATCTTTTTCAGGCTACCTATGGTATACACAAGATAAATCGGAGGGAAGGGGCGTCGAACAAATGGCGTTACAACAAGATATCTCCTTAAATGAACAACCTCCAGAAGTACGCTTCGCCGATGGAAGGGTTCTCGCATTAGATACCAATAAGCAATATTCACAAGAGGCAATTACATTCTCAATGAATGCCGACGGCTTGGTTAATTACCATGGAAGTGATAAACAGCATCATGAAGAATTGCTGTTCTCCTCACCAAAAGGACGTATTTCTCAAATTGAGCTTTCCGATGGTACACGTGTTTGGTTAAATAGCGGCAGTTCTATTCGCTTTTCTCCATTCTTTGCAGGCAATCAGCGGGATGTAAAACTCGATGGTGAAGCCTATTTTGAAGTCAGTAAGAATCCTAAGAAGCCTTTTATAGTCCACTCGAGCTTATCGAAAGTTAAAGTTCTAGGAACCGCATTCAACGTGTCGAGTTATGCTTCTACGATACATAAAATCACCTTACTACATGGATCGATAGCTTTGGAGACCAAAGCAAAGTCAATGATTTTGAAACCGGAGACACAAGCAGAAGTTAATGCCAACGGTTCTTTTGCTGTTTCTGCGGCGAATATGGACGAAGTAATGGCTTGGAAAAATGGCGACTTTGTGTTTAATGAAATTGATTTGAATGGCTTAATGGCTCAATTGAAGAAGTGGTATGATATTGAGGAAGTAATCGTCGAAGGGAAATCAACAGATCGATTTACAGGATCATTAACTCGTAGTAAGCAACTTTCTCAGCTGTTGAAGGCTTTGGAAGTGATATCCAACTGCAAATTTAGCATTGTCGAAAGGAGGGTTTATGTTAAAGTGATCTAGCACAATGCAGGATAAATTCAAATTAAATGTGACCTAATTATATTGAAAAACTATCAGAACCTAAATGAAAAATACAAACTCAAACCATGTGAAATGGGAGGCGATTAAAGCAAGAATTCGTCGGTCCATTTTTATGACGGCCAGTATGGGGGGGCTTTTGCTATTTACCGCATTCTCCTACGGTCAGCGGCTTACTTTCTCCTATAAGAATGCAAGTCTAGATCAAGTGTTGAATCATATAAAGAAAAGTACAGGCTACGATTTTTTATATAACTCAAACTTGTTATACAATAAGCAGAAGATATCTGTCAATGTAAAAGATGCGGATTTAACGACGGCCTTGAAACGCTGTTTAGATCCCTATCAGTTGACATTCGAAATACAGGATAAGACGGTTTTGATTAAACCAGCGATTCAAGCTAATGCTTCAACTGCTCCAACGAGTACTGCGAGATCATCTGTTGGGGCGCAAAGTACAGTTCAAGGACGAATCGTCGATCCAGTGGGGAAGGCTATCGAAAACGTAACGGTGCGGGTAAAAGGCACGGATACACAGACGAAGACCGATGCACAAGGAAGATTTCAGATCAGCATACCGGCAGGAACAAGTCCCATATTAGAGATTTCATCCCTAGGTTTTAATACCGTCGAGCGCACAGTCAACTCGGGTACACTAAATTTAACATTAGAGCCTTCAACCGATTCGATTGATGAAGTTGTCGTTGTCGGCTATGGTTCACAGAAGAAGATTCATGTGACGGGCTCGGTTGCGCAGATTAGCCAAGAAGAATTAACGCGAGCTCCAATGACCAATCTTTCCAATATGCTTACGGGTAAGCTTCCGGGACTGGTATCGCGTCAAAGCTCAGGCTTACCAGGGAGTGACCAAGCGAATATGGTGATCCGTGGATATGGTACCTTTAACGATTCTTCACCTTTATTATTGGTGGATGGTGTCGAACGCTCATTTAATAATATTGATCCAAGTGATGTTGAATCGGTAACGATTTTAAAAGACGCTGCTGCCGCTGCGGTATATGGGGTGAAAGCAGCGCATGGGGTGATCCTCGTGAAAACAAAACGCGGATCAGCAAATGATGATGTCACTATACGCTATAATAATAACTTCGGATTCTCGAATAATACCCGCTTCCCAGAATTCCTCAATGGTGTAGATTATGCGAAATGGCATAATAGAGCCAGAGAATTAGATGGGTTAAACGGTTTATACTCTGATGCTGATATTCAGAAGATACAGAACGGCGACCCGGACGGAAAGTTAGCGAATACCGATTGGTTGGGCTTATTGTTTAAAGATTACGGTCTTAACAAGCAGCATAATATCTCGGCTTTTGGTGGGAATCAGAAAACGCAGTATTTCATCAGTGCTGGTTTAATGGATCAGAACGGTATTGTCCCTAATGCGACGTTTAAACGTTATAACCTTCGTTCCAATGTGGATGTAAACATTAAGGACCAAGTTAAGTTGGCCTTGAACGTCGCTGGTCGCAAAGAAGATATGGATCATCCGGGCTTTGCAATCGGTCCGAATGTAGGTTATAATCCGATTACGCAAGCGATCCGTGCATTACCTATTATTCCAGAAACCTATAATGGGCTTCCGGCAGCGACTGGATCGGGGGCAAGTACTTGGAATCCTATCCCTGCAGCAAATGCTTCTGGATTTAATAAAAACGATCGCTATGTTTTCGAGAGTTCCATGAATCTATCATATGCTATTCCTGCAGTTGATGGATTGCAAGTGTCTATATTCGGAAATTATGACCATAACTTCACTGAGAATAGAAACTTCTTACAGTCGTATTATGTGAACAAATACAATCCGGCCAATGGTACCTATGCACGCGTTCGTGCGGATGGAACCTCCGAATTATCATCCCTGTTTCAAGGTTCATCGAATGGATCACTAATGACTGTTCGCCCAACCTTGCAGTATGATAAAACAATCGACAAGCATAGCTTTGGGGCTTTATTTCTATATGAATACCGTGTTACCAATGGTTCTAGCTTTCAAGCAAGTCGCCGTGACTTCCTAATCAACGATATTCCAGAGTTAACCTTTGCGCAAGAAGATGTTGCAAATTCAATTCGCGGTAGTAGTAATAAGACGAAAATCGCTGGATATGTAGGTCGTTTCAACTATGCCTATACCGATAAATACCTAGCAGAATTTGCATTCCGTTACGATGGTTCTTATAAGTTCCATTCCGATAGCCGCTGGGGATTCTTCCCATCGCTATCCTTGGGTTGGGTTGTGTCCAAAGAAGACTTCTTTAAGTCGGATGTAGTAAATTCTTTAAAATTGAGAGCATCAGCTGGTGAGCTAGGTAAAGATAATTTAAGTGAATTCTTATACAAAAGCTTCTTTGCCTTCACTACAGAGCCAGTTTATGCCTTCGGAAACGATCCGCTTGGCACCTACGCACTTTATGCAACGAACTCAGTGCCTTCTTTTGATTTAACTTGGGAGAAGACCAGAGTGATTAACGCTGGGGCAGAGGCGAGTTTATTTCAAGGCAAGCTGAATGCAGAACTAGACGTATTCTATAAATACACCTATGACATCCTACAGGGTATTGCGGGCGTCTACCCGCCATCAATCTCCAATAACTACCGCACGCTCGAGAACTCAGGAGAGGTTTCCGCACGAGGCTTTGAATTGGCTCTAACGCATAATCATCAAATCAATGACTTCCGTTATTCCATTAAAGGAAATGTATCCTGGGCGCGAAACAAGGTATTGAAACGCACGCAGTCGGAAAACATACCTTCTTGGCAGAATATAATTGGCCAACCAATCGGCGGGATCTATGGATTTAATGCAACTGGACTTTACCAGACACAGGAGCAGATTGATAACAGACCAACTGGTCCAGGTGGTGTACAACGCTTAGGCGATTTGATGTATGAAGATTATAATGGAGACGGAAAGATAGATACTTACGATCAAGTACGCATCGCACGCTCGGCAACTCCTGAGTTGATGTTTGCGCTATCGCCGGATTTCTCTTGGAAGAATCTTCATTTTGGATTCCAATTACAAGGGGCAGCCCTGAACAGCGTAGTGATTTCAGGAATCTATCCAAACGGGGTGATGGATCAAACAGAGTTTGCCCGCGCTTTTTATGGCGAGGGGAATGCACCTTACTATTTGGTTGAGAATTCATGGACACCAGAAAATACCAATGCGCAATTCCCAAGACTTGGCGAGGCATGGAATGGTAATAATGGATGGACCAGTAGCTGGTGGGTTTATAACGGTGCGTTTTTACGTCTAAGACAAGCATATCTTGGCTATTCATTACCGAAGAATGTGATTGAGAAGCTGCGCTTTAAAGATGTACGTCTGACGGTGTCAGGTACCAATTTATTAACCTTTGATTATCTGAAATATATGGATCCGGAGATGCCGAATAATAACAATGGTTATTATCCGCAACAACGCACATTTAGTTTTGGAATTGACTTAAGTTTTTAACGATGAAAAAGAGAATATTATATATAGGTCTAATCGTAGCTGCGGTGTTTCAGTCTTGTTCGCTGGAGGTTGAGCCTTTGGATCGTTATTCGGAAGAAGTGGCTTGGCGAAATGAGAAGAATATGGACATGTATGTGAAAGGTTTCTATGCCGGTCTTCGCGATAAAGCGGATGTGTATACGAATACCTTTTCCGACGGATTGTCTGATCTTTTTAAGTATAGCGTAAACAATCTGAATGCTGTTACCTATCACAATAAAACCTTATTACAGGAAAATTATATCACAGCAAATAATGGTGTTTTAAGCGAATGGGGGAACTATGATCGCATCAAATCGCTGAATGAGTTTCTATTGAATATAGACGACAAGGGAGCCGATATCGATGAGCAATCTAGAGCAATCCGTAAGGCCGAGGTTCGCTTTTTACGCGCTTTCTTATACTACCGTATGATTCGAAATCACGGAGGCGTTATCCTGCGCTTGGAGCGTTCAGGTGACGATGGCGGGCTAGACAATGAGAAGGATATCAACAAGAAGCGGGAGTCGGAGGCAGATAGCTGGGCGTTTGTGATTAAGGAATTACAAGAAGCGGCAGCCGCATTGAAAGGACATGTTTGGACGGCAGCAGATTATGGTCGTATTACCGAAGGTGCTGCACAGGCGCTATTGTCGCGTGTTGCTTTATATGCAAAACAATATCCTGTTGTTATTCAGGCAGGTAAACGTGTTGAAGAATTGGGCTATGTTTTAGATAATAGCTATGAACAAGTATTCAAAAATGCACAAAGCAAAGAGATCATTCTTCCTGTAATGTTTGAAGCACCTGAGTATGTACACTATGCCGATCGTTATTTTGCACCTACTGGAGATGTTCCAAACCGTGGTGGATGGGGCGGCCCTACAGAAGAGCTTGTATCGCTTTACCAGATAAAAGAAGGCGACAAGTTCGTGGACTTTAACTGGAATAATGCCAACCATAAAGAGGCTCCTTATGCGAATCGCGAGGCGCGTTTCTATGCTTCCATTTTATACCATGGTGCCAATTGGAATAATCGTCAAATACAAGTGAATGCTGGTGGTAAAGATGCGTTCACAGCCTATGATCAAAACTCAAATACGATTGGTAATGTGACAGGCTACTTTATGCGTAAATTCTTAACTGAAGGTAATCCAGATGTGGATTTAGGATCAACGTCCTATTGGGTTGAATTGCGTATGGGAGAAGTTTTATTGAATATGTCGGAAGCCTACGCGCAGACCAATGATTTTACGAATGCCTATGCTTATTTAAATAAGATTAGAACACGTGCTGCGGTATCCCCGAGAGCGAGTGGCAGTACATTGGCGGTCTTCATGGATTATTTAGGAAAAGAAAGAATGGTGGAATTGGCATTTGAAGGGCATCGCTACTGGGATTTAAAACGCTGGAAGAAGGCAATTGAAGTGATTGACGGAAAACGCGCAACAGGAGTGCAAGTTTCTGGAAGCGCAGGGGCCTTTACTTTCAATCGCGTACAGATTGAATCCATCGATCGTTATTTCCCAGAGAAATACTATCTAATCCCTATTCCGCAAAGTGAATTGGCAAATAATTCAGAGGCTTTACAAAATGACAAATGGTAATGAAAAGATATAGATTCCTATTTTATGCAAGCATGCTGCTCTTCTTGTTTTTGCAAGCGTGCAAGGAGCAAGATGTGAAGTTTAGCGGCTCGAATGCTAAATTTCAGGCAATTCAAATTCAGAAATTTGACTACGAGAATAGTCGCGGTTTAGGAACCGTTTATAAGGGCGAATATAATGAAGCCGGTGATACGGTTTATTTCCATGTGACCTATTTTCCAGATGAGACTGCACCTTCAGCAACTGATTGGCAGATTCAAGGGAGCTTAGCACAGGGGGTATTGGTACGTCCTGCTTTGGGAGGCGTTAAAGATTTATCCCAACCTTTAAATCTAGAGATTACCGCTTCGGATGGAGTGGCTAAGTCTAATGTCGTACTCAAATTGTTAGTCTATCAGATTGAATATGGAGATCTCGATTATGGTTTTGGACGCTACAATAAGTTGTTTGAAAAGAACGCGGCAGCCTTAGGTTTAACAGCAGATAATCAACGAAATTTTGCTGTTGTAGATGATTATTTAGTGGTGGGGAACGGTGCGTCAGATTTATTGGTTTTCAATAAGCGTACAGGGGAAAAGAGCACCACGAAGATTCAGAAGCCTGCTGGCTTGAATGTTTGGTCTGTCTTCACCGATGAGGATGGTATTTTACATGCCAGTAATGGCGTTAACTTCTCGGGAACTTCTTCGGGTACTTTGACCATCTATCGCTGGAAAAACGGTATTAATGCGGCTCCTGAGTTGTTTCATCAGATGAGTACAGCAGGATTCGCGGTGTCTGGAGCGTCTTATATTTCGAATGCTGCTATCAAAGGCTCCTCGAGCAAGGATGCACAGATTATGTTTGATATCGATGGTCGCGGAAGAGGAGAGAATAAAGCATTACGCCTAGCTGTTGTTGCTGGAAAAGTAGAAGGAGCACCCGATTTATTTACGAAACCTGTAAACTCGGTTTGGAATGGTAAGGTAGTACCTATGTCAAGTACTAGTCGCGCACCTTTCGTTGGAGCCATGTTAGGTTTCCCACCAAGTATGGGGGTTCAAAGCAATTCGGGCGTTTCGATGTTTACAGTAAACGCAGCGAACAGCAATTTCTTGAATATGCTTATCGGTGGATTGCATTATTTCGAATTTAACCATGCGAAATATCTTGCTGTATCTACTGTGAACTGGGGGTCAGATTATCGCTTGCTCATCTTTAACATGGATGACTTAAGTCTAGTTGCTTCCTCAAAAGAGAATGCCAGTGAATACGAATCGTTTAATGTATTCTCAGAAGATTTATTGATGAAGAATGTAGCTTCTGCTGGTGACGTGACGGTCCAAGTACAGCCGGATGGGAAAACAGCATTAGTATATGTATTAGGGGTGCAATCGGGTATTGCAGCGTATGAATTAACAATCGTTGGAGGAAAATAGCATGAGTAAAATAATGAGACGCTTATATGCGTTACTTGCGATCTGCATAGGTTTGCAGAGTACGGCTTGTTCTACGGAGAGTAAATCCGTAGAAGAGCCTGGAGAGAATGAAGTCCATGTCAAACCAAAGTATCTATGGTTTGACGCGGAAGCAAATTTCGAACGCTTTTCCAATAAGGATAGCATAGACTATTATGTGAAAAAGGCGAAAGATGTCGGCTTTACAGATATTGTTGTCGATGTGAAACCTATTTACGGAAAAGCATTGTATAAATCGAGTTTTATTCCGGAATTGACTACTGTTGGCTCATATTCTAGAACCATTGATTGGGATTATTTGCAGTATTTTATTGATCAAGCAAAGAAGAACAAATTGCGTGTTACGGTTTCTACGACCTTTTTCCCTGCAGGTCATCCGGGCGATCAAAGTGGCTTAGTCTATGAAGATAAGAAGTGGGACGGCAAAACCGGGATCGCTTATACGAGCAATAATGAACTGATTGATATTCGTAATGATAAGACCAAAGTGGCCGCGTTTATGAATCCTTTAGATCCTGATGTACGCAAGTTTGTAATAGATATGGTTCGCGAGATTGTAACAAAATACGATGTGCAGGGCTATATCTTAGACTATTGTCGCTTTTCTGGGATTGAGACGGAATTCTCCGAAACAACTCGCAAAGCTTTTGAAGATTATATGGGCGAGAAGGTTCCTAATTTCCCACGCGATATCTTTTACTACCAAAATAACCAAAAGGTAGAAGGGCGTTTTGCGAAGAAATGGTATGAGTTTCGTGCAATGGTCATTCATGATTATGTGAAGGAAATTAAAGAAACTGCAAAAGGGATTAAACCAGATATTAAGATCGAATACTGGGCAGCTTCATGGTATAATGCCCTATATGCGAATGGTCAGAACTGGGCGAGCAAGAAGTATGATACCCATGCGGAGAATACATGGGCGACAGAGAACTATAAGAATGCTGGTTTTGCCGAGCACTTAGATGCTTTTCAAATCGGAACATATTTGAATACGATTTACGGTAAAAATGATCCAGAGAGTATCGAATATGGTTTGATTCGTGGTAAGCGTTTGTTGAAGGGCGACACGAAGTTATATGGCTCGATTTACGCCTTAAATCATAAAGATAATATTGAGCAAGCAATTGATCTGTGTTTAAAAGAATCGGAAGGATTAATGGTCTTTGATATTGTGCAGGTTATTGGGTTCAACCAATGGGACGCTATCAAAAGAGGTATTGCGAATTCTGGATTTTAACATTTTGACGTTAAGTTACCAATTGCCAAATAGCAATAATAAAGAAAGACCGGTGTGGAGATACCGGTCTTTTTTTTGTTGGAAAATTTGGATTTGTACCCATCCAAAGGGTTTTAAAGTTGTAGTGTGTATGAACGAAATTATTATTCTCTTTAGATGCCGATACCGGCATTATTTAAGTGATGTTACTTTAAAATAGTCCGCCTGCAGGATGGTCTTGTAACCTACGCTATATCCGACTTCATCTAAGTTTTTAGCACCTTTAGCACCCATAGTAAAAACTTCTTTGCCGTTGATGTAGAAGTAATAGTTGTCTTTACGCAATTCAACGCGAAAAACATTGGATTGGTTTTTTTTAATCGCAGGATGCTCAATCCAATCCTGATAGAGTTCGGGATCCTTTCCTTCGGAGGTGGCATCTACCTTAAACATACCTAAGCCGTTCAGAATGAAACGGACTTGCGAAGGATTCTTTCGGTTGCGATTAAAAATAATTCCCCCAGCGCCAGGATTGGAACCTCCGGTATTTTTAATTTGAATACTAGATTCTAACGCTCCCTCTTTTTGCACATTAGCGAATAGCGCATTGAGGGTTACATAAAAAGAGCCGCTTGTATTGTCGTTCAGAAAGTAATAGGAACCATCCTGTATACCGATGGTTATTTTTCCTTCAGTACCTACCCAAAACGAGCCATCATTATTACTAAAATCGGTTTCGTAGATAAGCTGATCTTCCACGCTTGCAACATCATCTTTGCTACAGCCTTGAATTAAAAGTACTAATCCGTACAGGAATATTAAACTTAGCTTTTTCATAGTATGTTTGATTGACGATTCAAATATCTTTAGCCTATGCTTGGTTTACAATACTCCGTTGGGAGTATTTTTAAGGGATATAGACAAAACAAAGGGACAGTATACTTCGCAATCTGTATCGCGAAAGCTGATCGACTTCTAAAGTCTTTCGTGAGTTTACGATAAAAGAGAAAGACCGGCGTGGAGATACCGGTCTTCGTTTTAAAAATTGTGGATTTTAACCCAATCCAAGGGTATAAACTATATTAGAGTGGAATTGAATATATTAATCTTTAGAATATGCTTTTACATAATCTACCGTCATTATGGACTTGTAGCCGACTGAGAAACCAAGTTTATCCAACTTTAAAGTTCCTACGGGATTCATGTTAAAGACTTCCGTACCATTGATATAGAAATAGTATTTACCATCGCGCATTTCCACGCGTACTGTATTTGCCTGTCCAATTTTCAATGCCTTATGGGGTTGCCAATCGCTGTAGTTTTCATGTTCTTCGCCATCCGGATAGCCGTCGACACGAAAATGCCCTTCTGTGTTCAATTGAATACGGATAAGAGATTTGTCATTCGAGTCGAAGTTAAAAAGAATACCGCCGGCAGCAGGATCATTACCTTCAGAGCTTTCCAGGGTATAGCGCGCTTCAAATGTGGCAGCGGTCGCGCTGTTTGTGAAAAATGGCGCAACGGTAACATAAAAGTGCCTATTTGGGTTTTTGTTTAAGAAATAATAGTTACCCTTTTCAATTGATATATCTACGTTTTCATTGGAACCTAACCAAAATTTACCATCATCGCTATCGAAGTTATTTTCATAAATAAGCGTTTGACCAGCAGGAATATCATCATCTTTACTACAAGACTGCACGAGAATAAATAAACTCGACAGGAATATTAAACTTAACTTTCTCATATTCGTATAATTTTCTTACTCAAAGGTCATCAGTACCTCGATGGCAAACAATACTCCGATGGGAGTATTTTAATAGTATTAGCTGCTAACTATCCGAATTTTCACTAATATTACAGTATGACACTGGCTAGGATCACACTAGTTTTTATTTTGACCTTGACTTTCTTTGTCTTATTCGGACAGGAGGATGGATTTCCAACGCTTAAATCGAAATTGGCTGGGACAAAGACTACGGAGGAAAAAGCACTTCTTTATTATGAGACTGCGGATACGCTAGCTTATGCGGATAGTGTAAGAGCCATTGCCCTAATTGAAAAAGGCATGCATTTAGCGAAGCGCTATCCCTATCAAGAGGGAATCGGCTATTTCTACTTAGGTCGACGATATATTGACTATTCGCTTCACCGTGCTGATCTTGCTTTTGATCAGGCGATATCGCGGATTGAAGCCTTCAAGACCAAAGAGGCTTACCTATATTTAAGCCGCGCTTGGGGCAACAAAGGCGTAATTGCGCAGGCCAATGACGATAATAATACGTTTATTAAACTGTTTCTAGAGAAAGCAATCCCCTTTGCTGGATTGGCGGGAGATAGTCTTCGTATGGCCGATTGTTATGCGAATGTGGCACTGCCTTTTATGAATCATGGAGACCAGGATAAAGCAATTTATTACCTCCAGAAATCGCTAGCCATTTTTAAACGATTAGCGCCTCAAGACTTACGACAGATTGATTTATATGCCCATTTAACGAGGGTGAATATTGAGAAGGAGAATTTGGAGGAGGCCTATAAGAATCTAAAGGCGGGTCATCGCTTGCTGACATTAGCAAAAGAATCCATCTATGCGCCGAATTTCCATGCAATGGAGGCCATGTATTACATACAGGTTCAGAATTGGTCAGCTGCGACAAAGGCCATTGATCAAGGTCTTGCGGTCGCGAAAAAATTGCAGAATAAAAATGAAATGCGAACCTTACTCTATCAACGAGCGGAGCAATTTAGACTGCAGCGGAAATGGGCAGAGGCAAGAGATGTCCTGCTTTCTTTAGAGCGGGATGGATATATCTTAATGGCGACCGATAAGAAGAAATTATATGGGGCTTTGGCCTCTTTAGAAAAAGAATCGGGTGATGACAAGGCCGCTAATCATTGGTTAGCGAAACAGGTAGAGATATCCGATCAGATTTTGGCGAGTGAAACCATCGCTAAGATTGCCGACTTAGAGGCTAAATACAATCTTGTTCAAAAAGAAAAGGAACTTCTATTGAGTCGTGAAAGAGCCGAGAAGCAGCAACGCTGGATTTGGGCGATTGTGATGTGTCTGCTCTTAGCGCTTGCGTTTTTCTACTATTGGTGGCGAAGCCGTCGCCTGAAGAATGCACGGGAGGTTCAAAATCTAAAGCAACAACAGCAGATTGAACTAGGCAAAGCCTTATTGGTTGGTGAAGAGAATGAACGTGTTCGCCTTGCGCGTGATCTTCATGATGGCTTAGGGGGCATGCTTGCCGGGATTAAGCTGAATCTATCGCAAATGCTGCATGTAAAGCAGACCTTTGAGGAACAAGATTTGCAGCAAACTATCGATCGTTTAGGGAATTCTGTGCAAGAGTTACGTCGTATTTCTAGAAATATGATGCCCGAGTCACTGGCACAATCTGGATTGGAGGTCGCCCTACGCGATTTATGTGTGGACTCCAAGCTTCCTGGTTTGCAGATATCCTGTTCTTTCTTTGATCTAAATAACGTGCGTTCTGCGCAAGTGAATGTTATGATTTATCGAATCGTTCAGGAGCTTATTGGTAATGCTTTAAAACATGCGAAGGCCAGTAAAATTATGCTACAATGTAGTCAGGCGGATGAGCATTTTTTTATTACCATTGAAGATAATGGTCAAGGCTTTGATACCAAGCAGAACACGCATGCGGGGCAAGGGCTCAAGAATATTAAAAATAGGGTAGACCTGCTATCAGGGAAGCTAGAAATTGATAGTACAAGAGAGGGAACCGTAATCAATATTGAATTATATGTCGGACAATAAGAGCGTATACAAGGTTGTTATCGTAGATGATCACCCTTTGGTGATTGAGGGGTTTAAGAATGTGCTGAAGGAGGATACTTCCTTGCGGATTGTTGGGCAATTTGGTCGAGTGGAAGATTTCGAGGCTTTTTTTTCTGCAGCAGCGGTCGACTTAGTATTATTGGATATTACCCTTCCGGACGGGAACGGGATACAACTTTGTGGACAAATTAAATCTGCTTATCCCGATATTATTGTCTTGGCAATATCAAATTTAAGCGAGCGCAGTATTGTCAAGCAAATGCTCCAACAAGGTGCTAATGGCTATCTTCTTAAAACTGCGGATGCGCACGATATACTTCATTGTATCGCGGAAGCAATAAATGGCGAGATTGTCTTGAGTCAAGAGGTTAAAGAACTTTTTGATATGGCAGATCTGCGTACAAAAGAAGATATTCCAGAATTAACTAAAAGGGAGAAACAAATACTCTCTTTGTTAGCTGAAGGAAAGAAGTCAGCCGAAATTGCTGATAGCCTTTTTATTAGTCCTTTAACCGTAAAAACCCATCGAGCGACCTTATTGCAGAAATTTCATACGGGTAATCTTGTTATTCTGATCAATAAGGCGAAAGAATACGGTATGCTTTAGCTATTCTTCGCGTAGACTGTCAACAGGCTTTGCTTTGGCCGCTTTGATGGTCTGCATGCTAATCGATATCAGCATAACTAACAAAACAATACTTGCGGCGAGGGCATACATCCATCCGGACAATGTGATGCGGAGGTGATAGTCTTCTAGCCATTTGTGCATCGATTTATTATTGAAGCTAGCAACTGTAGCGAATTAGAATGTGATGCCGTATTCTCAATATAAACAGAATTAAATTATGAAGACTAGATTAATTATCCCCGCGCTGTCGCTAGTTTCTACTACATTTTTTATGATGCTAAATTCTTCCTGCAAGAAAGAAGAGAAAATCAATGTGAACCAATTGACCGGCAAATGGTATCAAAAATCGAATGCTGCTCCCGGCGCAGTAGATGGTAGTGTTTCCTATACTTTTGATGGTGCTGGAAACTGCGTCCTTAAAATTACCGATTTTATCGGAAGCGGAAATGACACTACCATCAATAGGACTTATGTGCTGAGTAATGATCAAACCCTAATTACCTTATATAACGAGAAGAAAATTTATACAGAGCAATATCGTATCAAGAAACTCACGAAATCATATATGAAATGGGAGAATGAGTCGCCAAATGACGGAAATGTCAACGTAAAGGAATTTATGAAATAGTTGCTTTCAAACTATTCTGTTTGATTTGGCTAAACTTTGTGTCGCGAATATCACATTATAGGAATTATACTTTTAGTGATCCTGTAAAAAGTAGTTTTAATTGTATCGATAGAAAGTATAATTACGATAAAATCTTTATATTCATACAAAGAAGCAATTCGACGGCATACACCTATGGAGAGAAGACAATTTATTTCGCTAATTATCGTATTGAGCATTCTGTGGCTGAACATGTCCTGTCAGTCAACTGTATCTAAAGAAGAAAACTTTATTCAATTTGTTGTTCAGCCTAAGCTAGAGAAAGGCAAGGCTGCCAGCCTATCCATCTTTTTTAAAGAGAAGCCAGATGCGGGTAGTTTGCAAATTGCTAAACAAGGAGACGAACTTTTCGCAACCCTTGATGCTGCCGTTATTGCAGCCAATATCGAAAGTGATGGCCCTTACTATAAGTATCAGACAAGCATTCCTGAAGATGCAAATGGGAATTTCAATTTACCTATTCTTGAAGCTAAAATAAAAGGCAAGAAATATCATAGCCCTGCTTATTCTGTGGAGGTACTGGATACAGTTAGTGCGGGTCAGCACCCTATTAGAATGCTTCTTCAAACGGATAAAGAGGTTTATCAACTCAAGGACACCATCAATTTAACCCTAAGCGCATATAGTAAGTTCTTTGATGTGCATTATACAAGTGATGCTAAATTGGTAGCACAGGGAGCACCATCTAGCGTATTCGAAATCGCTGATGAAGGGCATGTCGATTATATGACCGGAATCCCTGGCTTTAAAGCCTATGTAGATCAACACTTCGACGTGGTACGATTCGTTTGGAATGCCTGAGATCATGGAAAGACGATGGAATAATTGGATCATGAACCTTATATCAAGACGCAAGTGTTTTCTATCATACTGCTGGCAAAGCAGTCTGGAGATTTCACTATTCCCGCAAGCCAATTCGTTTTTCATGCCAATAGCAATGCGGATGATTTCAAAGAGCGTCTGCTAACGAATCAATCTACTGCGCAGCAACCGAATAAATATAAATTTGATGTGCGCTCCAATACGTTGCAGTTTAAAGTGCAATAAATCCAATACGTGCATTTCGAAAAAAGCCCCATGGTCTATTTCTTCAGGATCTTCAATAGGGGCATAGCGTTGCTAAGGTATGTTTAAACATCTAGTTTTATTCGCTAGTTGTAAGCATAGGTTCACTCAATTCTAAGCTGAATTCACTCATTACGCATTAATTTCCCCTATTAAATCGCCTAGTTTTAATATCAATTTTCAATTGGAAGAAAAACAAAGGATTATGAAAACAAAGATTTTAATGATTTTGCTTGCCCTCATTATTTTTGCTGCTGAGGCATGTAAAAAAGGAGAAAATGGTGCTATGGGACCTAAAGGTGATAAAGGCGATGCGGGCGCAGCAGGTACTGCTGGCGCAACCGGAGCGAAAGGTGCCGACGGTTCCATGTTCTACAGCGGAACAACGGTACCCGCAGCAACATTAGGCAAAGTGGGCGATTTTTATTTTAGAACCAGCACTTCCGATCTATACGGTCCTAAGAAATCAACAGGCTGGGGAACAGCAACCAATATTAAGGGTGACGACGGTAAAAATGGGACCAATGGTAAGAATGGATCACAGTTTCTGTCTGGAACAAGTATTCCTGCTGCAACATTAGGTGTGGTGGGTGACTTTTACTTTAATACCACACAAATGGTGTTATACGGTCCTAAAGTAGCAACAGGATGGGGTGTTGGGACCAATTTGAAAGCCAACGCCTTAGCAATTTATTCAGGGTGGAGAACTGGCGTAAGAACAAAGGATACGATTATGGATGGCACATCCTATAGAATTCAACATATATATGCGCCACAGTTTACAGCATCTAGACTAGAAAACAGTGCTATTCTCGTGTACTTAAATTTTGGCGGAGGCGTTTTCCCATTGCCGTACACCAGCAATGCAGGGGGAAGGATGAGTACAATTTCCTTTCAACCAAAGCTGTCTGAACTGCTTCTTTCACGGATGGTATATGATGGAGGAGCATTACTTAATCTAAGTTCAAATATTTCCTATCGTTATGTCATTGTACCTGGAACAACACTTGTCGGTCTGAAGAAAAGAAATATTAATATTCAAGACGCAGACGCGGTTGAGCGAGCAATAAATGAAATGGAACAATAATTCAATTTTTTAGGTTATACTGTTATTGATTCTATCTATGAAGGCTTACAAAGGAAACTTTGTAAGCTTTTTTTGCACGGAAACGAAAGCGAAGGGTGACAGTCAACACTAATTTAATCTTGATCTCTCGCTAAATTATGGGAGTACGGGACTCTATATGAGAAATATACTAAGGACTATACATGTCAATTATATTCCGCTTTCCACTATCAATCTTAGTTTCCTATTTTGAACTGATTTTCTGCATCCATTCCACTGCTGTTTTCATTGGTGCAGGCGAATCCGAAAAAGCCGTATTATGTCCAAGTTCGGGATACAAAACATAAGAATATCCCTTATTTACTTCCTTTAGTTTTGCTAGATTTTCAATAGATAAGTTCGTCGGTACTTGGATATCCTTGCCGCCCCAAATCCAAAGTCCTGGGATTGTTAACTTCGCTAGGGTATGCAACGGATCGATGTCAATAAATTCATATTTATCTGGATCATGCTTGATATGTTGACGAGCCTCTTTCTCCGAATGTTTATCCCAAAATTGCGCATCCCCAGCGGTATAGAACTGGAAGCGTAATTGTTCTTTTGGGGTCACCAAAGCCCCACTAAAAATAACCATAAAGTCGATTTGCTTATTCTTTTGTGCTGCCAATGGGATAATCCAACCCGCCTGACTTCCTCCAATTAGTCCGATTTTGAGCTTTGATGGCCGAGCTTGTTTGGATAGATAAGCCACAGCTGCACTGGCATCCGCCGCAAGCAAGTTTAAATTTGCCGAATCGATGTTATTTGTGCCAACCTCCGGCCCGGCATACACGCCGCCTGATTCCCCAACGCCGCGTTTATCATAGGTTAAAACACAAAACCCTGCTTTTGAGAGATCTCCCGCGAAGCTATCCATCCTTTTTTCTTGACCGGATCCATGGACAATCAGCAATGCCGCTTTGGGCTTCTGCGGGGTGTAGATTGTTCCTGAAAGTTTGGTCGTGTCGCTATAGAAGGTTATTTCACGTTTGCTAATTGGGTTGGATTGTGCTGATAAATTTAGGGAAAGTATCAACAGGCCAATAATGAATAGTATTCTTTGAAAACTAAGCGCCTCGATTTCAGATCGTAAGTGAGCTGGACAGAAAGATATAGACATACAGTTTCTTTTCGTTAGGTGGCTGTAATCTAGGAATAGTAAGTGTGATGGAGAAGTGGAAATCGGTAAACACCTGTTGCTGAGCGGTAAAGGGTCAGATATATTCGGTGAGAAAAAGCAGATGTTGTAAGGTAATAGTAGTGTTTTATGGAAGGGCGAATTGTACGTTGAAAAAATAGGACATCCTTCGAGGCTGCTTCGAGATTTGGATAGATTTCATCCCTCGAATGTTAAAAGAAAAACGGAGCAATACTTTGCTCCGCTTTTAGAAATATTATCAAAGCAATAAATTCTAGATGACTTTAGAATTGAAGAAATTCGGGTTATCGATGATTGATATCATCTTACATTCGTACTTCTCTTATTATTTCCCTTCAACTTCCTTTTTCACTGCAACGACCCAGGCTTCAATTTCCTGTTTATCGGCATCGCTTAATTTAGCATCTTGATGAATTAATGTATAAGATGTTAAAGGCATTTCGCCATTCTTAATCGTTTCGACTACTTCATCCAACTTATGCAGTTTCTTCCCGATCGGTAATGTATTAAACTCGTCGAAATTAAGATGTCGTTTACCGTCGTTTACATGCTTGGCAAGCCACCAATTAATGGGCTGTAGCTTATTGTACCATGGGTATTTCGTATTGTTGGAATGGCAGTCGTAGCAGCTGGATTTCAGGATGCTTTGAATCTTGTTAGGTACCGTATAATGCTTTTCGATGGCATTCTCGGCTACTGCGGAGCTTATATTTTTTTGTGTTCCAAAGAATTGGATAACGATAAGTAGGGATAGCACAATATATAGCACTTTCCTTTTGAGTGATATGTTTTTCATGGAATTGTTCTTGTTTCATTAAACCTAATGTGAAGGCGGCAAGATGGCTTTACTTTATCAGAGGGCTAGGAATACTATAGCGTTATATATCTTCACGCTGAAGGCTCTAATTCTTCTCGATCAGAGACATACTACTATACTACACGTATTTCAATAGTATTGCAATAAAAACTTGATGAGTGGATGATTCTTTGTATTTCAGAAGCTCTGCTTTTTTAAGCGAAACAGGTGCGAGGCGGCTGCCAAATTAGACTGTGATAACTGAAGGAATAGACTGCACAGTTAAATAGAGTCGCTTGTTCTTTTTTGTAGAAGGATGGTACTGCTATTTGAAAGCGTATGGGTGCTGTTGGTACGCCGAGGACAATCAAAGAGCTTGGAGAAATGACTTTAAACGGCAATTGCATATCACGTGCATAGTCAGCATCTCTAGGAGAACTATACATATAATGTGCTTCCAAAAAGGTGAGGATGGAAATAGAGGGTACTTGTGCCTTATGTTCTAAATAGTGTTCAATGAGGATGGGGAACTTCCATACTTCACGTAGTGCCGTGATGGAAGTTATATACAAGGAGAGAAGTAATATGGCTATCAATTTCCTCATAAGATAAAGTTACACAAAAAGGATTTTAGATTAATTCTTTATTAGCAAGTTAATTCTTGAAAATGACGACTTGGATAAAAGGAATATGAAGGCTCGATATTGTAGTTTTCTAAACTTATTTATTAGTTTTACAAACAGGCATTATGAAAAGCACAGATTTTAATCCATCTTCTGAAAATGAGTTATTGACTGAATTATGCTCAGGAAATCAAAACAGCTTTGAAATAATATATTATCAATACAGTGCTCGCTTGTATGCGAACATTTTGAAAATGGTTAAAGTAGAAGACTTAGCACAAGAGTTACTACAGGAGATTTTTATCAAAGTTTGGGAGAAGCGACACCTAATTGACCCTGAACAACCATTTAAAGGTTATCTCTTTAAAATCGCGAAAAACACAGTCTACAATTTCTTTAGAAAGCATAATATTGAACAGCAAGTTCATCAATATTTGGTACAGCACAGCCCCCTTAGCAAAAATGATGTACAGGAAAAAATTGACTTTTTGGAAAGTGAACAACTATTGAATGATGCGATAGCAAAGTTATCACCCCAACGAAGACGCGTGTTCGTGCTTTGTAAATTAGAGGGTAAGTCTTACGCGGAGGTTAGTCAAGAATTGGGGATCTCTGTTTCTACCGTAAACGATCATATCGTAAAGGCTATGAAATTTATTAAGTCGCAGAATCAAGGTAATTCTATTCTATTAGTCTTGGCATTGTTCAATGCGATTACAGAATCACTTTAATTTTTTTATCAGGTAAATCGACTTGAAATCATCGCTAAACTCTCAGTTTTTAGACGATCAAATCCTCGTGTACTATGGTTTTAGAAATAAGCTTTCGGTATCTGCTTTTTCGATCTTGCGACTAAAATTACCTGTACTTTAAATCTATTCCCATCTCACTGAATTCGGGAATCTATTAATTCCTTGATTTTGTCTAGGTAGAGTTAGATCGCAGGAAAATATATTATTTTTTTTACCATGGAGCAGATGTACATCGGTTTTGAAGTGTATTATATATAAACCTAATCAATAATGGAAGACAAGGATAGGATTAAAAATGCTTTTTTTGACTACGTCGATGGGAAGCTTTCAGCAGACGATTTGCGCTCATTGCTTTCGGAAATACAGACAGCAGCAGATGAGCGTAAGGACTTGCTGGATGCGATAGGGGAGGTTTTAGACAATCCTGTTGCTGCGGAAGTACAAGCTGATGATGCTGTCCATGACTTGCTTCGGGTTTCTTTTGAAAGGATAAAAAGTCAAATCTCTTCGGAATCGGAGCCACGTAAGACGATCAGCATCGCGTGGAAGAAATGGCTATCCATTGCCGCTCTACTGATTGCGATGGTTGGACTGACTGTTTGGTGGATGAGTAACCAGCATTCGCAGCACAAGGAGTTATCATTAAAAGAAAAACCGCAAATTCAACCGGGTGCCTACGGGGCGACCCTCGTGCTATCAGACGGTCGAAAAATAGCATTGGAAAACAGTGATAATGGGGAGTTGGCAAAAGATGCGGGTGTTAAGATTAGTAAGGAAGCGGACGGTCAGTTGCTATATACCATTGAGAGCGGAGCGGAAAATGCTTTGAATACTCTTTTTACCAAACGAGGGGAAACTTACCGCGTCAAATTGCCAGACGGATCAATTGTTTGGCTGAATGCAGAATCAAAGATTCAGTACAATGCGAATTTCGGTATGGATAATACTAGGAGAATTAGCTTGGAAGGGGAAGCATATTTTGAAGTAGCTAAAGATGCGAATCGCCCATTTTATGTTCAACTTCAGAATCAAGAAATCAAAGTACTTGGCACACGCTTTAATGTCAATAGCTATACCAAAGAAAGTCCGATCAAAACCTCTCTCGTTGAAGGTAAGATTCGGTTAAATACGGCTAGCAAATCCGTAGAAATGACTTCAGGACAACAGGCAATTTTAGATCAGTCTGGACATTTAAATATTAAACAATTAGGGACTGATATTGATGCGAGCATCGCTTGGACAAGAAATAAGTTTGTTTTTGATAATGAAGATATAGAAAACGTCATGCGCATCGTCGCTCGATGGTATGATGTTGAAGTTGTATACGAAGGCAAAATTACAAACGAGAAGTTTTCTGGAGCACTATCGCGGTTCTCGAATATCGAGGATGTATTAGCCTTGTTTGAAGCAACAAAGATGGTGAAGTTTCAAGTTGTTGGTCGAAAGATATTTGTGAAATAAAATAACCAAATCTATTAACCTAAAGATGATGAATAAGATGTTGGACTACTATTAACATGCAGAAATAAAACCAAGCCTTTAGAAGACTTGGTTCTTATTGGAATTGATATTTAACAAATTCGTTATTACGATACGCTCCAGTTTTGGTCGACAACAGCGTATACGTTTACCAATCTTAACAAATGTATTTAAATTTTATGAAAAAAATGGGGCGGTATTCCTTACGGCTCCGTAATGTATGGTTAATTATGCGATTGACAACGCTGCTTTTACTGATTGGCATGTTGCAGTTAAGTGCAACATCATTGGCGCAAAAAGTAAATCTTCAACAGAAGAATGCACCCTTAAAACAAGTGCTTAATGAGTTGAATCGACAAACGGGATACAACTTTCTATACACCGAAAGCATGTTGAATCGAAGTAAAAATGTCAATGTTAATATAAGGAACACCCCCTTAAAAGATGCATTGAATGAGATCTTCGCTTTACAGCCACTAACCTATGTATTGGATAAAAATACAATTGTATTGGCCCTAAAGCCAAGTGCAGTAGCTGTTGTAAATACAAACGCAATAAGCAGCAATCAGCAAACTACCAAACAAATAGTTAAAGGTCAGGTTCTTGTTCCCGCTGGTGAATCTGCATTGGGCGTCACTTTAGTGGTTGCCGCTAGAAAAATTGGTTTATCAACAAAAGCAGATGGGACTTTTGAGCTCGAACTACAGCATGGAGATATCTTGGAGTTTAGTCGGATCGGTTTGTCGACGCTACGATTACTTTATGAAGATGGCAATTTTAAGCAGTTAGCAAACAAACAAAATAGAGTTGGTCAAGATGCAATAGAGGAAAGCTCGATGATTAGTGGCCGAAATAATTATTTAATGGTCAAGTTGTTGCCGAGTCCGTCTTCATTGGATGAGATACAGGTGATGGCCTATGGTACCACATCAAAGCGTATTTCAACAGGTAACATTACCAAGATATCCGGCGAAGAATTAAATCAATCTGCTGTTAATGATCCGCTGTTGGCACTGCAAGGTCGTGTTCCGGGGATGATAGTGACGCCAGACAATGGTAAGCCTGGTGCCATGAGCAAAGTGCAAATACGGGGAAGAACACAAGTAGATACGCAATTTGGAGCGAATGAAGAGCCACTATTTATTGTGGACGGGGTTCCGATGGCAGCGCAGAATAACAATTCGAATATTACGATGGGTAATCTAGCGAGAATTAGTGCATTCTCGATGATGGACATGGGAAATATTGAAAGTATTGAAGTGTTAAAGGACGCTGATGCTACTGCGATTTATGGAAGTCGTGGCGCCTCGGGTGTTGTCTTAATTACGACGAAAAAAGCGAAAGCTGGCAATACCAGCTATGATATCAACTATAGTGTCGGCGGTAGTTACTTAACATTGCCGAAGATGTTATCTACGGAAGAGTACGTGGCCTACCGAAAAGAGGCATTTAAGAATGACAGGATTCCAATGACGAATGCGAATGCCTATGATATCTTGCTTTGGGACACGACGAGAAATGACAATAACATGGAGGAGCTCTTGGGTAATATGGGGAAATACACGAGGTTGCAAGCTGCAGTTTCTGGCGGTAGTGCAGGAATGTCTTATCGCTTCTCTGGACATTACAATAGTGAGACTTCCTCCATCTATAAATCGCCAACGTCCACAAATGTTGGTACTTCAGTCAACATCGTATCGTCGTCAAAAGATAAAAAGTTTACGATAAACATGAATACATCCTTTACCCATACTTTAAATAGACAGAGTGGTGTAGAAATGGGTAACGTTATTTATCTGCCACCCAACGCAAAGTTGATTAATGAGGACGGTTCGCTTTTTTGGAATGAGAATGACTTCTATGTTTCGGGCATGTCAAATCCTTACGCGCAATTAAAGAATATTAATGAAAGTAGAATTCAAAATTATATAATCAATGCACACCTTAATTATAGCATCTTACCCAATTTAACGGTTAGAGCCAATCTAGGATATAATCAAAGTAAGTCAAAGGCGGTTCAGACAGTTTCTATCGCTTCTCAAAATCCGAAAGGTTCAAACCTTACAGGTACAACCTATTGGGGGAATAATGATTTGCAGTCGATTAATATCGAGCCGCAGATTGAGTATACGAATCCCTCGCTTTTTGGCGGTAAACTAAATGTGTTACTCGGAGGAACCTATAATGAAAATCGGATGGGTAATGATTATATCGGCGCCCTCGGGTACAAAGATGACGAGTATTTGGGAACCTATATTGGGCTCAACTCTAGTAATTTTACTTCCCCAAATATGGGAACAACTGAGTATAAATATGCCGCTGCGTTTGCTCGTTTAATTTATAACTATAAGAATAAATATAACTTAAGTATTTCTGGTAGAAGAGACGGATCTTCGCGATTCGGTCCTAATTATCAATATTCTAACTTCGGCTCTATAGGTGCATCATGGGCAATATCGGAAGAGGCATTCTTTCCAAAGGAAACCTTTGTAAGTTTTGCCAAATTGAGAGGAAGTTACGGTATCACAGGGAACGATAAGATTGGCGATTATAAGTTTTTGGATTTATATGAAAGCAATTTCTTCAATAGTCCTTACGACAGCGAGGTCGCAATGACTCCAGCGAGTTTCTTCAAACCTGATTTACATTGGGAGCTAACCAGCAAGCTCGAATTTGCAGCAGAAGGAACCTTATGGGAAGATCGAGTGAACTATTCGATGGCTTGGTATAAGCAGCGCACCTCGGATCCGCTGGTACAATACCCATTGCCGCTGATGACAGGCTTCGGTGCTGTTTCAGCAAACATAAAAGATGTATTGGTCGATAACTCCGGTTTTGAGATTATGTTGGGGGGGACTGTTATACGTACAAAGAGTTTTCAATGGTCTACAGATTTCAATTTAACGATTCCCAAGAATGTGCTAAGTCGATTCGATGGTCTGGAGAACACAACCTATAATCTTTATAAAGTAGGGCGATCGTTAAATTCTTTATATCGCTTGAAATACTTAGGTGTTGATCCAGAAACTGGCTTGAATAAACACCTGGATGCGAACAATGATGGTCGATTAGATTTAGTAGTAGGGGGAGCAGACATGCATTACATCGGAGACTCCGATCAAAAATATTTTGGAGGCTGGCAGAATAATTTTAGATACAAACAATTTAACCTCAGTCTATTCATCAATTTCCATCGACAAATTGAAATAAATTATGAAAATGGGGCACCTATACGTGACTATGGTATTCGTAATATGTATGCGCATATGCTGGATCAGCGCTGGAAGAATCCTGGTGATATTGCTACTGTTCCAAGAGTAACGCAAACTAATGTGCCTACTACAGGGGTGCTAGGAGATTTTTTTACCGCAGCAATGAACAGTGATTATTTGAGAGAGGAATTGACCATGCTACGTTTGGGAACGGTCATGTTCTCCTACAATTTGCCTGAGAAATTAGTTCATCGCCTTAAACTTTCACGCTCAAGCCTATTTCTTCAAGGACAAAACATCTATTCATTTTATCTAGATAGTAAGTTTAACCCCAATCATTATGTAGGATTACATTTGCCTATGCCAAGAAGGTTTACGGTAGGTATCCAATTAAATTTTTAATCATACAAAGGGATGAAATATTTTAAAAGCAGTTTTATTCAAGCCATAATCGTTCTAACGGTAGTTCTTACGAGTGGCTGCAGTAAATTAATTGAAGTAGACATGCCTATAGGCTCTACCGATAAGGATAAGATTTTTTCAACAGAAGGCGGAGCGGAGTCTGCTGTGCGTGGTATGTATGGCTATTGGACCGTGAAGGAAATGACGACTCATATTGGTGCGGCCAAGTTTACTGGCTTGTCTGGAGATGAGCTGGTGCGCCTCTCTTATATGGATACCGAGCGTTTATATTTTGAGAATGCATTGACCTCAGATCGAGGATTAGATCCCTTTTGGACCCATCCATATCATTTAATTTATCAGGCGAATAATATTATTGATAACCTATCTAACTCTACTAAATTTTCCAAAGACAAGGTAGACGGCTTCCTTGCAGAAGCGAAGTTTGTCCGGGCATTGATGTATTTCAACTTGGTTAACCTAATGGGGGATGTTCCTTTGTTATTGACTGCAGAATACACTAAGAATGTGAATGTTACCAGGTCGCCTTCTTCTGAAATTTATAAGCAAATCGAGGATGATTTGATTTTTGCAAAGCAGTTTGCGACGCATAAAACCTTAGCATTAGGGGATAGAAATCGTGTGACCAGTTATGCCGCTTCTGGTTTATTGGCGCAAGTATATCTTTTTCAAAAGAAATATGCTTTAGCGGAAGCAGAAGCAAACGAGGTAATTAACTCCAATGAATTTGTATTAGAGTCTATTGACAAAGTGTTCTTGAAGGAGTCCAAGGAAACTATCCTTTCGCTTGCGAATTGGTTAAATAATCCAGTTTCGGCATTTAGTATCGGTGGACCGGGGTTAACAAACGTGCATTATCGACTTTCTGATCAGCTAATAGCAAAATTTGAAAGTAATGATTTACGACTCCAACATTGGGGTAGAGCAGGGATCGATGAAGGTTTAGGGTCTATCGCACCATTTAAATATAAGTTTAACTTACCTTCTGAGGCGAATGGTAAAGTGGAAAACAAACAGATTATCCGATATGCGGAGATCTTGTTGATTCGTGCAGAAGCGCGCAACGAGTTAGATAAGCCTCAATTGGCGCTTCATGATATGGATCTTGTGCGGAATAGAGCAGGCTTATTGCCGCTAGCTACTCGAGTTCCAGCGTTGAATAAGGAGCAGATTAGAGACTTACTGTTTAAGGAAAGAGCAACCGAACTTTTCGCAGAAGGTAGCCATCGATGGTTTGATATTAAACGTCGTGGCGATGACTACGCAGTCAACTATATGAAGTCTATAAAACCTAGTTTTACCAAAACAGATTTATACTATCCGATACCACTTGGAGAGATAACGAAAAACCCTCAATTAGTCCAGAATGAAGGATACTAATATTTAAATAATTCAAAATTTAGTTTACCCGTTTTTTAATACGAATATGATGATAAAACACATTATACTGGCTTGCCTATGCCTAATTGCTTTGCAAGTACGTGCGCAAGATGCGAATATAACGCAGCGATCTCAAGAGTTATCACGAGAAATATTAGAGGCCAAAGATATCGATAAGAAGTTGGCGATCTACAATTCAAGTGAAGTACAGGCGCTATTCAAAGAGAATAAAAATGTAGAACCTGGCTTAGCGATATTTATTGCCATAGAGTACATCAATTTGGCTGATAAGGAAAATTCAGTGAAGTGGATGAACAAGAGCCGAGGAACAGGAATTGGACATGAAAATGTGGAATCTCGCTTTTATGATAAGTTTCAAGATCTGCAGGAGCACCAATTTGTTGTAGATGTAGTAGGTCCAGAGTTAGATAGCTTATATCTGATTATGGTAAATCGAAAAGACGCCGATGGATCTACATTTGCTTATTATCGACCGCGGATTTCTTACTACACGAAGTCATTGGCGGCAATCAATAAACAAGATGAAGTATTTAAGCATCTGTCAATGTTTTATCAGTATTGCGGTAATAAGTTCCTCAATATTAGCAATTATTACACTTATGGTGAAGCTTTACTACATTTAGGGAAGCATGATGAAGCGATTAAGGTTTTCGCAAAATTCAATACCGAGAAGATTGATTTTAGTGCTAAAATCGAGGAAATGAGCAATAAGTTGATTTCTAAAATCCCTAATGGTGATAAAAGATTCGCTCTGGTTGTAGATTCACAAGAGAATGTGCAGCGCACGCAATTTAAGAATCTGGTCACAGCAAGCTCAGAAATCAATGGCGTAGATATCGCGGATAAAGTATCTAAAAATAAATATATCCTCCTAGATTTCTGGGGTACATGGTGCGCACCATGTGCAGAATCACATCCCAAACTTATCGAGACCTACCATAAGTATAAGAATTTAGGTTTCGAAGTGATTGGTATTGCTGCTGAGAATGGCTCAGATTTGTCTAAAATAGAAAATACTTTACAAAATGAGATTGCCAAGCAAGGACTTCCATGGCTTCAAACCCTATGGTTAAGTAAAGACTTGAAACACCCTGCATCGAAATATATTATTACAGGCTATCCGACAAAAATCCTTGTCGATCAAACAGGTAAAGTTATCGCCCGTATTGAAGGTGGCAGTTTTAAGAACTCTGAGCGTCTAGATAACCTGTTAGCGGAACTTCTTGGAGATGAGGAAACAAAGTATAGGCTCGGTAAAATACGTATTGTAGAACCGTATTATGTCAAGTTTTATTCGGAGAACGATTTGGAGTTGAAAGTAGAAGCCTACGATCGATTTGTTAAGAACAGTGATCTCAATATTAAAGAGTTGAGAACTTGGAAAGACAAAATGGCGAAAGACTTAGTGAAATTGTTTATCGAGAATAATGATCTCGCGTCCGCTGGTAAGTACCATAGTCAAATTCAAGATAAGCACATTCTTGCGCAGTCTTTAAAGCAATTATTAAAGACTAAGAATAACCAAGATTATAGCCATGTGGCAAGGCAAATATTAGATGATTTCACAACAAAGACAATCTTTGGAGAAATAGTAAGCGAGTCCAATTTTAACGCATATAGTCAGCTCGCAATGCAATTGATTCACTCTTCAAAACCTGAACTTCAAGACAGCTTAATTGCTAAATACTTGTACCCGGTATCTAGACAAATGATGTATCTAGAAGAGAAAGTTGCCAATGGAGATTATAAACAGTCGCTTTCTTACCGTTTTGCTAAGATTATGGTGAAGAATCCTAATGATATAACTATAGCGAAGATTGTTCTTAACGATTATCTGATTGCGGCTGCAGAGCCGGTGTCACTTCGTGCTAATCTCCTGAACGAATTTAAGGCCATCCCTGATTTGGCAACCTATTTTGATGAGCATAAAGCACTCGGAAATGAAAAGAATGTTCAGTTTTTGAATCGCTTGCTTTCTAAGTCAGATGTAAACGATAAGGTACAGGGAGTCCTAGCCATCAATGAAAAATACGTGTTGGTTGATTTCTGGGGTTCTTGGTGTATTCCATGTCGTGCAAGTCACCCTCATCTAAATGAGTTGTACAGCAAATACAAGGATAAGGGATTTGAAATTGTTGGTGTAGCAGATGAAAAGGCAGGTAATGAATATGTTGCCTTAATGAATTGGAAGACTGCCATTCAAACAGATAATATTAAGTGGATTCAACTATTAGCGCTTGATCGCGAAGAAATCGACTTTGATCCCGTGAAGGAGATGTCGATTACATCCTTTCCAACGAAGATATTGTTTGATAAGGATCGGAATATCATTGGTACTTATTCTGGTGGAGATCAAGATAAATTAGACGCGAAATTGAAAGAACTTTTTGGAGAGTAATAGAATCTAAATCAAGAGAAATGAAAGCATTATTTATAGTATGTGCGTTGCTGTGTAGTCCCCACGTTTCGCATTTATACGCCCAGCAGGCACCGACGACAACAAACTTTATCGATAATAATGACGTATTAATTCGACATCAGCAGTCGACAGTTACGCTATTAGGGAAAAATCAAGTTCAGCTGACATCCAAGTTGGCTAAAGATCAATTAAAAGAAACGGAAGGAAAGAAGGTTCGATTGAGGAAAGCGAAGCAGCAGCGAGAAGCGCTGTCTGGTGAGGCCTTGGCGAAACTACTCCGTAAGTCGACTGTCGTTTTTGGAATTGCTTATGATTGTGGGTATTGTCCCGATGTGCATATTGACGCCGCTACAGGTTATATAATTGATCCCTCTGGCATTGTTGTTACGAATTATCACGTCGTGAAATCTTTTACTTCGATGGCCCGTAAGAATTTGGTGATGACTATTCAAACTAATGCGGGAAAGGTATTGGAGGTAAAATCGATTCTATCCGCTAATCAAGCCGACGACTTATGTATTGTTCAGGTCGATAGTCAAGGTGAGGAACTTAGTAGTCTGGCTTTAGGTCAAACAGCAGAACAAGGAGCGGAGGTTTACGTTATGGGGCATCCCTTTGGCAATTTCTTCCACTTCGCCAAAGGCATTGTTGCTAGAAATTATACCGATTATACAGATGAAAGCAAAACATCAAAACGTCCATTAGTTGATATTACAGCAGATTATGCTGGAGGTTCAAGTGGCGGTCCAATAATTAACAATAAGGGAGAGCTTATTGCGACTGTTTCTTCAACGAAATCTTTATACTATACACCGTTGGAACAAAAAAACTTGCAAATGGTGCTCAAAATTACAAGACCAGTGAGCTGTTTAAGAGACATGATAGAATTTAAATAATTGACAAATGAAAAAGATGATCATTCTTATGTTTTTAAGTTTTCATACTTGCTTCGCGCAGTCTTCTGTCCAGCAAGCAGTTGATAGCTTAAAACAAATAACAGACAAGTCAGAATTGTGCGACAAGTTAGATGCTTTAGCCAAAGGAACAGAGCGCGATTTGGATATCTTAATCGACTATTATTACATTAAAGATAACCCAAAAGTTGATTCCTTAAAGCAAGTAGCTATTCTTCGATTTCCCACTGGACGCATCGCATTTAATAAGACATGGAATGTCATGATGACGATTAAGCCTGCTGTGGAGCAAGAAAACGAGATCAATGACTTACGTCATAGATTTGATGCACAGCATTTAGAGGTCCCCATTTCTTCAGCTGCTATCCAGTTCGCAAAAGAGAAAAATACCGATAAGGCGATTGATTATTACCTTCAGCTAAAGGAAAACTACATCAAGCAGACGACGGCTGGTCTATTGGTCAAAGTGCTAGATAGCAATGAGCTCTCTAAGTTCGAGAAGATTGTTCAATCTGATATAAACGCGCTCAAGAAAGCTCCAAATGAAGGTTCCATTTATTATGGCTTTTTGGACGTATACGCGAATCTATTGATCAAGCGTGGTCGGTATAAAGAAGCGTTGCCCTATAGTAAACTAGCCTTTGATAATTTGCCTAAGCGCGATGAATTGAGTCGCAATTACTATTATTTATTGAGTAAAACGGGAAAATATAGCGATGCAATTGCCTTTTTGGAGGCGTCAGTTCGCTCAGGATTTGCCGATGAGGAGATTAAGGCGGAGCTTCGGATAGCTTATGCAAAACTTCACCCATCAAAAGACTTAAGTGTATATATGAAGTCGCTCAGATTAGACTTGCGTGCAGAATTGATGGATAAGATTAGAGCCATGGAGATCAAAGAAAATGTAGTCAATTTCAACCTAAAGGATACCTCTGACAAAGAGGTGTCCTTATCCGACTTTCAAGGTAAGATTGTTGTGATCGATCTATGGGCAACATGGTGTGGTCCTTGTGTGGCAGCGCTTCCCGCGATGCAGGAGGTTGTTGAACAATACAGGGATGATCAGGAGGTAGCATTTTTATTTGTTAATACTTTGGAGAAGGGAACAAAGGTGAGGGAGCGAGCAATGGATTTCTTCAAGAAGAACAATTACCAGATGGATCTCTATATCGATGAGATAAATCTAGCGACCAATTCTAGTGATGCTTATGATGCCTTAGGGAAAGGGGGGATCCCTAGAAAAGTTGTCATTGATCGCCAAGGGAAGATTCGCTTTAAGACTGCCGGATTTAGTGGTGGTAGAGACGACCTAGTGGAGGAGCTATCCATCATGATCGAGCTTGCTAAGGAAGAAATTTAAGGATTAGATTCGTGTAGTTGTTTTATGGATAATCAATTGGACAACGTACCTGATTTTATCACTTGAAAGAAATCGATCATCGTATTTCCTTGCCTTAGAGGAATCTTTATCCTTCAATAAGACATACAAAAACAAAAGCCTAGATTTATATTAGGCTTTTGTTTTTTATCTATTCAACGGCTTTGTAGCCTAGTTTCCTTTTCTGTATAGGCTTTAGCAATTACTTTGATGGTGTTGGTATATATAGATCTGTGACACAGCCGACCGATGCGGAGGTCACATTTTGCGCATACTTATAAAGCACACCGGAAGTTACTCTTGGACTTGGTTGAATCCAATTGTTTAAACGTTCCTTAATCTCGTTATCGGTTAGCGCAACAGTAATACTATTGTTCTTTACATCAATTGTAATTTCATCGCCATCTTCGAGGATTGCAATTGGTCCGGCTTCAAATGCTTCCGGAGCAATATGTCCAACAACAAAACCATGTGTTCCGCCAGAGAATCGTCCATCGGTGATCAAGGCGACAGAGTTTCCAAGTCCAGCTCCCATAATGGCGGCTGTTGGTTTTAACATCTCCGGCATCCCTGGTCCACCTTTCGGACCCACGAAGCGGATTACAATTACATCGCCGGCAGCTATTTTTCCCTCTTCAATCGCGTGTACTGTCAGATCTTCACTATCAAATACTCTTGCTTTTCCTTGAAAATACTCACCTTCTTTCCCTGTTATTTTCGCCACAGATCCGAGCGGTGCAATATTACCATGTAATATTTCAATATGACCAGATTCCTTTAACGGTTTGCTGACCGGGAATAAAATATTCAATCGGTTATCCCAAGGGCGGATGTTCTCTAGATTTTCCGCGAGAGTTTTTCCAGTTACTGTCTTACAATTCCCGTCTAGGAGCTTCTCTTCTAGAAGTATTTTCAAAATAGCAGGTGTTCCACCACTATCGTGTACATCCTCCATCAAATACTTTCCAGAAGGTTTTAAGTCAGCAATAAAGGGCGTATTATTGCTAATATGTTGTATGTCGGCTAAGTCTAGTTGTAGGCCAAATGCTTGTGCGATAGCTAGAAAATGCAAGACTGCATTTGTTGAACCTCCCAATGCCATTACGACCGTTAAGGCATTCACTAATGATTGTTGGGTAACAATATCTCGAGGCTTAAGGTCTTCTTTCAGTAAGATCTGCATGGCTGCGGCAGCCCGAATGCATTCCCCTTTCTTATCTTCACTTGTTGCAGGAAAGGAGGAACTGTAGGGGAGTGTGATGCCTAATGCTTCCAAGGAAGAAGACATGGTGTTGGCAGTATACATTCCTCCGCATGCACCGGCGCCAGGGCATGCATTCTTTATTATATCGTTGAGTTCATTCTCGTCGATAAGTCCAGCGATTTTTGAGCCGTAGGCTTCGAAAGTCGTCAATACATTTATTTTATTGTCCTTATGCTTCCCGGAGTGAATACTCCCCCCGTAAATCATCAAGCTAGGACGGTTTAATCGCCCCATAGCAATGGCAGCACCTGGCATATTTTTATCACAACCCATAATAGATATTAAGCCATCATACCACTGTGCGCCCATAATCATTTCGATACTGTCGGCAATAAGATCACGCGAGGGTAATGAATAGTTCATTCCCAAGGTTCCCATACTAATGGCATCACTAACGCCGATGGTGTTAAAGGTCATGGGATTGAGATCGTATTTGGGGAGTTCGCGAGCTACGATACTTGCCAAATCGTTAAGATGCATATTACAAGGGTTTCCAGAATAGCCTGCACTCGCGATTCCAATCTGCGGGAACTTTAGCGTTTCTTCGGTCAAACCAATAGCATGCAGCATCGCCTTGGATCCAGGTTGACTGTCATTTTCAGTAATTTGTCTACTGTACTTATTCAAAATTGTACTCATTATAAATAGGAATTAGAATGCCGATTCATCGGGGATGGCGGTACCGCCAGTATCATTAGAAAGGTAGGCTGCCTCGACTAATCGCATCGTGTCAAAAGCTTTATGGATGGAGGTGTCGTGGATAGCGGTTGGATCTTCAATAGCACACATTAAATCCGCCATAGTCGCAATAAACGCATCAGGATACCAATGTCCAGCAACCTCTTTGCTTATCCATCCTTTTGAAGGATGATCCGTTAAGTAGTATTCGAATGAATCGGGCTCACCTTGAGGGAAATTGATATTTTTGCCAATGACCGCTTTTATGGCGCCTTTCGTCCCTTCGAGTTTAATAAACGAGTCTTGATACTTCAGTCCATAGTCATGACCGTGATTAGTATTAACAAAGGCGCGAATCGCTTGTTGATAGTCAAATAAAATGATCGAACGCGTTGAGGATAATTGCATTTGCTTTGGATGTTGAAATGTTTTCGCATAAACGGCGCTTGGCATACCTAAGAAATGCTTGATGATATCCATATAATGTATACTATGGTATAGCATCTCCATTCTCGGTAGTCCAAATAGAAAGTTCCAAAGTTCCCAAGGATGGTAGATATTCATACGAATTTCAATATCGTGTAGTTCACCAATTATTCCTTGATCAACCATCTTTTTCGCCGCCAATAGCGAAGGGATAAATTTCATTTGAAAGTTAACGCTAGCGATCATTTTTTTTGCAACCACGAGATCCCGAATTTTCTTTGCTTCTGTTAGTGTTTCCCCCATTGGCTTCTGCATCATGATATAAGCACCATCGGGGAGCTGCGCGATAATTGCTAAGAGTTGAGAAGCCGGAACAGCGATATCAAAGATGGCATGTTTAGGCGCCTCCGAAACTAGCGCAGAAAGGCTGTCATAGCAGGTATTGATATCGAATTTCTCTTTCAATTTAAATGCCTTATTCGTGTCAATATCATAAATACCAGCAATCGGCCAATTTGCTTTGCGATACGCTGGTAAATGTGCATCTTCAATAATACCACCGGCACCTATCATATAAATAGGATAGCTGTTTTTCGGCATAGCAAACTGTGTAAGTGTGTTTATATCGATCATAAAGCGTTCTCTAATTGATAGAAATTAAGGGCATTTTGATAAAAGATCTGATGCAGTTCGTTTTCATTTAACTCGCGGCAAAGGTCTAGTGCACAATACAACCATTGCTGGTAAGTTGCAGCTTGGGTTACGACCGGCCAGTCACTCCCAAAAATTAATCGATTGACACCGAAATTTGATAATACCACTTCAAAATAAGGTAAGAGATCTTCTATATTCCAAGCCTGTAAATTTGATTCCGTTAGAAATCCAGATAATTTACAAGCGACATTTGGATTGGATGCCATATCTTTTATTTGATCCTTCCAGATCTTAATTTCTTTGGTTCTTATAGGCGGCTTTCCAGCGTGATCTAATATGAATCGTTGATTGGGGAAGCATTCGGAAAGCTTAAGCGCTGCGTCCATTTGATTAGCTTTCACACCTAAATCAAAACTCAAGTTGTGTTTTTCCAAGAGCGGCATGTTGTTCAGAAAAGTTTCTTTCTGATAAAGGGAAATAGGAGACTCTTCTAAACGTCGGATGCCTTTAATAAGCTTATTGTCTAACATGGCGATCAATTGTTGCTCAGCATGATCCATCTCTAGGGGAAAGTAAGGGATAATACAACGAACCCGATTATCTAGAGCGGCAAACTTACTGATAAAATCAATTTCCTGTTGGTATTCCTGCGGCAGGCATTCGCATTGAACAAAAATGAGCTGTTCAAGTTGCAGATTTTCTGTATCCTTTTGGAGATCCGCTAAGCGGAAACTTCTTTTTAATGTGGGGATTTCTTGTAGCCAAGGATAGTTCAGTTGCTCGATATCCCAAAAATGGATATGTGCATCTGTAAAACTATGGTTTTCGAAATAGGTTGATCGGTTAGAAATCATGTTTTAAAATTAGATAGAATTATAAGTCGATAATGGTATTCGTTTTGCCTAAATGCGTACGAAATTGATATAACGAACGACATTTCAGTTTTTTAAGGTAAATTGGGTATAAGTAATATGAATTTAGCAAATTCAATCGACCTAATAAACTAATATGAAACCGATTTATGCAAAACCACCTGTCGGAAATCGAACTGCCTTTCAAATCCGAAAGGATTATTTAGATGTCTTGGATACGAAATGGCATTATCATGCGGAATTTGAATTAGCATTTATTAAGTATCCCTATGGCAAACGGATCGCTGGTAAAAGTATCTCCACCTTTGAACACGTAGATCTCGTTTTCTATGGTCCCAATTTACCACATGCCTGGTCTGCTGATAATGGGCTCGAAAAAGAAAAGGAGTTTAATTACAACTCGGGCTTGTCGTCCTACGCAATCGTCGTGCATTTTAGCGAATCGTGCTTTGGGGAGTCATTTTTCACCATACCAGAGATGCTATCGATTAAAAACGTGTTGGAGCTCAGTAGTCGAGGCATCTTGATTGCTGGCGACTCCAGAGTAAAGATTATGGACTGGATGGAAGAAATGTTGATTACTAACGGTCCTAAAAAAGTGATCCTTTTATTGAAAATTCTCGAAGAGATTTCCATTTCTAAAGAGATATCCTTGCTTTCTTCAGCGGGATATTGGAATAACATCAATGATCATGACGCGATTCGCATGAGCACAATCTACGAATACATTATGAGCAATTTCAAGAATGAGATTGACTTAGGGGAAATTGCTTCTCGGGCACATATGACGCCATCAGCATTTTGTCGATACTTTAAAGCTAGAACGAAAAAGACAATGATCGAATTTATCAATGAACTTCGAATCAATTTCGCCTGTCAACTACTCGAAGAAAATAGAAGAAGCATTACACAGATTTGCTTCGAAGCGGGATTCAACAATACGTCCAATTTTAATCGACGATTCAAATTACTCAAAGGAATTACCCCACAGCAATATAAACTCAATATTCAACAAGTATATCTTAAAAACAAATCTTAAAAGTGCATTTGATTTATTACGTCAAATGCGTACATATTCTTAACAATCAAGTATGTGGCAAAGCTGGATTATTCAAACATCTTTGTTTAATACCATTAACCAATGATATCCATGAACAATGATAAAATGAAACCCCAGACAAATCCGTATCTATGGGCTTTAGTTACAGTAATTAGCCTATTCTTCTTTTGGGGCTTAGCCATCAGCTTACTTGATGTATTAAATAAGCACTTTCAAGATATCTTGCATATATCTAAAGGACAATCGTCTTTGGTACAAGTTGCAATCTACGGCGCATATTTTTTAATGGCATTACCGGCGGGTTTTATCACAAAAAAGTATTCTTATCAACGTGGAATCCAAATTGGTCTAGTTGGTTATGCCTTGGGCGCTTTTCTTTTTATTCCAGCTGCAGGCTTCTATCCATTTATCATGGCCTTGTTTATTATGGGCTGTGGTTTAGCTATTATTGAAACATCCGCTAATCCTTATATATCCATTTTAGGTGATCCATCGAAGGCTGTTTTGCGCTTAAATCTTGCGCAGTCTTTCAACGGATTGGGAGTCGTTTTAGGCCCGCTAATTGGAGGGCTTTTCATCTTTCAAAATGAGGCATCAACGGAGGAAAGCAGTTTGCATTCCATCAAAGTGGCATACTTTGTAATCGGTTTGCTCGTCAGCTTGTTGCTGCTATTGTTCTGTATGATTAAGTTGCCAAAATTTGATCTGAGTAAAGAAGAGCAGGAGGTAGAGGCTGCTGAAAGCTTATCGAAGGGAAAATCCTTATTTCAACGGCCGACCTTTCTTTTCGCGGTCCTAGCACAGTTTTTTTATATCGGTGCGCAAGCAAGCGTATGGGGATTCTTTATCAACTTTGTAAGTGATGAGTTTCCATCGATCTCAAATAAGAGCGCTGCCTACTACCTCACCCTGGGGATGCTGCTTTACATGATTGGACGATTCCTAGGGACCTTTCTATTGAAGTTTATATCGCCACAACGCCTGCTGTTCCTGTTCGCAAGTTTAGCACTAACGAGCTGTGTTGCGGCATTGTTGGCAACGGGATTTATTGCCTTGATCGCATTGATGCTATGCTGTTTTAGCATGAGTATTATGTTTCCAACGATTTTCGCACTCGGACTTGATAATTTAGGATCATTAAAAAACAAGGGTAGTTCCATTATGATTATGAGTATTGTGGGGGGCGCCGTATTTCCACCGATCATGGGAACGGTTGCTGATATGTACTCCATAAAGACTTCATTCCTGATACCTTTATGTTGCTTTCTTGTAGTAATCGCTTTTGCAATTTATGTGAACTATAATCGCGAAAAGTATATTGCATTTGCCAAAACAAGGAGTTAATCCTTTAAAGAACGTTAAAATAGTATGCAATGTGGCTAAATGTGTATTATATTATCCCGTCGAAAAGCCATAAACTTGATAAACCTATACAAACCTCTTGCACTGTGTGCGAGTTACCAAAACGACTAATTATGAGAAATTCAGTATTTCTGTGTTTTTGTATGCTACTACTAGGACTAAACTGTGCTGCACAAGATCCACGAATTAATCCTTCATTACTAAGTGGCTATTGGCCTTCTTCATGGATTTCCTGTCCTGATATTTCGCAAAAGGACTATGGTGTCTATCATTTCCGAAAGGAATTCAATCTCTCGCAAGCAACAAAGGAGTTTATTGTTCATGTTACAGCCGATAATCGATATCGCTTATTTGTTAATGGCCAACCTGTATTGAGTGGTCCTGCGCGAAGTGATTTAGCAAATTGGAATTTTGAAACTATTGATCTTGCTCCATTTCTAAAAACTGGGAAGAACGTTATTGCTGCGATGGTTTGGAATATGGGTGAATATGCTGCTGTAGGTCAAATTTCCAATCAAACGGCTTTTGCTATTCAAGGAAATGGGAAATTGGAGGAGCAGATAAATTCCGATACATCATGGAAGACCTATCATAATACAGCGTATTCTCCGACATCGATAGACAACACAGAACGACTAGGGGCATACATGGTGATTGGTCCAGGTGATCAAGTCGATGCAAGGGCTTATCCTTGGAGATGGTCCGAAGCAGACTATGATGATTCATCTTGGAAGGGAGCTCGAAAGTTGGTTAATAACCCAGTGACTAAAGGATATGGAACCGATAATTTATGGACGCTTACACCGCGAATAATTCCATTTATGCAAGAAATCAAGCAACGTATTCCAACCATTAGAAGGTTTTCGGGTATTCCGAAAGTAACGGAATTTCAAAAAGGCGAATCTCCGCTTGTCATCAAATCGAATTCGAAAGTATCTATACTTTTAGATCAAGAAGTTAATACAGTTGCTTATCCTGAATTATTAGTAAGTAAAGGAAAGGGAAGTCGTATTCAACTGACCTACGCTGAGTCTTTGTTTGATAAAGCAGGTAATAAAGGGCAACGTAACGAAATTGAAAGCAAAGAAATAAAAGGCAACTACGATGTGTTTTTGCCAGACGGCGGAAAGGATAGGCATTTTCGTCCTCTATGGTTTAAAACCTACCGCTATTTGCAGTTAGATATTGAAACTGGCGATGAGGAGCTTGTTCTTCAAGATTTATATGGCAGCAAAACTGGCTATCCGTTTGAGTTGAAAGCGAGCTTTAATAGCAGCGATAAGCGATTAAAAGAGATTTGGGAAGTCGGTTGGCGAACACAATTGATCTGTGCTGGCGAGACTTATTTCGATACTCCTTACTATGAGCAATTGCAGTATGAGGGGGATACGCGGATACAATCCCTTATCACACTATATATGACAGGAGATGATCGCTTGATGCGCAAAGCACTTTTAGATTTCTACCATTCGCAAACGCCAGAAGGCTTGCCACAAGGACGATATCCTAGTAGTCGTCTACAGATTATTCCAACCTTTGCCTTGTTTTGGGTTTCTATGATTCATGATTATATGATGCATCGTCCAGATCAAGAGTTCGTTGAACAGTTTCTTCCTTCGGTTCGCCAAGTCATAGACTGGTATGCTAAGCATATGGATCAGCAAAAGCAAATGCTAGGTCCAATGAAGTGGTGGAACTTTGTTGACTGGGATGCATTTGACCTTTGGGGCGTACCTGAGGGGGCCTTAGATGGTAACTCCGCATTAATTAGTCTTCAGTATGCCTATACTTTAAATCAGGCCGCAGAAATCTTCAAGCAATTCGATAATGAAACGGAAGCGACACATTACAAAAACCTAGCGAATAGTATTAACGAGCATACCTATCAACATGCATTTGATAAGACGAAAGGTTTGATGGCTAATTCGCCGTTGAAAAAAACATATAGTCAACATGCCAGTATTTGGGCAATCTTAAGTGGTGCAGTCAAAGGGCAAGAGGCGAAAGATGTCTTCGAGACCCTAATGAATGATAAGTCCATAAGTCAAGTTACTTTCTTTTATCGTTTTTATCTGACTCGTGCAATGAAGGAAGTTGGATTTGCAGATCGCTATTATGGTTCTCTCGATCCATGGTGGACGATGTTAGACTTAGGTTTAACGACCTTTGCGGAGAAGCCAGAACCTACACGTACGGACTCGCATGCTTGGAGTTCCAGTCCTAATTACGATTTCTTAGCAACAATTTGTGGTATTATGCCGAGTTCGCCAGGATTTAAAACCGTATTGGTTGAACCTGCATTAGGGGAGTTGACCGAGGCGGAGGGAGAAATGCCACACCCAGACGGGCTTATTTCCGTGAAGCTGAAGAAAAAGAAAGACAAATTAAACGCTGAAGTGGTATTACCAGCAGGAGTTACAGGGCACTTTAAATATAAAGGGAAAACGCTCTCGCTACAATCTGGCTTGAACAAAATTGCGATATAAACCAGAGGGAGGGCATCGGCGATTTACAGGCTTATGCTTTCCACTTTCGCATATAGAGGAAAAATTGAATCCACAGCACAAGAAGGATACATGTTTTGCTCGCACTAATCATTATAAACCAAATCTTATAAATTATGATCACACGGAGAATGACTAACGTCTGGCAAACCCAGATGAACGGGAAGGCCTGGCTTTGCCGGTTAATTTTATTGTTTTGCTGTCAGTTGCTGAGTCTACAATTAGCACAAGCTCAACGCGTATTTAGTGGAAAAATTCAAAATAGCGAAGGTTTGCCTGTATCTAATGCGACCGTTAAACTGACGGGATCTCAAATTAGTACGCAGACCAACAGTTCGGGTGTATTTACGATCAATTTACCTTCTAAAAACGCCCTATTGCAAATCTCTTCTGTCGGTTTTCAGAATCTAGAGATCAGTGTCGGTGGAGATGAAAATTATAGAAACATTGTATTAGTAGAGACAACAGCAGATTTGGCAGAAATTGTTGTTGTGGGCTATGGTGTACAGAATAAAAATAAAGTGACTGGGTCTATCGCAACAATTCAATCGGATCAATTGTCGACAGTTCCAGTGTCGTCGGTCTCCAATGCATTGGTAGGTAAGTTGCCGGGATTAATTGCGATACAATCCTCTGGTCAACCGGGACGTGACGCTGCTGGACTTAGTATCCGTGGCTTTGACGGTGCCTTAGTAATTGTAGATGGTGTAGAGTCATCTTTTAATAATATTGACGCCAGTCAAATTGAAAGTGTATCTATCTTGAAGGATGGTGCGGCTTCAATCTATGGTGCTCGTGCCGGAAATGGCGTTATCTTGGTGACGACGAAAAGAGGGAATATCGGTAAACCTGTAATTCAATTCAATGGTACGTCTACCTTACAAAGACCAACTTATTTTCAGAAAATGCTTTCTTCTGGCGAGTATACAACTCTTGTGTCGGAGGCTTACCTGCAGTCGGGTCAACCTGCCAATGCAGTGCCTTATACTAAAGATCAAATCGCTAAATTTTATGCGGCTACAGAGCCGGGTTTCTATAATACCAACTGGCAGGATATTATCATGAAAGATTGGGCAGATATGCATAATTACAATCTATCTGTTCGGGGTGGTTCGGAGAAGATTAAGTACTATGGATTTCTAGGTACGCAGAACCAGGGTTCATTCTGGAAAAAGAATGGTGGTGATTATAATCGCTATAATTTGCAGGTGAATGTCGATGCTCAGATTCTCGATAACTTGAGCTTTGGAATCACTGTTTCAAATATTGTTGACGTTATAAAATCTACACATCGTCCTCAAAATGGTGGGGGCTATTTATTTGCCGATTTGTATAATAACAAACCAATGTATCCTTCCGCTTTTCCAGATCCTTCCAAGGTGCCATATACTGGATCAGCGACGGGTGGCGCACTTGTACAATCCGATATGGAGCTCGGTGGTTATAACAACACCAATACGCAAAACCTGAGTAATACCGCCTACCTTGAATACGCCTTTAAAGGCATTGAAGGTTTGTCGGCTAAAGCCTTTGGGAACTATATACAGATCAATGATAACTTAAAATCATATGGACGGCCGGTCGATATGTACAATTATAATGTAGACAATCAAACTTATGAATTGGTGTCACAGTTTAATGCGAATACGCCTTTGTTCCAACAGAAGTCTGTTTACAAAACCTTAACAGGTCAGTTTTCGTTGAATTACAAACGTACTTTTAATGAAACTCATGACCTAAGTGCTATGTTACTGCATGAGGTCATTAGCTATGATTATGATTATATCAATGCGGGAAGAACAGATTTCACGTTCCCGACTCTTGACCAAATGTTTGCCGGTAGCAGCAGTACGGTGAGCAATAATGGCTCTGCCAGTCAAATGGGAAGAAAGAGTTATGTAGGTCGATTAAACTATGCTTATGATCAAAAATATCTAGCCGAGTTAATCTTTCGTGCGGATGCTTCCGCTAAGTTTCCAGCAGATTCAAGATGGGGATATTTTCCAAGTGTTTCCCTAGGATGGAGAATTGCGGAAGAAGAATTTATGAAACCGCTGACATGGTTAAACGATTTGAAGTTAAGGGCTAGTTATGGCTCATCAGGCTACGATGGAATCGGAGATTTCCAATATCTCGCAGGTTACGGACCGACTTTAATGCCTGTATTATTCGGCGGAACGCCAGTTTTAGGAATTACCTCATTAGGTATGGCGAATCCAGCGCTTTCTTGGGAAAGAATTACCAATTATAACCTAGGTCTTGATTTCGCCATGTTAAATAAAAAAATCTATGGAGAGTTTGATGTCTTCTATAGAAATAGAGAGGGTATTCCTGCGAAGAAAACGGTAAGTCTTCCTTCAAGTTTCGGTGCTGAGCTACCGCTTGAGAATTTGAATAGCCAAACCAATAGAGGTATGGAGTTTAAGTTAGGGACCATGGGCAACTCGGGAGATTTGAAATGGGATGTAAGCGCCAATATTTCTTACCAACGTGCAAAATGGAACCATGTGGAGGAAATTGAGTATACGGATGCAGATGCTGAAAGAATTTATAAGCTTTCTGGAAATTGGGTGGATAGAACGGTTGGTTATGTTTCAGATGGACTGTTTACTAGTCAAGAGCAGATTGATGATTTGACATTCAAATACCCTGGTAACCCGACCTTGAATCTCGGTGACGTGAGATATGTTGACGTGAATAATGATGGTGAGTTAGATTGGAAGGATATGGTGGAAATTGGAAAAGGACAAATTCCCAATTTTATTACCGGTTTAAATATCGGCTTAAACTACAAAGATTTTGACCTAGCAGCATCTTTTCAAGGGGCCTTTGGATTCTATAAAAGAGTTTCATTAACCTCTTATACGAAAACATTTTTTGACAACAGATGGACGGAGGAAAATAATGATGGGGATGCTTTGATTCCGCGTTTGGGAGGAGCTGGATCTAATGGCTACTTATCGGATCGTAATTTTATCAAATCTGATTATTTCAGACTTCGATCCTTTACCATTGGCTACAACTTGCCGAAATCTGTTTTAGTTGCATTAAAAATGCAACAAGCAAGACTTTATCTTGGAGGTACCAATTTATTTACCATCAGCAAACTCGGAAAGTTTATGCTAGATCCTGAATCACCGTATGCAATTCAAGATGGGCAGCCAACCACTTCTTATTATCCGCAGCAAAAAACAATTATGGTTGGTTTTAATGTTTCCTTTTAACTCGTAGATTATGAAAAAGATATATGTATTTAATCTCTTAGCCCTTTTATTACTTGGAGGTTGTAGCAAGGATGTACTAGATCGCAAACCTTTAGATCGTATCTCAGAAACCATTGTATGGAATGATAAAAATGCTGTGTTAGCCCATTTAGCCGGCAGTTACAGTATGATGAGTGTATTAGAGAATGAAACACCTGAGAAATATGTTGGTATTCGTCCTGGCGTAGGTTGGACAATTGAAGGACAGGTTGGAGCAACCCTAATTACTAATTTGACGGATGAAGCCACCTGGGGAATGTATCCTAACTGGGCAGTTTATAGAAATAGTGGAATTACAATTAATGGAGGTCTATTAGAATGGTGGGAGAACTCCTATGTTATTATCCGTCAGTTGAACGAATTTATTGAACAAGTTCCCAATTCATCGATTGCCGAAGACCTAAAGAAAAGTCTAGTAGCGGAAGCTCGTTTTCTGCGGGCCTATAATTATTTCTCGATGGTTCGACGCTATGGTGGAGTGCCGTTGATTACTAAAGTTCAACAAATCTCCGACCCACAAGAAGAGCTTTATCCGAAAAGAAATACAGAGAAAGAACTCTACGATTTCGTTATTAAAGAAATGAATGAGGCATCGTTAGATTTACCAGCCGTTAACCAGCAGGGTAGAGCTTCTAAATATGCAGCATTGAGTTTATTAAGTAGAGCGGCTCTATATGCGGGTAGTATTGCTGAATTTGGGCAAATACAATTGAATGGCTTATTGGGAATTCCAGCAAACGAAGCTAATGCATATTATACAAAAAGTTATGAAGCATCTCAAAAGATTATCCAAGAAGGCGTTCATAAATTATACAATGGCAGTGCAGACAAGACCAAGAACTTTAGAGATATATTCCTCGTTAAAGGTAATCCAGAGGCTATTTTTGTTGTACAACATAACGATAAGGATATGATTGGTTCTGGTGGTAATGGATGGCGTTACGACTTCATACAGGGACCATTGCCAAATGCATGGTATAACGGCAATCAAAATATGGTCTACCTCTCTTTTATTGCCTCTACATTTGAAAACGTCGATGGGACGCTTCCAGATCTTTCAACGAGTACTTTAACCAGTAAGCTTTGGACTATCGACGAGTTATGGGGAAAATTGGAACCTCGATTCTTCGCTTCAGTGTATACGCACGGTACTCCATGGCAAGGTTCAACAATCGACTGGCATAAATCATTAAAGGTAAATGGGCAATATCTTTCCGACGCTAATGGAGCTTATCAGGGCACCCCGCATATTGGATTGCAAGGGCAAAAACTAGGCGCGCATACGAGTTTCGGCGTGTTGAAATACCTCGATGAAAACAAGAATAACATGTCCGCAGATTTTGCATCAAGTCAAGATTGGATAGTCTTCCGTTTCGCAGAAATCTTGTTAAACCACGCGGAATCGGCTTTCAAATTAGGGAAAACTGCTGAAGCACTGACCGTAGTGAATCAATTACGGGACAGAGCAGGGGTAAAACCGAGAACAAATATTACATTCGATTTGATTCAAAAAGAAAGAAAAGTAGAGCTCGCTTTTGAAGGTTCTCGTTATTGGGACTTGAGAAGATGGCGTATTGCGACAAATGTACTTACTAAACGGGAAACTGGATTGCGATATACGTTAGACTTCGCCAGTAAAAAGCTGGAATTACAAGTCTTAGAAAAGGTAGACGGTGGGCCGAATGTTGCTGCTATTTTTGAACCGCATCATTATTATCTGCCAATTACAAAGACAAGAACGCAACAGAATACCAATTTGGAAGAAAACCCTAATTACAGGTAAGGATGAATAGATTTCTGATCTCAATTTGGCTAGTATTCTTGCTGCCGATTATGGTTGTCGCTCAAGTCAAATTACCGGCCATCTTCGCGGATAACATGGTTCTTCAGCAGTCCCAAGCAATTACCGTTTGGGGGACAGGGACCGTAAATGATTTGATCCATGTCAAATTCGGCGGAAATGAACATCAGTTCAAAGTTGATACATTAGGAAGGTGGCTCGGCCATCTTCCTGCTATGACAGCAGGAGGCCCTTACACCATGGAAATAAGTACAAAGGATAGCAGTATTGTTTTCCAGCATGTGATGATTGGAGAGGTTTGGCTAGTCTCCGGACAGTCTAATATGGAATTTGGACTTGCAGGTTCCGAAAATGCAGAACAGGAAATAGCAGCATCCGACTTTCCTGACATTCGCTTTTTTCAAGTAAAACAGGGTATGTCAGATGAACTGGAGACTGAAGTCACCGGGAATTGGCAGTCGAGTAATCCTATGCAGGCACCTAGTTTTTCTGCCGTAGCATACTTCTTTGCGAAAAAACTGCATCAGCAAAAGAATGTTCCAGTAGGAATCATTCAGGCGGCTTGGGGAGGAACAGCAATTGAGCCCTGGATCGGTAAGGATGCTATCCGTGCCTATGACAATTTACCCTCGATTGAACCAGTCCCCGTAAAGCAAAATGTAAGTCTGCTATATGAAGCATATTTAAAGCAAGTTGACCAGTTTGAGCATGCACAGGATGGGTTGAAGCAAGGTGTCGTGAACAAAAACTTCGACGATAGCAAATGGAGACAAGTAAAGTTCCCACTGAGTATATCGGCCATCTTTACGACAGAGACAGACCTTTACATCCCAGGATGTTATCTCTGGTTTAGAAATAAAATAAAACTAGCAGATAAAAAAAACGACTTGTCTCTTCATTTAGAACAGTTGGAAGGTCAATTTGAGATATACTTTAATGGTGTTAAGCTCGATACTGAACAATTTCTTCCTTCGAAAAAGCTATCCATTCCGAAGAACTTATTAGCGAAAGGGGAAAATACAATCGCCATCCGCATACGTAGTTTGTGGGCAAATGGCATTCTTGGTAATAATGCGGAAAGCCTTTATTTCATACAAAACGGAAAGCGTATCGCACTTCCTGATACTTGGGTATGTAACCCAGCTATCGAACCCAAATATCCCGATCTACCAAGGGAAAGAAATAATCAAGGTGTGCTCTTTAATGCGATGATAGTACCGCTGATACCCTATAGCATAAAAGGCGTATTGTGGTATCAAGGCGAAGCAAATACATGGAAACCTGAAGATTATAACTTTCTCTTTCCTATGCTGATTAACGATTGGCGGATTCGATGGAAGCAGGGGTATTTCCCTTTTCTGTTTGTACAGCTTGCAAACTTTGCAGGTAATGAGTTAGCGGCTGCAGATGATAAATGGGCAGTACTTCGCGAGGCGCAGCGGAACGCGCTAAACTTGCCAAACACCGGGATGGCAGTAGCAATAGACGTGGGGGATTCTAAAGATATTCACCCCCGCAATAAAAAGACTGTAGGTGAACGATTATATGCTACTGCACAGTTTATAGCCTATCAAGATCAACAAGCGGCTTATTCAGGTCCGATTTACAAGTCGATGGAAAGACAGGGATCTAATATAATTCTATCATTCAATTATACGATGGGCGGTCTAAAGTATAAAGGTGAACGTTTGACAGGATTCACAATCGCAGGAGAAGATGGAGTATTCAAAGGTGCAAATGCAGTAATCGTTGGGGATCAAGTTAAGGTTTATTCAGACGAAGTAACAAACCCTATACACGTACGTTACGGTTGGTCTGCAGACCCTGAATGCAATCTTTATAATCAGCGTGATCTCCCTGCATCGCCATTTCGAACCGCCTTATAATTTTCATTTTATAAAATTGATAAACTATGAGAAAAGCACTATTAATTCTAATCAATATAAGTTGTTGTTTATTGGGAAGTGTATATGCCCAACAAAAGCAGCAAACACTGTCTTCTTCACCAGATAAATTCGCTATTGGCGTCTTTTGGCCACCGGTATGGGAATTTAGCAACGAAGAGCAATATAAGTGGATTGGAGAGGCCAATATAGACTTCGTAGAGAACGTAAAAAACGCAAAGATGTTTAGCGAAGAACATAATATGCATTTGCTAGCACTGGCAGCGAAGTATGGATTTAAAGTTACGGTCGCTGATCCAAGAATTTTTGGCACTGATGCTGAAATTGCGGAGGCTGTGGCCACCTACAAAAACCACAAAGCCTTAGAGGGATATTATATCAAAGATGAACCCGATTCAACAGAATTTCCATGGGCCTCGACGATCTATAAAAAACTTATTGCGCTAGATCCTGTACATGTTCCGCATGTTAATTTATTTCCGAATTTCGTCATCCCTAGCTACGAAACGAATCATGTCGAGCGATGGGTAAATCTCGTCGGAGCAGATAAATTGAAGTACCTTACTTTTGATCAGTATCCGTTTATGGCAAACGGTAGAATTCGCCCAACCTACTATGAGAATTTAGATATTATCCGCAGAGTTGGATTAAAATATAAGGTGCGTACTGCCGCGTATTTACAGTCTGTAGGTATTATCGACGCCTATAAGCGACCAAGTGAAAGCGAACTGCGATTCAATATCTACTCGGCACTAGCCTATGGGATAAAACGCCCTGTATGGTTTACTTATTGGACACCCACAAATGCAGGGAAGGAAATCTTTACCGATGCGATCATAGATCCTTATGGCCGAAAAACTGATCTCTATGAGCCGTTCCAGAAATTGAATAAAGAGGTAAAACAAATCAGCGAGATCTTATTCAATTCCGAGGCCCTTGAAGTGTACCATGTCGGTGCGGATTCTGCTATAGCAATCCAAAGTCTTCCGGTTGACTTTGTCATACAACCGACTAGCAACGCTGATGACCTGATCATCACAAAGTTCCTGCATAAAAATGGCGATCAATATATCATGATGGTCAATAAGTCATTAACAGTGGCAAAAACGTTATCCTTCAAAATATTGGATTCGGGTGTCAAACAATTGACAAGTTTAACGGTAAAAGATCAATCCTTAAAAAAGGAAGGTTTGAGTATCGATAAGCAAAGGACGTTTTCGTTGAACCTTTTACCTGGAGAAGGAAGGATGTTGCTTCTCGGGAGATAAGTCTGCCGAAAATATGAGTCAGAGCAGTCTGCACATTGTGTGTTGTAGATTGCTCTGGTTAATATAATACAGGTATTGGTCAATGTGTTATGTGTTTAAATGGAAGAGTGTAGGTAACTTAATTGTCAATTACTATTCTTAAAATAAGGAGATAATAATCACACATTTTAAAACCCTATAAGATGAAAAATTTATTTCTTGGATTTTTATGCTGTTTCAGCCTATGCTTTTTCAGTTGTCAAAGCGATCTGGAACCCGAGGATGTTATCAACTCGAAAGTATTGAAGGCTAAAAAGGAATCATCATTAAATTCCCTAAGCACCACAGGATTCGCGGACAACTTTTTAATCGGAGTCTATTGGCCACCTACATGGCCTGATGTAAATGATAATACATTTCAGACGCTATCTGCAGCCAATGTAGATATTTTGCAATACGTCATCACATATACCGAAGCGCAGAACCTGAGCATTCTAGATAAATCGGCACAATACGGTATGCGTTCCATTATTTTTGATGCCCGAGCCTATGGTACAGATGCAGATATTGCAAGTATGGTAGCTGCTTATTCCTCGCACAGCGGCCTTGCTGGTTATTATGTCAAAGATGAACCGAATATGAGTCAACTTGATTGGGCAACAACAATATACAATAAGATTAGGACTTATGATCCTCTTCATCTACCGCATATCAATTTGTTTCCTAGTATCGCTGTACCCGCTATTCTAGGACCAATTAACTATGAAACTGATTATGTACAGGCCTATATAAACAAAATCGGTGCTGCAAACTTGAACTACCTAACCGTAGATATCTATCCCTTCCGTGCTGATGGAACCATATTGCCGGAGTACTATAGCAATTTGGATCTAATCCGACGCCTTGCGATCTCCAATGGAGGGATAAAGACTTCCGCATATTTGCAATCCATCGGTATTAGCGGGCATTATAGAAGACCTAATGCTAATGAACTGCGCTATAATGTCTATTCTATGTTAGCTTATGGAATTAAATATCCTGTTTGGTTTACCTACTTTACACCGGTAAATCAAGGCGAACCCTTTACTAACGCAATTATTGATTCGCTAGGTAATAAAACCGATCTATATATACCGTTTCAAAATCTAAATGCCGAGATGAAGATATTAGGAAATCGCCTCATGAAACTTCAGGCTTATAATGTTTATCATCATGGCACAAATATTCCAGCAGGAGCAGAGGTGTTGCCTTCATTACATTATATAAAACCTGTAGATCCGACAGCTGATTTAATTATCGGCCATTCTAAAGACTGGTCTGAAAGTGGTCGTAATTACGCGATGATTGTAAATAAGAGCTTGACAAGCTCAAAAACATATACTTTCCAAATTGCAGGTTGGATAACGAATATGGCTGAAGTATCGAAAGTTAATGGCGCGCTAAACCCAATCGCGATAAGCGGAGGGACAGTAAGTCTGACACTGCTGCCTGGTGAAGGAAGACTTTTTGCTTTCCTACCTTATTAAAGTAATTAAACTTGATTAATCTAATATATTGGTCTGTATGGATGGTGCTGTTTCCTTCCTTCAGACCAAATTTCAATCTGTAAATAAAATAGGAATTTGCGTTGATGCTAAATATCGTTTTGTCCCAAATCAAGATATTCGCCAAGTTATCCACTTCAAACTTGTCACTCATTTGGTTTAATGCATTTGAATATGCAGTTAGGTCGGCCAAGAGTAGAATCAATGCTTCTTTAGTTTGCATGTAATCTAACCTAATTTCTTTCTTCGTTGAAAGAGGTACAAACTCTTCGTAGGCATCTGAACAACGTATAATAATTTCATTCTTTGATTTAAGGATAATCGGACTTGGATGACTTGTCCTAAGGTAAAATTCATTGAAATTTTCATCCAATATGGCTTTCCAGGTTTGTATCTCTTCTAATAATCCGCAACATTGAGGAAAGAGTTCAATCCGTTGATTCACTGAAATGGCATAACCACCAAACAATGATATCGAATTTTCAAGTTCTGTATTTTCAATATGGAGATTGATGATCCGCTCCATATTTATCATATCGATATCAAAAAGACGATATTGGTGAATTCCAGATAAAATAGGTTCAGGAAAGTTCTTGTAGTTTTTCGCGATAAGTCTTTTTTGATAGCAGTCGGATTCTGCATCGTTTGCAAATGGGAAATCACTGTTTGAATCCTCAGTCGGCTTATCCTTTTTTGTTGGGGGCTCTATTAATGCAATAAACTTGATTTCATTCATATTTATTTACTCACTAGCTAATACTTCGTAGGCTTGCAATTCAATCGATAAATTGCTTCATCATGAAATTTAGACAAAAAAATCAATAAATAAACTCTTTCATCAAAAGTAACGAACAATCCCTATGTGCTCTACGAAACAATACGATTATCCGCATGTTTTCTAATTTATATTCAAGCTTTTCCAATCACCTTCAAAATTTCAGTGCTGGTTTATAGGTAGTCGCGTCAAACAAAACTTCAAAAAACGGGTTATCTTGACTAGTTAGAATCGCATAATGCCCGAATATGGGGTCGCAATTCCCAACTAAAGTCCCATATCTTAAGAATTCAAAGATGATAGTCATTCTTAAAATATAGGCTTTGATTTTTGCTCTCCGCTACATCTTGTAGCTACATTTCAATTACTTGGTAAAATCACGTACACATATGGTAATATCGTAAATAATATTGCAAAGGATTTCAATTTACTTTATAACATTATTAAGCAATTGGAGACCTTTTATTTTGATTTGAGTATTTCAGCCTTAACTTAACTCTACCTCAATTTAGCTTAATCAGTTTGTTTTAGAAATATAGAAGCTTAATAGGCCTCTTGTAAAGAATTTTGCCCTTTCGTGCAGATGCTGTATTACAATATTGCTCTGACCTCGAATGAGTAATCTTTTGATATACAGAATATTCTTAAATAAGTTAAACCATCTAAATTATGAACTATGAAAAGTAAAGTTTTGATGCTAAAAAAATGTAAATGGATTGTATGCCAAATACCCATTTATATTAGCATGGCTACGGTGTTCACGCTTCCCAACACAACATTAGCCCTAGAGCCAAATCCTGCACGTATACATTTTGAGGGGCAGGATCAAATTACAGTTAAAGGTACCGTAGTCAACCAGCAGTCGGTTCCAATTACTGGAGCAACGGTCCGCGTAATAGACATGAATAATGTTGTGTCTACAGACGGTAATGGTCAATTTACAATCGCAGCAAAAGAAGGATCTATTCTAGAAATAACCTTCATGGGCTATAAAAAAGCGACCATCTCCGTAAAGAATAGTAATGATCTCAACATTGTGCTGATTCCCGATGATAATTCAATCAATGAGGTCGTTGTAGTCGGATATGGAACGAATAGAAAAGGAAATCTAACAGGTGCAGTCTCGAGTGTTTCTTCGGAAGCAATTGAAGGACGCTCTATTGCCAATGTAGGACAAGGATTACAGGGCCTAATTCCCAATTTGAATGTTTCTACAGGAAATGGTAGGCCGGGTTCTGGTTCTTCATTTAACCTTCGCGGATATACATCTATTAATGGCGGTGGACCATTAGTATTGGTGGATGGTGTGCAAATGGATCCCAATCAGTTAAATCCCGATGACGTGGAATCAGTAACTGTATTAAAAGATGCCGCATCGGCAGCCATATATGGTGGACGAGCAGCATACGGGGTAATATTAATCAATACTAAAGCCGGAAAATACAATGCGCCGACTAAGGTGTCCTATAATCTAAATCAGGCTTATTCAAAACCAACGGTGTTACCAGATCTAGCAAATTCGCTGGAATATGTCACCATGTACATGTTAGCGGATAATACTGGCCGATTGACAGGAGGTGCAACAGGCTCCTATGGTTATAATGATCAGGACCTTGAACACATTCGTAAGTATATGGCAAATCCAATTCCCGAAAATGCGGTATATATTGATCCAACAGACCATACACGATATCGATACTCAGGAAACACCAACTGGTTAAAGGAAATGTTTCCGGGAAATGAACCTTTAACACAACATGATTTCTCTATTTCCGGTGGTGGCGAGAAGCTGAATTATTTGGCGTCCCTAGGTGCTTTGTCGCAAAAGGGTGCCGTATCGGAAGCAAATCAAAAGTATAAGCGCTATAATGCCAATATGGTGGTGAACTTTAAAGCAGCAAGCTGGCTTGAGTTATCTACAAAAATGAGATTTAATCGTAAAACTAACGACCAGCCTGCCGAAGCTGCAAGATATGGTATCGTTGGAGATCGTATTGCTGATGATTTAAGACCTGTGATGCCAATCTACCATCCAGACGGCCATTATTCGGGACAAGGTAACAATACCAATCCATTCGCTAATCTAGAATATAACGGTCGTAACACCTTGAAGTCCGATGACCTTTGGTTGACAGGAGGATTTGTAATCAAGCCGATTAAAAACGTAAGAGTTGTCGGTGATTTGACTTGGAATGCATACCATCAAAACAATAAATCAAATGTGAAGCCTTATTATGAATATGGGGCACCAGCGATAAAAGGTGATGATATAACGGACCCTACAAAAGCTCATTTGATTGGTTTATACCCTCATAATAACCCATCCTCAGTTTATGAAGCGAATTCGCATGATAATTACAGCGCAATCAACTTGTATGCAGAGTACGAAAACACATTTGGTAAACATTATTTAAAAGGAATGGTTGGTTACAACCGTGAATATAAGGTCAATGAGTCTTTCAACGTCAGAGCGAAGAACTTATTGAATCCTGATTATCCTTATATAAAATTAAATAATGACCTAAAGCCTGATGTAGGAAGTGGGATAGGAGACTGGGCATTAATCGGACAATTTTTCCGTGTAAACTATGTATACGACGATAGATACCTATTAGAAGTAAACGGTCGCTATGATGGATCATCACGATTCGCAGCCTCCGATCGTTATGTATTTAGTCCTTCGATATCTGCTGGATGGAGACTTTCCAACGAGGCATTTATGGATTTCACTAAGCCCTTATTTAATGACATTAAGTTAAGAGCATCCTATGGTAAGTTGCCGAATCAATTGCTTGAAAATAAAGGATTGTATCCATATATAGCGACAATGCCTTACGGTACTACAGGTTACTTATTCAACGGATCGCAACAAACTTTTGTGCGCTCACCGAGCTTAGTAAGTCAAGGATTTACCTGGGAAGAGGTAACCTCTAGAAATATAGGTTTAGATATTGCCATGCTTGACAGTAAATTGAAAGGCTCGTTTGATGTATATAACCGCGATACGAAAGGGATGATTGTTGGCGGACTTGTTGTTCCATCAATTTTAGGAACCAATGTACCAGAAAGAAATGCCGCAGATCTGAGAACCAAAGGTTGGGAATTAGAACTATCATGGGCAGATAACCTTTCGAACGGACTACGATACTTTGCTTCCGTTAATGTGGGCGATAGTAAAGCTGAGATTACAAAATATGATTTAAATCCTACAGGCATTATTGGGCAGTATTATGTTGGTAGTCAGATTGGCGAAGTATGGGGTTTTACTTCAAATCGACTGTACTCAACAGATGCTGAAGCTGCGAGTGTAGACAATAGCGCAATCTGGGGTGGCAAGTGGCTCGCTGGGGATGTGAAGTATGAAGATCTAAATGGTGATGGAAAGATTAATTATGGAACAAGCACCTTCGACAATCCTGGGGATCGTAGGATTATAGGTAATAATCAAGCGCGATACAACTACGGATTCCGATTAGGTGCAGAGTTTAAAAACTTTGATCTAACGATGTTTTTCCAAGGAATAGGTAAGCGCGATGCCTTTATCGGAGGAACTTATTTCTGGGGATTCACCAGCGAATGGGCAGCCCCAACAACGGCATCTTTAGATTATTGGACGGAAGAAAATCAGGATGCCTATTTCCCAAGACCTCGATTCGGCGGTGGTGGAAATTATCAAACGCAAACCCGCTATATGCAAGACGCATCTTACCTGCGAATGAAACAATTAAGTGTAGGATATACCTTGCCGGCTTCTTTGCTGCAACGTCTGAAATTGACGAAGGTAAGGGCTTATTTCACGGCTGAAAACCCTTTCCAATGGACCAAGATGTTCGAAAGCTACGACCCAGAACAACTTGATCGTCAAGAATATCCTTTGGTTAAATCGCTAGCGTTTGGTTTACAAATTAACTTATAAGAAGATGAAAATTTTAAAGATAACACTATATACATTTGTCGCAACGCTTTTATTGCAGAGCTGCAAAGACGATGGCTTTCTAGATCGCTTTCCGAAAGATGCATTCAGCGAACCCACGTTCTTCAAGACCGAAGACGACTTATTACTCTATGCGAATGGCTTCTACGATAACTTGCCTGCAATTACTAATTACAGTGAGGACAATAACTCAGATGTCATGGTCCCAAGAAGTATCAATGACCTTTTAGCGGGTACCTATGTTATTCCAAATAATGGCGGCGGATGGGCTACAGGCGACTGGCAAGCAATCCGCCAATGCAATTATTTTCTAACTCGTTATAGTCAAGCAAATACAACCAATAAAGAAATCTATGCTGGCGAAGTCCGCTTTTTTAGAGCCTTGTTTTATTGGCAAAAAGTAGAACGCTTTGGCGATGTTCCGCTAGTGATTAAAGATTTAGATGAAACTTCTGAAGAACTATTTGGACCGCGTGTCAATAGAAACGAGGTTATGGACTTCGTACTTGAAGACCTGAAGTTTGCCGTAGAAAACCTACCAGCAAAAGGAACACAAAAAGCGGGCAGACTCAATAAAGATGTCGCGCGTGCTTTGTTATCTCGCGTCGGACTATGGGAAGGTACATTTAGAAAATACCATGCCTTAGGGAATCATACAGCCCCATTAGAGGCATCCGTTCAGGCATCCCTTGATTTGATGGCTGCCAATAGCGGCTATAAACTCTATACGACAGGAGACCCAACAAAGGATTATTATAACTTATTTATTCAACAAGATCTAAGTAACAATCCGGAAAATATTTTGAACCGTGCATATATCTTGAATATCAGCACGCAAGGATATTCACGTACGGCAACAGAAAACAACACTGGCGTGAGCAAATCCTTCGTTGAGCAATATTTATTTACAGATGGTAAACCTAAAGACTTAACGTCCTTTACCTATGATGAGAGCTCGCCCTTAAAAGAGCATCTCAATAGAGATCCTCGATATGCTCAAACTATCGCAACACCTAATTTTATATGGCAATTTAATTCATCTACATCCACACCAACGGGATTGCCAGCGATCGGAACTTCTAGAACAAGTACGGGTTATTGGTTGATTAAAGGAAGATCAAGTGATGCTGCACAATATATTGCTAACCAATCTGATATAGATGCTTTTATCTTTAGGTTTGGAGAAGTGCTGTTGAATTTTGCCGAAGCTAAATATGAATTAGATGGGACGATTTCACAGACTGATTTAGATCGAAGTATTAATCTTTTAAGAGCGCGTGTCGGCATGCCTAAACTATTAACTACTGTCGCTAACGATGTCAATGGAGTAGACTACGGTTATAGCATCGCGCCGCTATTGCGCGAAATTAGAAGAGAGCGTCAAGTCGAACTAATTGGTGAGGGTCAACGCTGGAAAGATATACTACGTTGGAAAGCAGGTAAGTTAATTGAAAGCGCTAAATCTATTTTAGGAATGAAATTAGATGCAAACTTGAAAGCTGAATATGTTAACCAAGGAAAAGACATCAATGCTATTGAAACCAACGCCGACGGTTATATCATTGTCTATCCTAGCGTATCTGGTGGAAAACGCGTGTGGAATAATAAAAACTATTATTACCCACTTCCTATTGATCAGATCACATTAGCAAAATACACGCAGAATCCAGGATGGTAATCAGATAAACTGCTAAATACCGTAAGAAAATAGGGAAGACTTAATTGCTTCCCTATTTTTATATCCTAATTTGGCCTAAGCCAGCCAATAAGCACTCTTCAAAACCATAACCTCATACAATCGCTATTGTATCGGATAATCTAACGCTAGTTTATATATAGTCGCGGTATCCCCAAGTCCATCATTATCTTCACACAGCAGAAATGAAAGACGATCTGGATGCAGCTGATAAACAGAAATACCCTCGAACTTTTGATCCTTCGAGATTAGGGTCGTAAATACAATTTTTAAGGTCTTTAAATCGATAATACCGAATAGTGTTCCCCCAATTTTCCCATCCTCATAAGTGGATTTTCCTTCTTCTGCGGTAGCGATAAAGAACAACGTATCGTCAAGCAGGGTGGCACCAGAGAAACCAAAAGGCAATCCATTAACTTGTGGTAGCGCAATATCAACCGCAGATATAACGGCAGAATCTGGCTTATTAATATCGCTAATCGTAAACAAAACATTGCGACCAGCAGGGCCATTCCCACGGTTTAGAAACAAGCAATGATCGCCATAAGAGGCTGCAGCCTCCAAATTAAAGTCCAATTCATCGATCTGTGCGGTCGCACGCAGCCGTTGATACAAATCGCTTAACGAAAGCTTGTCGACTTGCTGATTCTGGGGTGAAAAAGAAAAACCTAATTCACGTAGGGGAGTGGATCCCGATCCAAAAACATAGAAGCGACCATCTTGATAAAGCATGGCTTCAAGATCCAGCTTCTTAGGCTTCTCTATCTGTTCCATAGGCGAATGCTCCTGCAAAACATATTTATGGAGCTTTGTACTTGCCATCTCATAATGATACAAATAATTGCTATGATCAGATAGGAGATAAATTTGTCCATCCTGATATTCTATACCGGAGGCGGCGCTAATTCCAATAATATCGCAGAATGTCGCTAAAGTAAATTCGCTCATTGAATTGCTTATAATTGTACACTGCAATTTAAGCTATTCAATACAATTCAGGGCAATTAGCGACGATCTGTTGAATGTAAATAGCGAATAAAATCATTTCTAATGCCGAAAGATTAGATGGCTTGAGTCTGTAAATAAGCAATCTGTCGTAGGTATTTCCGAAGGCAAGAGTTAAAGAATTCCTTAGAATATAATCTATTTCTTGTAGGATATACTCCCTCTATAAGACGAACCAGATGAGCCGTTGTAATCAAATACCTGCGGATAATCCCCATTATGAAAGTAGTCGGTGTAAATAAAGTTCACACTTTGATTATCTGAACTGGAGTTTTTAATAATCAGGCTATTACTATATGCGAATTCCGATATAGATAGAATACTTAGATATGTAGATGCCCAACTGGGAGTGGTAAGATTCGAAAAAATTCCTTTCTGATTCGAGTAGTTAAACGTTTTGTGGTTTCTGACTTGTCAACGGACTCAATGCTCAGTAGATTACTATTATTATCGTAAGTGTAATTTTTTAAGATCTTTCCGTTGATATCTTGCAGTTGTATCAGTTGACTGCTATTATTGAGAATAAGAATTCGCTTGTCGCTCGATTGCCCAGAAGACATTGTCACTTCAATTTTATTATTTCCATGATAAGTAAAATGAAACGAAGATGTCGTAATGGTGGTACTTAAATCAGATTGCTGTACCTCAGTTAATTTGTTGTCAGAATTATAAATGAATTTTAGGCGATAAAAGGAATTGGACTCTCCAGTTCTTATTCGATTCACTTCAGATAAGAAAGTTTTATTAGTATAAGTAAAGTGACTCTCTGTTCCAAGAAAGGTTATTTTTTCTGGTAGAATAACAGAAATCTCGTCCGTTTGGTCTTTCTTGCAAGCTAGCACAAACACCAAGGTAATCAATAATAAAAAGTAATTAATGCATTTCATAATACGAATGTTTGGTTAGTTATTTTAAATATATATTAAATAATTAAATGATGGGGAGCTATAGCCCTATTTTTTTGTAATTGTTTCTTCGAGTCCCATCTCTTATATTTTTGTAGAATATAAAACACGTTCTCTTTTGTATCAACAACAAGCATTTCCCTCGGTCAAATTCCGCATTCAATAATTGATAATCATAATTCATCATCTTGTTTTTCAGCGCTTTGCAATATTGTGCATTTTTAATAGCACAAATATTAAATAACCATAAAACTTTAAGATCATGAACAACGATGTATTTAAAATTATGGAAGATCTGAAATGGAAGGCTGTTGGTGTTGACCCTAGTACAGGTCAGACGCCCAACAATCAGTTTGTATCCTTTCTACCGATTGGGCTCCCTATACCAGAAGAGGACTTCAAAAATCCATGGACACCAACGCAGTCCAATCTAACTGAAGCCGTTAAATCAGCAAAAGCAAACCAGGCTGGCACTAGTGATGCCAGCGATCCGGCGAATACCCCCGCCGCGTCGGCATCCGCAGCTATAGAAAATGTACTGTTAACAGCAGGATCCATAGGCCAATCCATGAATGCCTACCTCCAAACATTTTCATTAACGGATACAAAAATCTCTATCGATGAAACCTATCGCAGTTGGCCGAATGCAGCTAAAGTAAACGACACTTGGTACGCGATCATCAATGGAGCAAACGGATTAGCGTCCGGACTTGAGGCAAACGAAGATATCAAAGCGGCCTTATTACGCGCAGAGAAGTTAATGGTCGATGAAGAAGGAAACGATACCCCGAAATTTGCAAAATACAATCAATATCGCGACGAATATTACGATGCCGTGCGAGAGCGGGATCGCCAGTATGCCAACGCACTGAGCGATGCTTTAAAGTTTAACCTCTGGCCCATGCAAGGCAAAATCTATCAAGACGATGTCGAGTATGCTTGGGATAAATGGCAATCCCGAGGTGCCAAGCAAGAAATTGAAGAAGCAATGGCCCTCTTATCGGCGCAGGGGATTGATCCTGCTATACTTATGATACGTCGCGCAAAGATGAAATATGAAAATAGCCTAATCGCCATGCCAGGCATTGGCAATATCCCGTACACGTTTATTACACCAGGTAAATGGTACTCCGCCAACGGACCCGGATGGAACACCTATAGCCAAACGGATTATCATTCTGAGAAAACATTTGATACCGTTTCCACAAAGAAAGAAATGTCCGCAAAAATTAGCTCCGGATTTAAACTTTTTGGAAAGCTAGACGCTTCTGTAAACCATTCCTCAAAGCATACTGAGAAACATGTCAGCTCGAGCTTCGAAGGCCTCACCATTACCTGCTCTTATTGTATTGCCAACATCAACAGACCTTGGATGGATAGCACCCTAATGAATATCGGCAACTGGTTTCTTATGGGCAATTACGCGGAAGGATGCATTTCAACCGGAAAAGTAGATCAGGAATTCCACCCAGATGATCCCAAACAGTTTGTCTTGCTGCCTTCGGTGGTGACCAGCATGATTTTAATTAAAGATGTAGTTATTGCTTGGAGTAGTGCTTCATTTGATTCCAACGAAATTACCGATACCGTGAAAAATGGCGGCGCAGTCGGATTTGGGAATCTATTTGTATCGGGCAGTGGATCTGCAAGTTATAGAAAAGATCAGTATCATCAGGATCAGACATTCGACCAGAATACCCGACAGCTACGCGTCGATGGCGTACAGTTAATTGGTTTTGTATCTTCCATTATGCCATTTGCTCCGAAACTGAATGGCGCAAATTACACCCAGAAGAAAAAGGAAGAGCCGAAAAAAGAAGAACCTGTAAAAGAAGAAGAGAACAAATAATTGGCTGATATGGACTTTCAAGAAAAACTACGGGAATTTTTTCTGAACCAATTTAAGGATGGAATGGACCAAAGCAAATTCTTTATCGCCTTTGAACCGATTGGCTGTATGATTGATGAGCTTGATCCCGCGGATCCGCAAAGTAAAACCAAAGCTAACGAGCAATTGTCCATTCTGGCAGAACGCCTCCCGGCTATACAAGAAAGTATGAGTTTTGGGACTTCCAGATTTACAGATTTATTAGAAACCCTAGTTTACGGAAGTGCATTTCGTGAAGACCTCTTTGAGGAGTCTGAAAAAGGCGATTATAAAAAGATCTTTAATCGCGCAAAAGCCGAAGCGCTGGCAAAATTGGAACAGGGAAAAAGAGCCTCCGTCGTCACAGCGACAGGCTCTTACTTTCTTGTTACCGGGCAACCAGAAGCGTGGTATAATAAAAACGCAGCAATTTGGACGTCCAAATCGTTCTCCCAAAAGTTTACAGAACAATCGGCATCAGAAGAGAAACCTATGAGACTCGATCTTCAATGGAAGAGGATCGATCAATCTCGAATAACTAGTCCATTGCAAAATAAATTCGAAGGCTTGATTAAACATCGTTTAGTTAGTGATAAACCAATTGTAAAGGAATTCCAAGTAAAATTCCCTTTGCAACGAAGCAATAGCAACTTCCAACAAATGAAGCTGCAGCATGTCCGTAGCAATCGAATCAATATGCCGGTTGAACCAACCCAGCGAATGGATCTTAAGCTACAGCATTTGCCGCCAATCTTGTCCAAACGGATTGAACTAATCCACATGCTAAAGAAGGATGATCTACTCGTACAACAACCTTCACAGGCGGATGGTTTCGAACTGTCATTTGACTACTGTTTGGTCAATCTACAGCGAGATTGGTTCGATCGATCACTGCTTCATTATGCTAAACTTTGGTATGCGAAAGCCCTTGAAAAAGACTTCTTCTCCAATGGAATGAAGGATAACACTAACAGGGGTGAACTGAAATGTATCACGACCGCGATGATTTTGGTTAAGAATCTCAAGATTGTCGCCAAATGGAGCCAACAAGATAAAGTGAATGCGGGCGACAGCATCAGCTTAGGATTTTTCAATGTCGCAGACAGTGAAATAAACAGTAAAAACGAATTAATAAACCCTGGGATTCAGGCCTTAGGTTGGATATGTGAGGTATTTCCGGCATTGCCTATCGTTAGTGATCCCAAACTAACGTAAGAAACTTATTATGGAAAATTTTAGAACAAAGATCGCGGAACTCGCCAGTCGAGGCTTCGATACTGGCGCCATACTCAATGAGCAAGACTTGCCGGCCAGCGGCGTAGCTATTTGTCAAAATTGCGTGTTGTATGCTTGTCCAGATAACTTAATTTTCGAAGTACATGGAAATATATTGATGAAATATCAGGAAGCAGGTGAAACAAACTCGAGCTTGGGATATCCCCGTTCGGATGAGATGGACGATCCAGAATTTTCAGGCGGAAAAGTTAGCTACTTTGAATACGGAAAAATACGCTGGCAATATCCCAACGGGAGCCAGATTGAAATGTATGAATATGTCGATTTAGATAGCTTTGAACAGCAACAAGCACCATTGCGCGAGAAGCTCCAAGAGATAGCGAATTATGCGTTCGAAGCGCTTTCTGAATCGCAGCATTCCATAGAACAGCGAATTACGAAGGGGAATAAGGAGTCTTGGTGTGGCAAGGCAGTTGGATATTTCTATGCCCGCGCAGGTGCGCCAACAAAAACGACAAGCCAATTTATGAATACCAGTAATATCGCATTATTTGGATCCTATGGCACCACGACTTTCGATCAATCCGGAGAGTTACGTAGCGACTACCGCGAGAATACGACTTTAAAAGAGCAGCATGTTGCGCAAGATGCCGCCAGGAAGATGATTACCTTCGAAGACATAGAGGCCGAATACGACTTGGATATCCTCCCAGGAGATATCGTGCTCGTTGATAATACAGGAAAGGGTGGTGCCGATCACATTCAGATTGTCTATAAATATAATCGCGAAAATCGCATGCTAACGGTGATTGATGGCAATGGAAGCGGTTTTGCATTAGCCTCCCTTGGAATTCCAAATAATGATGCCGAACTCCGTAAACTTTCTCCCGACGGTATCCCCGTTGCAGATAAAAAACAGTGGATAGAAGATGATCTCGGTATTTCCTTAATCTATCAAGGCGATGTAGGTGGACACGTCAGTATCTCATGCCATATTCTAAAACCTGAATTTCAAATCACGCATAAAGATAATGCCCTAAAACACAAACGTGTATGGGCAATAGTTAGACCATCAATATTGGATTTAAATTAAACCGAATTTACAATCCCTTTTGCTTTTCCTGATAGCGAAGATTATAGTCCTTGACCAATTGATTTAAAGCATTTTGGTTGGATTTCGTATTGAAATCATGTTCCAGGGCTTTGATTGCGATTTCATCATCCGCAAATAAGGCTTTTACATGGGCTAATCGATCGGCGAATTCGGGGTTAAACAATCCATCCGGATTGTAGTAATAGACGGTGTCGACGCCCTCTTTATAGATGTTGTAAATTCGAAATTTCGAAATCTCGGATTGTCCACTCGATGCGGAAAACATCAAGTCATTTTCAGGAATAAGATGCATAGGACCTGCATCTTCTAAACAGAAGAAACGCGGCTTCTTGCGTTTCTTATTTGTCTCGTGGTAAGAGAGAATATAACGACGATTTTTCACCAAATCATGCGCAGAAATGATATCGTTACTTTTTACCATAATCGGCCTTTTTTCTCCCTCGCGACGGACCTGCAAAAAGTTCTCTGAAGTCGAAAGGATTTCACAGTATACGGTGTCATTGGAATTCGTCACGTAAAAACCTTGATGTGCTTGTGCGGATACCATCTTCGTTAATGATAGCATAGTAAGAAGGAGTACGATTGTCAAACTACGAGACCAATTCTGTTTTGTAAAATGCATATGAAACTGTTAGTGTAATCAAAAATAATTAATGAAGGTTAATTTGTGTCTATATTTTTTTAAATAATTTTTCCACCTTCGATTGGGTACTTAGCTACTTTGGCTCCTCAATTGCATGCATTTATAATGATAGTTTTAGGGATGGTATTCGATATAAAACAAATCAAAATGTTTACGTTATATTTGGGAATAGTGATTGAATGAGAAAATACTTTAAGGTTTAGGTTAATTCCTTCGTCATTCAAGTTTTTCCTTCTAGCTATTAATGTGCAGATTTTGAAAAAGGAAACGAAGACTAAACAATTCGTTTCATCGATTCTTAGCATATTATTTAATTTGGATAGCGATGCCGCATTTATTTGAGCAAACTAGGAGGATGTTAAAAAGAGTTTTAAACCGAACTATATCAGTGATGAATTTAAAGTGTATTCAACTGATTTTCTTGCTTTCCCTTTCTATATTCTATGCATGCGATTATCAACACATAGGGGGTCCAGGACCGGAGAACTCATTTTTTCTGCGTTCGGAAAAACACGAGATTAGGGATACGTTACTGAAAAGAGAGATCTTAATTGACTCCATAATCGTTGACTACGATGGAGTTTCTAAGCTTAGTTTACAAGTCGTCAATCATCAGGATCGTATCGGACAAGTAGAGTATCATAAGTTAGTTACGGTATGGAAGAACGGATATTCGAATTTATATGCCTGCGAAAATGAAGGCGTTCAGGACGTTTCAGGAAAGTACACGCTAAATTATAACCTTTATGCTCATGAAAAAGAGGATCAAATTTTCGTGGTTTTGAAAGAGAATCCTTTGGAATTATTTCCGCTTCCTGCAATATCAAATGCTCGGTATCTAGATAAACGAGCATCACTCAATCGTCTACGATAAAGGACTAAGGTACGAAGCAAGTCTAAATCAAGCCATTAGGATCTATATCAATACCAATTCCATTTAAGTAAAGGAATTAAGGATAAGTTGACTGAATTTTAGCTATTACTTTCTTATAATAACATGTTTTATCGGTTTCATCGATTTCTATAATGTCGACATCATTTGCTTTTAGCAATTGAATTTTATCGATCGATTTTGCCATATATGCGCTGGGTATATAATAGTATAATTTGTTTTTGATAAAGCCGCTTCTTTTATAATATTTGCTGCGTGCACGATAGCTTAAATGTTTTTGAACTGGCTCTTCTTTTTGCGTTGGCAGAGAATTGTCCAAATCTTTATAGTCATCTAGATAAATTGAGTGTTATTGAGAGAGAATGTACTGGGGTAGGGCAGTATATTTTTTTAAACTATAATAATGATTCTGACCTTTTGATGATTTCTGAAGATATTTTGTCTATTGATAAATTGATAGAAATAAGGGATCTCGAGTTAATTTTAGGTTTTGTAGGGAATGTTAATGAAGGTAAATTGAGTAATATCGAGATATTTGTAAATGGATCTGATGACTGGAATTGTGATTATACTGGTTTTGGTTTAAGAGAAATAAGATTGTCTCCGTAAGAGTTCAATATTTCGGTACAATAAATCTTTCAGATCTTATACTGACTTCTTTCTTAAATCTATTCAATAGATTGGTTTTTGATTACCGTGTTGCTAAATTGAAAATTTTTGCTTCAATTTCCGTCACTGGCGCCAAGCCCCGAAACGTTGTTTGCAATCCACTTCGCTTCATACTAGCAATTGCCAGGGGTCTTACTTCGTTTTTATCAAGTCGCACGCTGCACGAATTGCTTACTATAAAGGACTTTGCTAAATACCTCCATTTTCCTATCTTCGATTCAGCTCTGCGACTTCGCAAAGTAGCTGGGATATATTGAATTAATTTAAGCAAACATTCCAAATGACAAAAGCATTCTTGACGCTCTTTTTAACTTTTAGTTTGACAATTTTATATGGACAAACTTTTAATGAAAGATATGGACAGCCAATTGTTGTTCTAGTGGAAACAGACCCTTGGCTTATGGTTATTGGTTCAGATGTTCCAACTTTTGCCTTATATGAAAATGGACAAATTATTTACAAGAAAATAGTTAACAAAGAATGGAAATATTTTGAAGTCTCAAATGACAGAGAAACAACACAAAAAATCGTAAAGTCATTTGGAATTACTGATAGTCTAATGAAACAGAAAGATTTTATTGAGGCTTCAAGTTGGACTGACCAACCGACAAACGTTATGATTTTAAACTTTGATACGGTAAGACAAATAAGTGTCTATGGTAGCATTCGTGAAACTAAAACCGAAGCAAGAGCAAAAGTGCCAAAAGATTTCTTAACTGTATTTGACAACTTAATTAAATTTGAATCTGACAAAGCCAAAGAGTGGTTACCAGACACAATTGAGGTTTTGGCTACAATGTACAATCATTCACCTGAAAAACCTTTAAAGTGGAATGAGGAATGGAATGACATAAAAAGTAGTTCAACAGTTAAAAGGAGTGATGGCTTATTCAGTATTTACTTAGACAAGAAATATTTTGATGACTTTGTCAAACTTCTAAAAAATATAAAGGAAAAACAAGCAGTAGAAATTAATGGAGAAAAATACTCATTGACATACAGATTACCTTTTCCAAATTTACAATGAAATACAAGCCGCACACAACATTAGTTTGGCAAAATGCGGGGTTAAGTTCAGAGATGTACATCTCGCTTGTTCAGCAGCTCTATTTGATGAAGACGCAAACTGTTTGTTGTAATTATAGATAACGACATTAAATAAAACGACATAACAAATGGAACTACCGAAAGACAGAATAATTAATGCATTAGAAATATACCATGTATAGAAAGATTGTCAAGTTGATGATAAGTGCCTTCCTGTTCAGTGCTTTTATTGGATGTGATTATTTTGCAGCAGGCAGCAATTTAATGGCAGAAAGGTATGAATATGAGGTTTCAATAGATTCATTAATTCAAAAAATTAATACATTTAATATTTTAAATGGAGTTAAGTTAGAAGAGTCTGCTTTTAAAATAGATAAGAATAGTCCTTATTTTCACCAAGGTACAATTTATGATCATAGTACAGATGAATCTTACCTTGTTCTCATCCCGACACCGATCGAATCTCCGACTGAGTTATTGTTAGTTTCTCTTAAAGACAATAAGAGTGGTAAAATTGTGGGTGTAAATCAGGAACCGTCAAATAATCAGGAGATTATTGATAGAGGAGCTGTGATAAGAAAATTTGAAGATCGAATACTTGATAAACTGGGCTTAGAGTATCATCATACTGGAAATGCAATGAATAAAAAATATGATTAAATCATAATTTTTGTCGAAAATAGACGCTATTACTTAAGAATATAATTCTAAAAGTTCAATCTTTATCGGTTTCGGCGATCTAGAACCTTAGTTGAGCCAGTGTTCTTGAGCTTTGTTGATCTTGAGAAGATATTAATGAAGACGAATACATGGGACTATTACCAGTATATGGTAAATGCAGCGTAGGGAAAATCTTTGTTTGGTTTAGTTGTGAGAATAAATGGAGGCTCAACTTTATCAACGTTTCATAATTAAGCTGACACACAGCTTGGTTAAAGATTACTGTTAGGGTCAATTAGAAAACATTCATGCTGTAATAATCGATTGTGGTGCTGTTACTCTTTCTTTTGGAGATTGGATTGATCATGAAAGAGCGATAGGGAGTTATATGTACTTTATAATATCGCGATTTGATATATTCCAACTTTAAAATCACAAACCGGCAAGTCCAGGCTTTTTTTTAAAAGCTTGTTTAGTCATAAAATTTTGGATGCAGGTATCAATGACAATGAACATAATGCTTTTGGTATCGGCATCCATTTTTTATATTGTTGATGCGTTGTACCTTTTTTGTCGTAGCTATCATCAGCTAAATGAGCTTATTCAAAAAGTGATAGACCAATCTCGAAATAGTATAATTCAATTTTATTGATTCGTAATGAAAATATACTTAATGTTTTATGTTCTTAATGCGTGCATTATACTGAGTCTCAGTTCTTGTAAAAGTGAAGAAACGGGATATTCTGGTGAAGATTTGCAAGGAGTTTGGGCTATCGAAATGGATAAAGAAAATATTCTACGAAAGGTGTCGAGGACTGATCACAGATTATATTCCAAAAGGTATTTTTATGACCAAACATCCAATGCAATACGAGGTTTTCGCTTTTATGGAGATTCTTGTGACTACAAAGGCGGTTTTTTTGATAATACGAATATAGATAACGGTTTGCCCTTGCCGCTTGGTTCCAACACTGTCTACCGTATAGTAGGAGATACACTCAAGATATGGGATCTGGGCGAGTCGGAGTGGAAAAAAACCTTAATTAATCGTCTGACCCATGATACTTTAGTCCTTAGGGCAGTGGGGGACGATCGTTTGTTTAAATACCGTAAAATTAAGAAGAACTCTCAAACAATCGAAAATTTTGATGAAATTATCCTCGCCACTATCTCGCCAGATTATCTTTCGGACGAATTTTATTATTTAGATAAACAAGGAGCTTATATTTATCAGAAGTTTGATCTGAGAGGATTGGATACACTTCGATATCCTATGTACCGATATAGGCTAAAATCAAGTCAGTTAGAAACTATTAGAAGAAATTTTGATTATGTTGATTTAGATTCGTTGAAAGAGGAGTATATTTCTTTCCATTCAGGAGATAGGACTTACTTTTTTTTGTTTTTCATCAAGAATGGTAAAATAACAAAAGTGATCAAGGATGATAGTGGTGTATCGCCAGATGAATTGCAATGGGGGTATGTCCCACTGATGTACTTAAGGAGGCAAGTAAACATGGATTATATTACTGATATTAAAGATTGCACTGCATGTATAAAATTAAAAGGGCAGGCACCTGAAATAATGAAAGAGCTAAAGTTACGGTTGGATTGGGACTGGGAAGAGATTAAAAACATCAAAATAAAGTAATAATATTAATCCCTACGATTATGGTGCGAGGTTCTACGATGCGATTGTAGGGAGATGGAACAATTGGAAAAAAGAAAACTCTGAACAACGGAAACACCGTAATTAAAGCGGAAAATAGCAGAACAAACAGAAATAATCTAAAAAAGTTCAAGTGGTCTCTCATCACCAATAAATCGAGGCAATCCAGGGTTTGTAGGATTTGGCTTAACAGCCGGAGGAGCAAGAGAATTTACAATACCTAATTAACAAATACCTTCTAACGCAATTAAAGCAAAAGTAAAATGACAGAGTTAGACAAGAAGGAAACTTTATTAAAAGGGACGCTAATTAATCTCTTAAATTCAATTGAGTATGATGATGTGAGCAACCGAATATTTTTCCTTGTGGAAAATTATTTAATAGAAATAAATGTTGATTCTAGTGGTTGGAATAGATTGTATAAAGATCCAAGAGATGGGAGGTATTGGGAACTTTTTTTTTCTAATAGTGAATTGCAAGGTGGTGGTGCCCCGACTTTAAGATATTTGATAAAAGAAGAGGCTATAATGAAATATAATTTAATTTAGATTTGGTAGTTTACTAATTAGAATTTAGAAACATATAAATATAAAAGATCAACGCATAGTAGAATACCTGAAGAACCCATTGTTTTGGAAGCTTTGGTTTGGGTGTATTTATTCGAAGACGGTGGCTTTAAACTATTGGGGACAGAATGGGGCTGGATTTATTAAAATAAACAATTCGAGTTTATTGGTCCAGATTAAAGGAGATATAGGTTAATTGCCTTGATATATTTCATTGATTGAGTTTTAGGGAGATAATATACTGGCGCGTCGGATAAATTCTCAAGAAGTGTTTTTACGCAGTCGATTGGCTTTCGGGGAAACATATATATACAAGATAGTTTAGGTAGAAAAATTTTCAGCCTCAATATATGATCAAAGAAAAGAAGAATTAAAAATTAGAAATATACCATGTATAGAAAGATTGTCAAGTTGATGATCAGTGCCTTCCTGTTCAGTGCTTTTATTGGATGTGATTATTTTGCAGCAGGCAGCAATTTAATGGCAGAAAGGTATGAATATGAAGTTTCAAAAGATTCATTAATGCAAAAAATTAATACATTCAATATTTTAAATGGTGTGAAGTTAGAGGGACATACTTTTAAAATAAGTAAGAATAACCCCAATTTTTACAGAGGTACAATATATGACCATGGTACAGATGAATCTTATATTGTTCTCATCCCGAAACCGATTGAACCTCCGACTAGTTTATTATTAGTTTCTCTTATAGATAATAAAAGTGGTAAAATTATCATCGTAAATCAAAAGCCATCTAATAATCAGGAGATTATTGATAGAGGCGTTGTGATAAGAAAATTTGAAGATCGAATACTTGATAAACTGGGCTTAGAGTATCATCATACTGGAAATGCAATGAATAAAAAATATGAATAAATCATAATTTTTGTCGAAAATAGAAGCTATTACTTAAGAATATAATTCTGAAGGTTCAGTCTTTATCGTTTTCGGCGAGCTAGCACCTTAGTTGGGCCAATGTTCTTGAGCTTTGCTGAACTTGAGAAGATACTAATGGAGACGAATACAAGGGGCTATTACCAGTATATGGGGGGAAATCTTTGTTTGGTTTAGTTGTGATGAAAAATGGAAGCTCAATTATACCAATGTTTCACAATTAAAATGACACACAGATTGATTAAAAAATACTGTTATGGTCAATTAGAAAACATTCATGCTGTAATAATCGATTGTGGTGCTGTTACTCTTTCTTTTGGAGTTCGGATTGTTGATTAAAGAACTATTTTTTTATCACGTAAGATGAAATGGAAACTTAAATCAAACAGCCTGACCGAAAGCTTGAACCTTTTAATGAACATTAGAAATAAATTGTTGCTTTGAACTCCGAAACCCGCACGAACGAAATGCCCCAAAACGTTAGCGGTCAGCTTAACCAACGACATCGCAAAAATTAACAGACAACGAATTTGAAAAATAAAGGACTTCTACTAACAATAATCATTTTCTTTCTGATAGTAAACACAACGTACTATTGGGAAGGAAAACTTGGATTTTTTGCATTTCCTGCATTCTTAATTTTGGTCATTATTTTTTTAGGACTCGGAGTTGCACTGACAAGGCAAATCTATTTTTTAATCAAAGAAAAATTTACCGACAAAAAGCGAATAATAATTATTGGGCTTTTAACACTTGTGCTGTTACTGACTTTTAAAAAACCGTTTGGACTTATAGACTTTGACAAGCTTGAAGGCGGCAATGTTTTAATAGCAAAAAGAGAGGGTTCTGCGAATTGTATGACTGGAATTGCAACTTAAAAGTGGAGACTTTTTATGCCACTAATAAACTAGTTGATTTATAAAATTTTTCCATTTCATTTGGTGTTTTATTACCTAATCCAGAATGGATTCTTTTTTGATGGTAAAATCCTTCGATGTATCTAAAGATTTCTAATCTCGCAGCTTCCCTGTTTGCAAATTTTCTGTGATAAACTAATTCACATTTTAGTGTTTTGAAGAAGCTTTCCGCGACTGCGTTATCCCAACAATTACCTTTCCTGCTCATACTTTGGATAATTTCATTTTTTCCTAAGAAAGACTTAAACTCGTTGCATGCATATTGAGCACCTCTATCTGAGTGGAAAATCAGACCCTGTTTTACATTCCTTTGTGCAATAGCCATTTTAAGTGCTTTTAAAGTTGTATGCTCTGCCGTCATGTCATTCTGAACGACCAACCTATGATTTTTCTATCGGCAAGGTCGATAACAGTAGTAAGATACAGCCATCCTGATCCAGTCTTGATGTAGGTAATATCACCAACCCATTTTTGCGATAGGCCATCTGTAAAGAAATTTCTTCCAAGGAGATTCTCAGCAAGTTGAAAACTGTGTTTGGAATCTGTCGTTATCTTAAATTTCTTCCGAATCTTGCTTCTTAGATTCAATTTTCTCATCAATCTGGCGACATAAGAACGTGATATTTTATGATTTTTCTTATTCAGTTCTAAAGTAATTCGAGGACTGCCGTATATTTGGTCACTGTCCTGATGTTCTTGTTTTACCAGTATAGATAATTCCTCTGTTCTCTTATCTCTGTTGCTTTTTGGTCTAGAAATCCATTTGTAAAACGAACTACTGCTTGTATTTATAATCTTGCACATCTTTTCAACTGCGAATAGGTTCATATGCGATTTTATGAACTCATATTTTCTCAGTCGCCCTTGGAAAAGATGGCTACCGCCTTTTTTAAGATTACGTTTTCTAATTCTGCTTCCTTTAAACGCTTTTTTAACTCCCTAATCTCTTGCTCCTCTGGAGTTAATTTATCATTCTTTGGTAATAGTGTACCTCCATTATATCTAGGATCTACACGCCATTTACTTAATCTACTTGCATCTAGATCCAACTCTTTTGCTGCTTCCAAAACCGAGCCCTTTAGAGAGGACAACTCTACTGCCATTTTTTTAAATGACTCATCAAATATTCTTGCCATGTCTTAACAAATTTAATTCTATTTTATTTTAAATCTGTCTCCACTTAAAGGTAGCAACTCCACTTTTGCTCCTCACACATGTTTCCTTTTTTGGGATGCATATAAAGTTTGGATAGAAAATTAGTTGATTTTTCTGTAGGGGGTAGCTCGTAGAGAATTTTATGGATGAGTGGATTATTTTCATCGATCAGCTGCTGAATCTCAGATATAGCGTAATTCAGGATGAAGATTTTAATTTGAAACCTTTCTTGTATATCCTTTATCAGTTGGTGTATTCGATCCCTTAACGGTTGATCTGTGATCAGCAGGATATCCAGATTTCTAGCAACCGTAGTTTCTTGCGCATATGAAAAGTTAACTCCCCTAATTTCAAAGATCCTATTCCGTGATCCAAAGATTTGAAGGTATTTTTTCTCCGGTATTTCCTGATCTAAGTATGCTAGTATAGGTTTCATATAGTCCAGTATCGGAAGATTTGGGAATTGATTCGCATCCGTATGGTAGGGCTCGTTTGCATTTAGGAATTTATATCTGAAATCCGTTGTGATCTTGATGATGATAGTTTCTGATAGTTCGGTCAGCGCTTTCATCTTCTGTTCGATCCTTTCAAGGGTTTCTAGCGAAATCTGGAAATCATCTTCATACCGCGTTGCACGGTAGATTTCTTCAAGAATTTCCAAAAGATCATTATCCTCCGTTTGATCTACATCAAAGACAGGTTTGTCGTAGGGATAAATTTTACATAGAGTCGCATTATGGCACCTAATGGAATGGGTAATTTTGTCCTTTCCCATCAGGATAATCTCCAAGTTCCTATAGGTTTGTTCCAGAACCTGATGGATCATAAAAGATGACATGGCGTATTTAGATCGGGATTTGAAATGATAATATCCATCTTTGAATTCTTCTATCTTTTTAAGGTCTCTTTGCTGAACTTCTTTAGAAAGCGCTAAACACGCCGATGGATCAAAGTCATTGGGGATTGGAGAAAACTTGGAATCAGGTTTTTGATAGACCAGGTTTTCAGGTTGGCAGGTACAAAATAGAAATATATTTCCCTTTTTGACCTTTTCTCTAGCCTGAAAAGCAACAAAACATTTGATCAGATAGTTTTCATATTCTTTTATACAGTTCATCATCTTTGGGGTAATTTCTCCGATGATATTGACATACTTGTTCGATAGCAAAAGGATTAGTTCCTGGTGTTCGCCTGATTCATGGAAGTCGCTCCGATAGATACATTCGATCAGGAAGTTAGTAGTCAAGATCTGGATTACTTCTTCTAGCTGTTTGTCCAGATGTAATGCTGTGGAAATCATAACAATTAGTTTTAAAAGATTTAGATATCGTCCAACAGCGAAATCTTTTGGGAATTCCGGTGCTTATTAAACCACCACTGGACCCATTTTTGGTTAAAAATATGGTGCCCTGCATAAAAGACATCGCTCTCGCTGCCATCGATATCCAAACTGAACGATCTGGAAAAGTAGGCTTGGTTTACTTTCAGTTCTGACAGCATCTCTTTGATCTCTTTCCTGTCATAGTCACTTTTTTCGGTTCTGCAAGAGAGAAAGAATCGGTTCGCTAGATTCCTTTGCTTTTTTGTAGCATCCATTTTAAAACCGAAGGCAAAGTTATCCAGGTATTCTTGGATGATCTTTTCAGGCGTCAGACCGAGTATGGCACAGAGATACCTAATATTTGCATGGACGAAGATTGAATACTTTTTACTGCGGGAAGAATATCGTTCATCGATTTCATGGTATTTACTGCAAACCTGTTCCATGGAAAGGAACTTTTTTCTTAATCTTTTCATATTGTTATTCCTTTTTAAATATGAAGTTCAGCACACTAACTAGTCTATACAATTCAGAACCTCGCATAAATTATCCTAGAAAGAGAATATGTTATCCGTGAAATATTCCTTAAATTCGTAAATGGGTTGATCGAAAGATTTATCTTTAAAAAATTGACATCGAATTATGGAAAGGACACAACATATCCACGAAGGAAGAAATATCAAAAGATTCAGGGAAATGCTAGGCATGAAGCAAGAAGCTCTTGCTTTTGAACTGGGCGAAGATTGGACACAAAAGAAAGTGTCACAATTGGAAGCCAAAGAGGCAATTGAAAATGATATTATAGAGCAAGTTGCTAGAATTCTAAAAGTAAGTCCTGATGCGATCAAAAATTTCAATGAGGAATCAGTTTTCAATGTAATAAATAATACATTTCAGGACAGTAGTTCTGTAAATAATAATTATTTATGTACAATTAATCCACTTGAAAAAATTATTGAACTGTATGAAAGGCTTGTTATAGCTGAAAAAGAAAAGGTAACATACCTAGAAGAGTTATTAAAGTCAAAAAACTAAAAATACACATACATTAATGGCATCCCCTTCAAATTTTGATTGGGATGCTTTTTTATTTATTGGCTATATTCCCATTTTAAATAATTAAATAATCAAGGAGTGATATGGAAAAGTTGAGAAGGGACCAATTGGTTACATTAGAGGATTTAGAAGGGCTGAAATTGGAATTGCTGGATTCGATGGAAAAGTTGATCAGAGCAAAATTCCGAGATCATAAGGTCAAACGCTGGATGAAATCAGCAGAGGTAAGAAAATTGCTAGGATTTTCTCCTGGAAAGCTGCAGTCGATTAGACAAAGTGGAATTTTGCCTTACACACAGATCGGAGGAAATATCTATTATGATCCAGAGGATCTGGCAAAACTGTTTAATGACAAAAAGCGTTTTAAAGACGATTTTCAACCATGAAGGGCTTCGGTAAGTCAGTTCCGCCAGAACTAAGACATGTCAGATCTATTTCTTAGAGAAGAATATCAAGCTTGAATTTGCTCAATCTTTCTTTGAACATTATAATTCCAAGGGATGGAAAAACAAAAAAGGAATGCTTTTAAATAACTGGAAATCTTTAGCTTGGGATTGGATAATGAAAGATATCTATGCAGTATAAATATTTTTTCGATAGCATAATAATGAATATTCTGGCTTCGAATTCGAAGCCAGAATATTCAAAGAGATAAATTGATCAGTTTTCCATTCTTATCAAACACTTTACTTTTTACATTTTCCCAGGTTCTGCTGATTCTGTTTTTCTTAATCTTGGCATATCGCTGTGTCGTCCTGATAGTCTTATGACCGAGCATCTTGCTCACTTCCTCAAGGGAAAACTCAAAGACATTGAGCATCATGTCAGCAAAGGTATGCCTAGCCAAGTGCGTATTCAATTCTCTCCTGATTCCACAAATAACAGCTATTTCCTTTAGGTAGGCATTGTACTTGGAATTGCTATTCACGGGAATGAGGTGTCCAAATACCTTTCTGCAATCGTGATTCTTATATTTAGCGATGATCTCCTCGACGATAGGCATGATGGGAACCATTTCGGTCACTCCGGTCTTTCCCCTTTCTTTGACGATCCATTTTTCTCCTGATCGTCCTACATGGACAATATGGCTTTCTGAAAGCGAGTATACGTCCTGAAACGCGAAGCCAGTAAAGCATTGTAGGATAAACACGTCCCTAACTTCTTCTAGCCGTAATATGGTCAATTTTTTGTTCCACAGCAAATAGACCTGTTCATATTCCAGAGGGGCTACGTCCGTTTCATCACCTCCGCATCGGAACTTTTGAATAGGATTTTTATCGATCAGGTTTTTAGATTCAGCGATAGAAAGAAGCTGTTTGGTGTTCTTGATCTGCTTCTTAGCAGCTGCTTCTCCAATAACCTTTTCTCGCTCAATGGTAAGGTACTTATAGAATTTAGTGGCAAATGAATAGTCGATCTGATCAAGATCCAGATCAGCAGATTTATAGACAAACTCGATAAATTCTGCTAATTTGTTTCTGGTCGCTTTCCACTGCCTGAGGGTTTCCGCTGATCGAATTCCTTTATGAACCATTTCGCTGAAATTCTGAACATATTGATCTGTTAGCTCTAGTAGGGTGTATGATTTACTTTCTTTTGTGGCCTGGGCTTCGCCTGGCTTATGATTCGCAGAAAGTCCTTTATAGACATTTCTGACCATAAAAGGCGTAATGTGGTCATATTCAAACTGGAGTTTGAGAAAATGTCTTTCCAAGTCTGTTTCTATCTGGTTGATCCTGGAATTGAACAGTTTGGCTTCTGGACAGCCATACACTCGTTTGGTCTTCGTGTTCCAGTACTTTGCAGGAATCTTCTTTCCGATGGAAAATTCCACCTCAGAAGTATCGATCGTAATGCGGCACATAATGGGTGCTGAACCCATTTCATCTGCTTTGGATTTTCTGTGCCAAAAAAGGACAGATAATTTTTGATTGTTTTTCATCATTTTTAAGTTATTTTGAATATTAAAAAAGATGTTCTTACACACTGAATTACAGTAAATTAACACAAAAAGTACTGCCCTAATTTAGTGATTTAAAAAGGGCACCACTTTGGGCACCACTTTTTATGATTCGGAATGACCTATTCTGATTTACAAATCTGCGCTGAGAGCGTTTAAAGCGATATTATAAACAAAAAAGGCGCTATTTCTAGCGCCTTTTGTGATCCCGCTGGTACAAAACTCGAACTCTTTTTTGGAAGATTTAAGAAGATTAAGCCATCTTAAAGACACTCCGTACCAATCTGATTTATTCGTGGAAAAGGTTAATCAACCTAAACAGTCCAAGGTTCCTATAAAAGAAAGAAAACTAAAAATATGAATACATCGCCGTCATTTTATATATGCGAAGAGAACCTGTTGTATCAATTTGGTTCACAGTTTTTTATTGACATAAAAAAAGGAGGTAACTATGGTGTAGTGTTTCCTTAAGTGGCTCTATGGTAAGAAGTTCGAACCAATTTTTGGAAGATTAATAGATGATGAGTCATCTTCTGGATACTTAGTATCTTTAATATTTAAACTTAATATAATTATCGAAGTTATATTTTGAGCGTCCAAACAGCTTTTAAAATAGTGCATTGACTCTCGTTACTTCAAACTCAAAAACAGCTATGATTTAATAATGTTCCTGCTATAAAAAATGCCCAGTTTACTATTAAAAAACTGGATGTTTTTCTGGGATTGTTTGGATACACTGTCCTAACAAACACTAGTGTTTAGTAGTTTTCTGCTATTATAATTCTTTGAGTAAGTTTTTCGGATCAAAGCACCGAATTGTTATATCTGTCCTAGGGAAAAGTAGTGCTTTAACTCTTTTTCGAACTTTTTGATAATCAGGATTGATAATTATAATTTCCCTAGTCATTTTACTTTGTGTAAATGTCCCATTTAGTAAAAGGCATAGTTCTGCATCCAATGGATCAAGGGAAAGACCGTATAGAAGAATAGTATTTGCCTCGGACAAGAACTGATATGTTGCGAAGTGATTATAACCTAAGGCATCATTTTCGGCATCGCTTCGGTAGTTTTCCATGGAGGTTTCCGAAGGGAGGTAGATTTGTTCGTACTGCTCGATGCTACCGTGAAGATGAAACACTTTACTACTGTCAATATCGTAATATTTATCTTTAACCCAGTGGTCTGCTGCATCATCAATTACCGTGTCCCAATTTGTAGATACAAAGCCAAATAAACTATTGGGATTTGCAAGGACGAAATTATTTAAAATAGACTCAAATTCCTCTCTTGGCTTAAGAAAACCAGTTTCTTGAGCATTTCTTAACGAAAGGCATACAATTTCCTTCATAGCGTTAACCATATCTCTTTCTTCATTCAATTGAGCAATGCCTTTAGGCGATTTGGAGTACAGTCTCAACGCGCAGATTAATTTGGAGAATAGGAAGTTGGCAGTATCCGAATCCGTGTCCTCATTATTTATTCGCCTAAAACAATTAAGAATAGGTTCCCAGGCATTTTGAACTGCTCCGGCTCCAATAAGTATAGCTATTTTATTTTGTTGAATTGACATAATGATGAAAGTGATTAGTTATTGATAACTATAGCGGTTTCAAAAAGTCTCCGTCTCTTGTTATTTTCTCACTTTCTAAGGCATAATTAATAGATTCTAATATTGATGCTCGCATATCCTCCGTTACTCTCGAATAACCGAAGATTTTAGCGATTAAAGGAACAGCACTTTCGGGTTGTATTGCAATTGAATTCTCTACCACTTTAGCAATGGCAAGATTCATTTCTTCGGGGGCAATGTAAATTAGTTTTCGTGAATTAGCGTTCAAAAAGCTTCTATCGCGAATCTTGGCAGTATCATTTTCGGGATACCATAAGAAGTCATCTTTTCTAATGACTAATCCATTATCGACTGCATATGCCGTTGCATTCGTGATTGTCGCACGAATACGGCTACCAATTTTTGAAACACCGTTTGCATCGGTTATTCTCCTTGCCATTTCTTCAAAATGTACGGGGCTTTCGATTTTTACTACATCAGCTATCCAATTTCCAAGTCTTCCAGAAGAGTATTTGTGAAGTTCCTGAAAGGAAACTTCCGAAGGAAGGGTAGCTACTACATATTTTTCGTAAGACTCACTTTGCTCGACTTTATCCTCGCGAATCAAACTTTTTAGATCTTCCATTAATTCTTCTTCAACAGCATCATTATGTTCGGTCTGTATCCTTGCCTTTTCAATTGCATCTACAAGCAATCGTAATTCTCCTTTTGGATTTCTAAACCAATCTGTGCTCCAAACATGGAATAGATTCCAACCCATGCTTTCAAGAACGGTGCTGCGCAACCTGTCACGATCTCTGGCAGACTTAGCATTATGATATGACCTACCATCACAATTTATTCCGAGCAAATACCTTCCGGGATGGTCAGTGTCTACAACAGCTAAGTCTATGTAGAATCCCGCCGAACCTACTTTTTCCCGTACATTGTAACCTTGTTCCCGAAGTCCTTCAGCAACGATTTCTTCAAATGGTTGCGGTTTGTATTCCATTTCTTCTTTGTCGCTTTCAAATTTTCCATGTTGTGCATAATATAAAAAGCTTTTTAACGCCCGTATCCCAAATTTTGCGTTTGGTCCGGGATTCATATCCGCAGCAGTTATATTCGTAAATACTTCACAACGGCTTTTTGCTCTCGTAATCAAAACATTCAATCTTCGCTCGCCGCCTTCATTATTTAACGGTCCGAAACTCATCGGTACTTTTCCGTCTTCAGTCCTGCCATAACCAATACTGATAAAAATGACATCTCTCTCATCTCCCTGGACATTTTCGAGATTTTTGACGAAAAACGGTTCGTTAGGATGACTTCTAAAGAAACTTTCTACATCCGGGTTTTTCCTACGGCGTAATTCAATTGCATTTTGTATTGCCTGCATTTGCGCGGTACTGAAAGCGACAACGCCAAGACTTAATTTTGGGGTGTGTATTGCATGATGCATAACCGCATCTGCAACTTTATCAGCTTCCTTAGCATTAGTACGGGTTTTGCCCTTATCATAAAAAGTATCAGGTAAATGATTGAAGGCCAATCCCATTCTATTTTTTGATCCTGGGCTTGGGAAAATGATCAGCTTGTTCTCGTAAAACTCCTGATTTGACAAACTTATCAGCGATTCATGCCTGCTACGATAATGCCAACGGAGCATGCGCTGCGGCGCACTTTGGGCGTCGCACATACCGAGAATGCTTTGCATATCTGCCGTTACGTTTTCTTCATCTTCTGTTTCGGTGTTCAACCTATCGAAGAAACTTGTAGGGGGCATCTGTTTCGTGTCCCCTACAACGACTAATTGTTTCCCACGCAGTATTGCACCAAGAGCATCTACCGGACGAACCTGGCTGGCCTCATCGAAGATTACCAAGTCAAAATCGATACTATCTGGAGGTAGAAAATTTGCAATGGACATTGGACTCATCATGATCACCGGTTTGATTGCCTGAATGGCAAGGCCGGCTTCCTGCATTAGCTTTCTTATAGGCATATGTCTTGCCCTACGATTAAATTCACTTTTAAGTACATTTATCTGGCCACCGCCGTCTTGTCTAGGCACAGCTTCCCAATGTTTGAGCGCTACCTTAGCGATGTTGTAATATTGATTTAGGATATCGAGTCTTTTGAACTTTTCGATGATGTCTTCGTGATTAGAACGTTCAAATTTTCGTAGAACTGGACTATTTAGCATGGCCTGCTCAATTAGTGACTCGTACCATGATTTTTGTATAGCTGTCTTTAAGTGTGTTGATGCGTCCGGCCAGTTTTCCACAACGGTAATCAAATAACCTGCTCCTTCCTTTTCTATATTTTCCTTAAGGACGTTCCATGATACTGCTTTGTGAATGTCAGGTAAATCGGCCGTCCAACTGTCTAAAATATCTTGCTGTTCCTGAAAACTACTTTCTTGAATTTCGTTATCATTTAAGTCAAGGTGTAACAGTAAGTTTTTAATAGCCTCGCCTTGCGCGTGCAGCACAGATTTTAAATTATTTGCGTATTGAGCTGCCAGTGCTGGTTTCTCATTTTTTTCTAAATATGTAAGAATCGACGCAAGGATTTCCCCTTTTTGAATGGCGGCATGTACAGACTGTAAGTATTCGAATGCGTTTTGAACTGCATTCCAATCGGTACGTTTTTTTTGCCAATAGTTCCCAAACAATCTTGTCGCTAACGGTTCGAACGAAGATAAGGTAGCACTAAGACGCTTTCCTTCCATCATGGCATTTACATACTCTATCTTCGTTTCAAGTTCGGCAGGCGCAGTTGTGTTTAACAAACCTGTTAATTGTTTTACCGCTTTTCTATAATCCCCGATAAGGAATTTATACCACTTTTTACCATGTGCGATAAGATTTTGGCGTATTTCCAGTACGTTATGTTCCCATGCTTCAGGAATAAACACCGAATCAAACTTCAGATGTAAATCCCTGAGACGGATTCCGGTGTCAATAACTTCGGCAATATCCGCCTTGTTATCTAACCATGCCGTATCTGTAATTGCCATCGACTGTACGCCCGGATTATTTGCAGCCGTTGCTACGGTTGCTATCAGTTCAGCTACTGTTTGTTTATCGTTAGGGGTATTTACATTAAGCGATTCCGAAACGGTAGCAATAATATTGATAAGTTCCTTGGTGTATTTACTTGCTCCGGTAAGTAATTCTTTTGCGGCTTCTTCATCTTTTGGTAAAAACACAGTCAGCCCGGTACCATAAAACAGTAGCTTTTCTGGTTGTCCAATTTTTGACAACCGTGCCTGAATCTGCTCAGCAAGAATTTCTATACCTTTCAAGTATGGAAAATCCCATGATCCGATGTCATCAACAGCAATCCTTGGAAATTTATAATTGTTACTCTCTTTATTTATCTTTAAAAGGTGCCCCATCACTTCCTGTGCAGAATGCCCACTCTGAGCGATGACCTTATTTACTTCATTACAGTACGCATTTAATTCGTCTATTACCGGCTTAAGGAATTGTATCTCTTCTTCCAAGCGGGTGGTGGTGGGCTTACCTAGCTCCAAAATCCTCTTTAACTCCGTATGGAGTTCCCGTTTGTTTGCCTTATGGCTATGTAATTCGAGACAGGCTTCGCCGAGATTAACGCTATCTAATCTCCGTTTCACAACTTCGAGAGCAGCCATTTTTTCAGCAACAAAAAGTACCTTTTTCCCATTACCGATAGCGTCAGCAATAAGATTTGTAATGGTTTGGGACTTTCCGGTGCCTGGTGGTCCCTGAATTACCATATTCCGTCCTTCATTTACAGCCAGCATCGCAAGTAGCTGTGAACTGTCTGCGTCGACAACCTGTAGCAACTGATCAGCATTTGTTTCCTGATCGAGATGATGTTCTTCGCCGATTAAAGGTTGTTGTTCATTAAAGCCGCCGCCGAAAAGCGATTGTAGAATAGGATGGTCAAACGGTTTTTTGTCATCTGGCCACTTCGAACTGTCCAAGTCATGATAAATCATGAACTTCCCGAATGAGAAAAAGCCAAGCTCTATGGCGTTTGTATCAACTTTCCAATTATCGATATGGTTAATCCTATCCTGTATATCGGTAAAATAAGATTGAAGATTAAACTCTTCCTCTTCGGACAGATCGGGGATGGTGATGTTAAAATCAACCATCATTTTTGCCTGAAGCGAGAGGTTAGCACCAATTTCGGCTCCGGTGTACCTCAGACGAAAACGCTCATTAGCACTGGAACGCTCTAACGAAACAGGAATTAATAGGAGCGGGGCTTTACGAAGATCTTCGGTATTTCCTTTCTCATACCAATTTAGCATGCCCAGTGCCAAATAGAGCATGTTGACACCCTGTTCTTCTATACTAGTCCTGGCAAAATAATAAGTGTTTAGAATTTTCGTCTGGAGTTTCTGCTCTGTATCATCAGTTTGCAAGCGCGTATCGTTGTAAGCATCCTGTAATTCACTTTCAGTTATTTCAGGAAACAAAAATAATTCATCGTCATCTTCTTTACCCGGTCGCGCCAAAAAAGTCATGGCCTTGTTTTGGGATACCAAGATATCATATACTGATAGAGATTGTTCCTGAACGATTGTTAAACCACGTGCTTTCGGCTTTTTGTAATTCAGCAACGTATTTCGCATACCGAGATCAAGGAGTTCCTTTCTAGATGCCTCTATTTTGGGAAGTATGTTTTCTGACATGATTGAAACTGTGAGATACTAAAATAGCTAAAAAATATTTAGAAATGAGCTGTAAATCAATCTATTTCTGTGAGTAGCTATCTATTTTGAAGTAGCTTTGAGTTTTTGGGCATTGCAAATCTGAAAAACTGCAGCTTTCAAAACCTGCCAACTAATACCTGCAGTATGTTTGTCAGGATTGAAACCAGAATTCATTTGTTCATAGGGATGTATGTAGTTCCTAAAGTCTCGCAACGAGTGACTGAATTTTTTCACGTCCTGTTTCAAGAAGCCGGTCTCACAGGCTACATCTATCAAATTGTTTAATGACCATGCAGGAAATGGTTTTGGTTTGTTCGACTCATGGTCTTTGGGTGTTGTCACAGCTGTATTAAAAGTTCTGGGATGTTGTATTGCTAGACCGAGCAGGATGCCCTCGAGTGTGCTGCCACACATGAATATTACCGATAACGGACTATTTGCCAGCATACACTTTTTAATTTCTGCTATTCGAAGTTCTAAAACAACAGTAACCGATGCATCCAGTCCGATTGCGGCTATAGAGACCTCATTAAAATCCTTGTTTAAAAAGTCGTCCTCAGAATCTAGGTTTGTTGATTTTGTACTTGTAAAAGTGATTTTATCTGCTGGAGCAAAATTTATTTCTGTACCCTGCCTTACAACTTTCCATTTATCGAAAGCAAGGTATTCATTGAATGCGGAAATGTGTATGTCTAATTCATCGAACCGACCAATAAAGTTGATAGGCGCAAAAAGTTTTTTAATGCACTTATCAATTTCCGGAGTGCCATTTATTTTCGATAACCGGTCATCTGTATATGCCCATCTAGAAGGAAAACCGTCACCATAGGAATCATTAAACCCCAGTTCGTTGAAAAATGAAACCAGTTTTGGACCTTTACGATATTCCGTTTCCTCATTTATAAGCAGTCTGAGTTTCTCTAAAGTTTTTGATTGCAGTATCATTTAAATATTTCATTTGTTTTTGGTTTGACGGTAAAGTTATTTTTTAGGCAAAAAAAATAAGTTCATATTCATAGCGATATTAAGAATATTTAAATTTAAATATTGGTTTTTTTCACTAATTAGTGTTATTATTCATGCAAATATACTAAAAGTTTAAGCCTCTTAGATTACGGAAAACCGTATTTGAAATGTGATTTTCATGGTTATCAATGCATATAATCAACTTCCGGATAATATGCATGTGCCATTTTGAAAAAGTAATGTCAACAGCGATCCTCTACATTCGTGTAAACACGACGAACAAACTCGAAAGAGCTACCTATGAATAATTTCAAACTTGAGGACTGATTAAATTATTTCATTATTAATTGATTTCCAAATCTTTGAAAGTCTCAAAGAAATAATAATCTTGTGGCTAAATCATAGACATTATCCAAATGAAAACTGCTTACCTATATATCCGTGTCAGTACGGACGAGCAAAAAAGAAAAGGATATTCTTTGCCGGAACAGGAAGATCGACTACTAAAATATTGCCGGTATAACAATATAGAAGTCAAGGGGGTTTATCGTGAAGACTTCTCCGCCAAGAATTTCAACCGACCTGAATGGAAAAAACTATTTTTAACTGTCAAAAGTAAACCAAAAGAGGACCAAAACATATTATTCATCAAATGGGACAGGTTTAGCCGAAATGTTGAATATGCCTATGAGATGATAGGTATGCTTCGAAAATACAGAACGACAGCTATGGCGATTGACCAACCCATAGACTTTTCCGTACCGGAAAGTACGGTCATGCTTGCCGTTTATCTATCTGTACCGGAAGCGGAAAACAGTAGACGGGCAATGAATACGGCAAACGGCATCCGTCGGGCAAAACAGATGGGTAGATATCCGAGCAAAGCTCCTTTGGGCTTCATTAATCTGACAACAGTAGATGGCAAGAAAATCATTACACCAAATCAACCCGAGGCAGGTATCATAAGGTGGGTCTTTCTCCAACTTGCCAAGAATATCCATAGGATTGAGGAAGTTCGAAAGATGGCTGCCGGTAGAGGGTTGAAATGTTCCCGTTCGTACTTTTTCCGCCTTATACGCAATCCTGCATACTGTGGTCTTATCCCAATTAAATCTGAATCAGAGGGAGGGTACATGGTAAAGGGAATCCATGAACCATTGATTTCCGAAGCACTGTTTTATGAGGTTCAGAAGATAATCAACACAAAGAGAAGGATTACTTCCCAAAAGGACGATTTGAAGGCAACGTTTTATCTAAGGGGAATTTTAGAGTGCCCCATCTGTCATAAAAAGCTCAGTGGAAGCTTTTCCCGAGGTTCAACCAAAAGATATCCATATTACCATTGTCAAAAAAGATGCAAGACAAGAATCAATGCACTCTTTCTGAACGAGTGCTATGAACGTAAACTTGGGCAACTGGCACTTTCACCCGGAGCGATGGATTTATTCAAGAGCATCTTGGAAGATTGGAACACAGGTACGATAAAGGCAATGTATTCACAGCATCGAAATATAGTTGTTAGAAAACTGATTGAACAGGAATCGACACTTTCCCAAGCCCGAAAGCTATTTGTAGCTGATGTGCTAAAATCCGATGATTACAATGCGGTAAAAAGAGAATGCCATGTCAATTCCAAATGTCTGAAAAGGGAACTGAACGATATCAATATTAAATTAGAGGGTATCGGTAAACAAAGCCTGTTGGATAACCGTTCCTTTGTCCGTATTCTTAAACGATTTCCGAGCTTAGACACAGCGGACAAAAAGCACCTTGTCAGCCTTATTGCTCCGCTTCATATTAATTTCCAGACAGGAGATATGTCTTTAGAATTGCATGGCGGATTATCAAAAATATTATCGAAAAAATGACAATCAAAAAAACAATGAATATGAATTTTACAGATAAAAAGGTTTCAATTAGACGGGCAATTGCGATATTAGCAAAAAATGGTATTCAAGTTGACGATGATGAGGCTACGGTTATAGTAGACTTCCTTTATCTCATGGCAAAAAATCATAAAAAAGACGAGAAAGAAAAGATTCCGAAACCTTAAAGAGAAATCGAACTTTAGAAAAAAGGGGATAACCATGTCTTAAAGCAAGTTTTTTAGGGAATCTTCGGATCAGCTTGAAAATTTCAGTCGCGAAAATCGAACTATAATTGACCGGACTATAACGGTTTGGGTCACAGGATTTTATTGGTATAAAAAAAGGAGACAACCCTTACTTGGTGTCTCCTTAAGTGACCCACTGGTACAGAACTCGAACTCTTTTTTAGAAGATTTGAGGCGATTGAACCAATTGAAAGACAGTCCTTATCAACGTGATTTAGAGGTCAATCACCCTAAACCTAAACAGTCATTGAATGCGCCAAAGGTTCGAAAATTTTGATTTTAGTATTCTAACTTGTTACGTTGGGCTTCTTCGTCTTCTCTCTTGGCGTCCTCCAAATATCTTTGTTTCATGTATTTAAATATTTCAGCAACATTTGGATATTTGTATTGGAAATCTGTTTCTAATTTTTCAAAGTAACGGGCTTTTGTTCGTTCAATATTTCCTCCGTCATAGGGGCCTCTTGTAGTAGAACCTCTTTTGTTGAACATGGCCGTAGAATAACCACTCTTAATACTACGGGTATTAATATCCTCAATGCACTGAAATATAGCCTCCGGTGGCCATTCAGGAACATTCTCAGGATATTGAGCCAATACCTTCCCGATTTCGGAATCGGCAACTTCTAACCTATCAACTGTTTTTGCTAGTTGTCTTACTTTAAGAACCCATTCTTGTAATGTTGGTGCATCAATCGATTTATCTTCTTTCATACCCGGTATCTTCTTCCAAGAATGAAGCAAATGATAGGCTTGTTTCGCCCTGTTTTGGATTAAGTCATCAGAAAGCCTCTCTCGTTCTTTATCCAATAATGCTCTATCTTTTGGTAGATAAACCCATTTTAAAATTTCAATGAAAAACTCGGGGTTGTTAGCCAATTCTTCTTCTAAAACTTTAGGACTTCTTCTCGTACCATAAGAATCCAATATTGGTAGAAATAGCCATTCTAATTTGATTAGTGTGGATTTATCAATATCTTTTCGCTTGTCAAGCTCTTCAAAAATTCGTTCAATCTCATAACCTTTAAATCGTGGCGCTTCATTCGCTTCTTCCGTTCCCACCTTAGAAAGTATTTCGGAAAGAAGATTACTTGGTAGCTCATCTATAAAGTGATTAGCAACATCGATGGCAGAAAAAAAACGCTTGTAATTTAAAAGCTTATCTATCCCAAACGTTTTCTCGTTATAGGAAACTCGGTAAAAATTTGGGTTGACATTTTGCCAATATTCATTCTGAATTTCTTCATTTAAAGATGCAATGAAATCCCACAGTTGTTGGTTTTGATTTAATGGTATTAAAGCATTGGATATTGCTTTGTTGCTATAACCATTTTCTTGTAAATCCAAAATCAATGATTTCACCCAATCAAAGTTTTCCTGGTGAGACTTTTGATAAATAAAGTTATGAATAAAGCCTATGGTGTCCTTATCATCGTATAGACATTCGCAAACTTTTAAAACTTCGTCTCGACTGGACATGATGCCAGCTAAAGCATTACCTAAGTGCCACGGTTCTTTAACCTTTTTACGCAATTCTACTGTTCCACTTAAACCTAATTCTTCGAGAAGAATAATTATCGCTATTTCTCTTTCAGCATTAATGCGGTTTTGCTGTTGTATATGTCGCTCATTATAATCATTTTCCACATATTTAAATCCCTCGGGAAAGTCAGGCCAATGGTCATTAAAAAGCCATATGTACTTGTCGATAGTGTCTGTTGGCTGAAGTTTGTTATAAAGAGTTTCCAATTTAGCTAACTCTGATTCGGGTAAAGCCCAATCTGTGTCAGGGTGAGACCTATGTTGATTCAATATTTTTCTTATAGATTCCCAAGATGAAAAATCTATCTGTTCAACATTTTGGTAAATATTGTCTGCCCATTCTAATACACGCTTTCTATCTTGTGAATAAAGATTTGGAATTTCCTCTATGAGTTGAGCAAATTTCAATTCATCATTATCGAAAATTGATATCAGCATCTCTATAACTTCGGAATGAGTTTTCCATATTTCTTCGTACGTGTATGACAAATTTGTATTCTTATCAAACATACGCCAGCGCATCTTGTGCGTTGGATGTGCAATCCCGTGACGGTCAGGCAACATTCTTATCAAGAGAGACCAGCCCGACTTTCTTTCTTTTTCTGTAATGTATCTTAAAACCCTCGTCCTTTCATCAAATGAAGCAAGTGTTTGATAATGCCATGGTTTAAAGATTTCGGCTATACTGTTTGATGGTCTGTTAGACAGTCGCCCCCCGGGGTCGAGCCGTGATAATGTGAGCAAAATCAAACTTGAATCCAATAAATATTCTGGCAACCAAGCCAAACTTTCAAGAGCCCATAACAATCCTGTATGATGACTGGTTTTGTCGATAAATCCATCATTCTCCATAAACATATCCATGATTTCGGGTTGTTCTTTGGCTAACGACTTTTTTACAGCATTCAGGAAGCTCTCAGGTGACGCCTCTGCTATTAGTGGTAATTCGTGGTCAACGGATATCCACACTTCTCCACTTGCATCATCAAGCAGTTCAAATATTAAAGCGTCAACAAAGTTCTGAGGATTTTTGAGACTGGAAATTTTTACTTCGTTTAATCTTCCTATTAAAATTAAGGATTGAACCAACCCCTCTCTTGACCAGTTAGAATACTTCCTTTTCGAGAAATACGCAGAAAAGCTATTTCTATCTTCGGGTTCAATTGTAGGGTTACCACTTCTAAATGCTAACTCAAAACATTCTTGGAGGTCTTCAAAATCTTTTGGAGTCAATAGGAATGATAAATTTGTCCATAAATCCAACGGAGAAGTCAATCGCCAAGTTTCACCTATTTGAATGAGGGGTGATTCTTCAAGGTTTTTCCATTTATTGAGGGTAGCAACATACTCAGAATATTTTTGACCTGATAGCTTTTCAATCAACTCTATGTCACCCACAAAGTTTTCGTTCCATCTTCCAATTAGTAATGCTGGGATAATTTCACGAACGTTTCCGTTCTCCATCCATTTAGCCTTGGTATACGGAAATCCGAGCAGTTTTTTGAGGATAGTAATGTTTCTTCCTGCTTCTCGGGAAAACTTTTCGGCGTCATTTTCGGGGATACCGCTCTCTACTAAAGATTTTATCTGTCCGTATTTGTCAATAATTGGTAAAATGATTGTTTCTTGATTAAAGTCATCATCAGCACCCAAAGGAACCAAAACATGATGTCCTTTTGAAACAGCAGAATAAAGTGGTTGAACATCATCAAATCTTGGAATAAGATTTAAAGGAGAATTGGTATTTATTCGTATGCCACGGAAATTACCCTCAGTATCTACTATCAGAGATTTAGAGAAAAATTTATCCGCTTCTTCGATAGGAAAGGTTTTAGCCGAAGCGATGATGAAAGCAATAGCTTCATTTTTTGTTGAAGCTTTCACACCTTTAATAGTTGGCTCTCCCTCTAAAGTGGACAATAATTGGTTCTTTTCATACTCTCTACCTGAAATTATGCATTCAGGAAGAAGCACCAAACTTTTCCCACCAATTGACCACTCTTCCCAAAACTCATCCGCCGTCATTATCCCATCAAATGGATACGAATCTACACCATCTTGAGATGCAAACCATCTTGAAACAGATAAAGCATTGTCTAACCATTGCTCAATATCTATTGCATCATATACTATGATATCTTTCCAGAAATTTTCTCCTTTTTTTGCTTTAACCCATTTATTTTTCTTCGTCCACAATCTTGGTGTGACAAAGATAAAAGTACACTCACTTGGATTATATTCTTCAGGATTTTTTTTTCGTTTATCATAGTCATCATCTGCTTTACCTTTACAGTCGTCTGTAGTTCCAAATTCCCATAATGAAATTCCTTGAGGTACGTAAGCTGTTTCAATTTCACAACTAACAATTCCATCCCAACCACCGATAAATGTTGCACTTCCAGAAGGGAAATCAGCTTTTGTATTTATAGGTGTTGTTGCTCTCACTAATCTTGAAATAAGGTAAGGTAGAGTTGATTTTGAAAAAGTAGTCTTAGCCCAACTTTCAAGGTTATCTCTTGTAACAAGCTTCATATTTAGAATATTATATATTTTTTAATAATAATATCATTGTTTATATGCAGTACATCTTCTTAATCGTCATGATACGCAAATAAAAACGTAGTTGTAATAATTAAAAATATACTGTGACAATTTACGAATTTAACGTGACAAAGCATTATCAACAATGATGATATGAATTATAACCTATCTTAATCGTGCAGCCAACAAAAAATCTTTCCTGACTTCGTCCTGTCTCATGAAAAAAGCTCAATACTAATCGTAAAATTCGCGAAGGCATATTAGCTTCATTTTAAACCTTTGGTATTATGAGACACCTATTACACAAAATAGTCTCCGACATTCAGAAACAGGAGCGCAAATTATCCGCCGAGGCTTCGGATTTTATGGACGAGGCTTACGGGATGACAATCTATCTGAAAGAGCTTCTTGGAGACATCAAAGAAGATATAATAAACGAGGGCTTCAAAACAATAGAAGACGAAATACTTTTCTTTAAACAGATAAAGCCGACCGTTCTTGGTAAGCTCATCTATTACAACAAAGTATTCAGAATAGAAACTGCTTGCCCCACAAGTAACGGAAACATTTATGAGAGCTATTTCACCATGCACCTACGTGAGCTAAAACAGGAATACACCGAGCATGTCTGCAATTCCGATTTTTACCGCTACTACCGTTCCGGTAGAACCGACCGAGACGAACAGTATTTTACGCTTGGAAAAATCAACTGTTATGATGGGCTGAATAGCTTCGTGTTTGAAATCGATACCAAATTTTCTACCTACTTTGATTATAAAATTGCGAAAATCATCGCCAACGAATTAGTCTATAATTATCTGACGACAAAGTTAAGCCCCGAACAAAATCCAGATGTTCTGCTACAACACGAGGAAACAAAAGACTTCTTTTGGACACAGACAAAAAATGGACTAATCGAATTGATTTATGCACTCTATGCCTACGATGCCATTTCGCACGGGAAAATAGGCATCCGAAAAATCAGCATGGTATTCCAAATCCTGTTCCGTGTTTCACTGAACGACATACACAACAGCTTCCACAGAATGAAGACCCGTGCAGGCTCACGCACATTGTTTTTAGACCAACTGAAATACAGTTTAGAGGAATATATGGACAGGGAAGACAACCCATAATTCTTGTTTTCTTTTTCCACCATAAGGACAGCATCAATCGGTGCTGTCTTTTTTTTGTCCGTTTGCCTATATGTGTCTATCGGCAAGTCTATTGATTTGGATGCCGACCGATTGACCAAAAGTGCGGAAATCCTCTATAAATGGCACTTTACATGAATTGAAAAAAAATGAAAAAAGTGCCGTTTTGATAGACACGTATCGGACGACAGCCTCCACCAATCGCTTCAATTTTGTGGTGTTAGAAATCATTTAAAAGGAATTATTATGAACATCGACAGAATGGAATTTATCGCATGGATGGAACGTATCATGGAACGCTTCGACATTTTGAAAGAGTACGTTCTAAACATCAAGAAAGAACGCCACAGCATAGACGGTGAGGAATTACTGGACAACCAAGACCTGCTCCTCATGCTGAAAATCAGTCACCGTTCTTTGCAACGTTACCGCTCCACAGGCAAGCTACCGTATTACACCATTAGCGGAAAACTGTACTACAAGCTATCGGATGTACACCAGTTCATTAGGGAAAGTTTCAAAGCCCCTATACGGCGCACAAAAGAAAACCGATGACAAACCCTACCACGTAAAGACGGGTACGGCTTTGCCGTACCTGCTTCGCGTATTTTCGGATAATAATCTTTAAATAATCAATATCATGAGCGAACAGACAATTGAAAATCCACAGCAATACCCCGAACAGCTTTCGGATGTGCTGCTGGTGATGGATAAGGAGAAAAAGAAAATCCAAGCCGTCACGGGTGTAGACGAAAACGGTAAATTGAAAACCGTTGATGCAACCAAGAAAAACCAAAGCCAATTCATGCGGGTTGACAGAGCCGGAGATTTGTTTACAAATTTCTTCTCCAACTTCTGGCGACAGTTAAAAGACCCGACCCATTTATCATTCTTTAAAGTGCCTGCAAAGGAAGCGGTCGAGACAGCTAAAGAAATGCAGAAACAGGTCGATGCCCCCACTAAAGAGGGCGAGGCTGTCATGGCAAAACATGAGGTCAAAGAGCCAAAGGAGAAACAACAGGAAACCAAAAAGGATGTGGAAAAACCACAGGCTACACCGGAGACACAGCAAGCACAGGAGAAAAACGAATACCGCTATAAGGTAGAAGATGTAGACTGGCAAACTTTGGGACAATTCGGTATAAATAAAGAAAGACTTGAACAAGACGGTCAGTTGGATTTGCTATTAAAGGGTTATAAAACCAACAAGGTATATCCCATAAGTGTCAACTTTGGTTCAGCTATCATGCGCTCGGAAGCAAGGCTCGGTTTCCAAGACGGTGAAAACGGAAAACCTGTATTTGTCATGTATGGAGTGCGCCACGAACCCAATCTCAAAGCCCCTTTCTTTGGTCACGAGTTTACCAAAGAGGACAAAGAAAACCTGCTCAAAACTGGAAATATGGGGCGTGTGGTGGAATTGACCAACCCCAAAACAGGTGAAAAGATACAATCCGTTATCAGTATCGACCACCTAACGAACGAGGTTATCGCATTCCGGCAGGAAAGAATAAAAGTACCCGATGAGATTAAGGGCGTAAAGTTGACCGAAGACCAAAAACGGGATTTGAAAGACGGGAAAGCCATTTATTTGGAGGGATTGGATTTCAAGAACAGTACGAACAAAAATGCCCATGTACAGTTCAATGCCGACAAAAAATATACGGAGTTTCTCTTTGGCGATAAAGCACCCAAACAAGTACAGGAAAACGACCCGAAATACTACCGTGGCAAAACATTCTCGGATGAACAATACAAGCCACTCACCGAGGGCAAGACCCTTTACATTTCGGACTTCAAAGACGGACAGGGAAACGCCTATAAAGGTTACGTAACGCTGAACAAGGAAACGGGAGGCTATGGTTTTAGCTTTAAAAACCCGAATGCGCTAAAAAATAAGGCACAGCCTGCCGAAGCGCACAGGACACAGGTTGCCGTAAACTCCAACGGGAAAACAAACGAAGCAACCAAGCACATCAATGAACCGCTAAAACCGGAGCAACAAAAGCCGAAAAACAAAACACAACAGCAACGGCAGAACTCCCCTAATATTCCGGCTAAATCCAAAGGGGTAAGAAGATAACCAATAAAAAAGTAAAATATTATGAAAGCAATCATTGCAGAAAAGCCAAGTGTGGCGAGGGAAATAGCTACCCTGTTGGGGGCGACCGAAAAACGGGATGGCTACCTCACAGGGAACGGCTATCAAGTTACGTGGGCATTGGGTCATTTGGTCGGATTGGCTATGCCCGATGACTACGGTGTATCGGGTTTCCAAAGGGAAGCCCTGCCCATATTGCCCGACCCTTTTATACTTACGGTACGAAAGATAAAAAAGGACAAAAGTTATGTTCCCGATAACGGAGCATTAAGACAGTTAAAGATTATCGAACAGGTCATCGGTAGATGCGATAGTATTATAGTGGCCACCGATGCCGGACGTGAGGGCGAACTCATCTTTAGGTACATCTACGAATACCTGAAATGCCGGAAACACTTTGAACGCCTATGGATAAGCTCACTCACTGAAAAGGCGATTAAACAGGGCTTTGAAAACCTAAAAACCGGAAGAGATTTTGACGGACTGTACCGTGCCGGACAAGGACGGAGCAGAGTCGATTGGCTTGTAGGTATCAATGCCTCACAGGCGTTGAGTATTTCGGCAGGACGTGGCGTTTACTCGCTTGGTAGAGTACAAACACCTACGCTTGCCCTTATCTGTAAGCGGTATTTGGAAAACAAAGATTTTGCTGTCAAAAAATACTTCCAAATCCAGTTGCAACACCGTAAAGAATTTGTTGACTTTAAAAGCCTTTCCAAAACCAAATGGGATGAGAGAAAACTCGCTGACGATACCTTGAAATCTGTCCAACGTACCGGTACAGCCACCGTTACGGCAGTCGAAAGCAAAACGGTTTCGGAGCAACCGCCTTTACTATTCGACCTTACGGGATTGCAGAAAGAAGCTAACAAAAGAGCATCCTATACTGCCGAGGAAACATTGGACATTGCCCAAAGCCTGTATGAAAAAAAGTTTATCACCTATCCACGCACAGGGAGCAAATACATTCCCGAAGATATATGGTCGGAAATCCCTGCACTGGTAAGGAGTTTGGAAGCGAGGGCTTCCTGCAAAAAAGCGGTTGGAAAAGTGAAATGGGGTCGTTTCAATAAACGTATCGTGAATGACGTAAAGGTCACAGACCACCACGGTCTACTGATTACTGAAAAAATCCCGTCCGAACTGTCCGCACACGAAAATGTGATATATGATATGATTGCGCTCCGCCTACTGGAAACCCTTTCACCTGCCTGTACCAAAGAAATAACCGACATCGGATTACAGGCATTGCATTATGATTTCACATTGAAAGGATGTAAAATATTAGAAGCCGGATGGCGTGGCATCAAAAATAAATTTATAGATGAGGACAGCGAACCTGTGCAGGAACTGCCGGAGTTAAAGGTAGGTGATGAACTGAAAATCAAAGAGGTATCCGTACTGGAAAAGAAAACCAAACCGCCTGTTCTTTATACCGAAGCAGGTCTATTGTCCGCAATGGAAAATGCCGGAAAAGAGATTGACAATGAGGACGAACGGAAAGCACTAAAAGACATCGGTATGGAGTTGCTACCTTTAAGTGGAGACAGATTTAAAATAAAATAGAATTAAATTTGTTAAGACATGGCAAGAATATTTGATGAGTCATTTAAAAAAATGGCAGTAGAGTTGTCCTCTCTAAAGGGCTCGGTTTTGGAAGCAGCAAAAGAGTTGGATCTAGATGCAAGTAGATTAAGTAAATGGCGTGTAGATCCTAGATATAATGGAGGTACACTATTACCAAAGAATGATAAATTAACTCCAGAGGAGCAAGAGATTAGGGAGTTAAAAAAGCGTTTAAAGGAAGCAGAATTAGAAAACGTAATCTTAAAAAAGGCGGTAGCCATCTTTTCCAAGGGCGACTGAGAAAATATGAGTTCATAAAATCGCATATGAACCTATTCGCAGTTGAAAAGATGTGCAAGATTATAAATACAAGCAGTAGTTCGTTTTACAAATGGATTTCTAGACCAAAAAGCAACAGAGATAAGAGAACAGAGGAATTATCTATACTGGTAAAACAAGCACATCAGGACAGTGACCAAATATACGGCAGTCCTCGAATTACTTTAGAACTGAATAAGAAAAATCATAAAATATCACGTTCTTATGTCGCCAGATTGATGAGAAAATTGAATCTAAGAAGCAAGATTCGGAAGAAATTTAAGATAACGACAGATTCCAAACACAGTTTTCAACTTGCTGAGAATCTCCTTGGAAGAAATTTCTTTACAGATGGCCTATCGCAAAAATGGGTTGGTGATATTACCTACATCAAGACTGGATCAGGATGGCTGTATCTTACTACTGTTATCGACCTTGCCGATAGAAAAATCATAGGTTGGTCGTTCAGTAATGACATGACGGCAGAGCATACAACTTTAAAAGCACTTAAAATGGCTATTGCACAAAGGAATGTAAAACAGGGTCTGATTTTCCACTCAGATAGAGGTGCTCAATATGCATGCAACGAGTTTAAGTCTTTCTTAGGAAAAAATGAAATTATCCAAAGTATGAGCAGGAAAGGTAATTGTTGGGATAACGCAGTCGCGGAAAGCTTCTTCAAAACACTAAAATGTGAATTAGTTTATCACAGAAAATTTGCAAACAGGGAAGCTGCGAGATTAGAAATCTTTAGATACATCGAAGGATTTTACCATCAAAAAAGAATCCATTCTGGATTAGGTAATAAAACACCAAATGAAATGGAAAAATTTTATAAATCAACTAGTTTATTAGTGGCATAAAAAGTCTCCACTTTTAAGTTGCAATTCCAGTATTGGTACGCCTGCCACAAGAGCCTCGATTATAGAAACACTCTTTAAGAGGGATTACATTCGACGTGAAAAGAAATCCCTTATCCCCACCGATAAGGGATTGCAGGTTTACGGGGTTGTAAAGGACAAAAAGATTGCCGATGTAACCATGACCGCCGAATGGGAAATGGCATTGCAGAAAATCGAAAACAACGAAGCGGAAGCAGATGCTTTTCACCGAGATATGGAAGCCTATGCTACTTTGATTACACGGGAGCTTTTGGAAACGGGCATTGGCAAAGAAAAACAACCGGAGCTGACCTGCCCCAAATGCAAGAGCCGTCAGCTATTGATTTGGAACAAGGTTGTAAAATGTTCCGATGATGCTTGTGGATGGCTTCAATTCCGTATTGTGTGCGGAGTGTCGTTGAGCCTTGCCGATATAGAAAGCCTTGTGACCAAAGGAAAGACCAATCTTGTCAAAGGCATGAAAAGCAATTCGGGAAATAAATTCGATGCTTATATCGTCATGGACGATACGGGCAAAGTCTCTTTTGAATTTGAAAAACGGATGCCCAAAAGGAACTTATGAAGTTAGATTGCTTTACATTCTCTAATCAATCAAAACAAGTAATCTGCGAGACTATTTGATCTTATATGTGCGCATTCTGTATAAACGCAAACTTTAGGGATTTACACCAAAGTATTTCCATTGCATCTCCATTTTTGTGTCAAAATGGGGGCGGCTAGAAATTGCCTAGCATATTGGCTCTTTCGACCAATCTCATTTTTATGAGGCCTTTAAACCATTTAGTGGACAAGCGCTTTCTTCGTAATAACCGACGTCATCTTCAGACATTATTTTTGTTCAAAAATAGACGTCGTTTTTTTACAATTTTCCAACTCTTAATGTCCTTAAGTTTGCTTTATGAAATCATACATTGTACAATCCTATAGTCACGAGATAATCATAGTAATAATGATTCATATGCAAAAATCCTGATCATGGATAAGGATCTGTCTGGAAAACTAAGAAGTAACATACCTAAAAATATTTTTTACTTATTGTAAAACTTTTTTGGTATGCGATTGAATTGTTGTGTCTGTTTTATTGTATTTCGTCCCTATTATATCATCAATTTATACTATTTCTCTTTGAGCTGTTATGGGATACCTATGTAGATTGGGAATCCTTAATCACTTACCTTCTTAATATTCAATCTATTTAGTAATAAAATAAAAAACATGAGAAAGCGGAATGTTCCTATAAGATTTACAGGTCAGCACTTTACAGTCGATACTGTTTTAATAAAGGACGCCATTCATTTGATTGATCTCCAAAAGGATGATACGGTTTTAGATATTGGTGCAGGTTCAGGTTTTTTGACGGTACATCTGATGAAATATTCTGAAAATGTTATCGTTATTGAGAACGACCGGCGTTTGGTCTCGGAATTAAAATCAAAGTTCAAAATGAATAATAATGTTATGATCGCTGGAATAGACTATCGTAAGTTTTCTGTACCTCAAAAAACATTCAAAGTGGTTTCCAACATTCCGTATAGTATAACCTCTGAAATTCTTAAATCCTTAATGTATCATAATTTTGAATTGTTTAACCAAGGTTGTTTAATCGTGCAATTAGACTGTGCTCGAAAACTTGTGAGGCGAAAATACTTTAACCCGTACCTGATTTTTTATCATACTTTTTTTAAGATAGAATTGATTTATGAAATCAGTCCAAATAGTTTTATGCCGCCCCCAAAAGTAAAATCGGCATTATTAAAAATCACAAAAAAGAAATATATTGATGTCATTGATGTTGAACAGAAAGTGAGATATCTTGATTTTCTTCATTTTATGATGAAGTATCCGGATTTACCTTTAAGAACAGTTTTAAAAAAACTTTTTAGAAAAGAACAAGTCAGAATACTTGCTCAAACCTATAACATAATGCCAGAGAAGCCTGTTCAAGTTATGTCTGCTGAGAATTTCTTACGATGTTTTGCTAGCATGCTGGAAATAGTTCCTGTCAACTATCAACCTATTTACAGTTAAAGTCGTTGCCAAAAATGCCATCAATTTATCGTCGAAAATTATTCTGCATCAAAGTTTTGGCGCTCTTCCAAATGTTGAAAAATGGGACATCCTTTTGGGGTCTCCCAGACCTGCAAAAGATCAGCGGCAGCATACCTAAAGCTTATTTCTCGACCTGCGCGTCCATCTTCTCTAATAGAATTTCCCGAAGTGCATCAAGGAACTTAGTTCGGTTCATCTTTCGGTTTCGCAATTCCAAATAGGTTTGATAAAAATTACCTAAATCAATACCAAAGGCACTTTCAAAATATTGGGCTAATACTCTTATATCATTGTTGCCATTGTCCAACACACCTTGGTAATGTAAGGCATAAATCAGTTCAATCAACGCCACTTTGTTACCTGTCCATTTCAGTATTTTCGAGGCTTTCAATTTGTCTTTTTGGATTTTGTTATATAACTGGTCTTCGATATAAACCTGTATCAAATCATTGGCTATTATCTTGGCAACCTTGTAATCATGCGAAGTAGAAAAACTGTGGTCAGACTGGAAATAATATGTGTCCAACCACAGCTTTATATCATGCTTGCCACGAACAAAAAGACTTTCGTCAAGAAAGGAATTATTACTTCTGTAATACTTGTAAAAATCAAGATTGTTGTCAAAGAAGCTTTTTAGCTTTTTAAGTTCTTTATTGAGGTATTTTCTTATGGGCTCTGTACCGTATGGTTTCTTTGTCTCGATTTTGTAAATAGCATTGTAGTAAATGAGTTTCGCTACAATAGTAGGTTTTTGATGTTTGAAAAATTGAATTTCCTCATTCACATCCTTAAAACCTCTTTTTTGAATATAGGCTTTTAGATCGGACAGACATTTTACAATCAGAAGTATAGCAGCTTCTATCCGTTGTGTGGAATAATCTGTCTGTAAATCTAATTCGCTGATTGATGATTCTAGTTTGGATAGTATGTCCGTATAAAATTTAATCATATTGTTATCGAAATTCAGGTTGATTACGACGAGATATGGAAATTATACCACCGATGAAATGGCGTATTTCTGGCAATCCCGACTTTCCATGTTCCATAACAAGTTTTATCTTTCCGATGTTTTAATCTGGTTTGACAGATAATCTTTATCGTTAATCATATAACGTTTTGGGTATTGGCGAAGAAGGGGCATTTGAAAACCGTCAGCCAATATTAGCACAAATGTACAATAGAATTACAAATGCTCAATTACTTCCATCAGCCCCTTTTTTGCCAATACCTTGTTAGGCGTTCGGCTATATTTTCGCCAATTCTTCCATTACTTTTTTCTCCTTTGTTGAAAGTTGTTTTAAAATGTCTGTCGCTTGTTCAATATATTTTCTGTCTTTGGTTTTGCTGACTTGTAAAAACAGATTTGAAATTTCTGTCCATAAGTTAGCAATTTCAATAAATTGTTTCTGTGCTTGTTTTAAAGTGTCAATTTTTAAAAGTTCGTAACTCTCTTTTAGAAAATCTCTGTACAAATTTCTGAATAAAGCACCACCTGTTCCTGCTTTTTCCATAATCATTGCACTTGCTTTAAATTCGTTTTCAATGTCATTACTTGTGTCAAACCACTTTTGTATTTCTTTGCTTGTTTTTAAAATTCCTTTATAGCCAATATTGTTGATTGGTGGATTTATATAATCTGTCGCATTGTTACGAATTGCAGTAAGAATGGCACTTTGTAAGTCATATTTTTTGTCTGTCTTGTTTAGAGTGTAATACAAATTTTTTGAGGACATTGGTCCTTTTTCATTTCGTGCTAATGCTAAACTTTGCAAACTGGTTTTTACTTGTCCGCCTTGTTGCTTCGTGTCTACCAAAAAAGCAGTATCGTTGTCGTAACCATAAATTGCTGCATAGTGTCCTGCAAAATGAAATGGGTTTGAGAAATATTCTAAATGATAACAGTCTAATTTAAGTCCTACAACTTTTCCGTTGTCAAGAAGTTGTTTTACGTTTTCCCAAGCCTTTAGAGTTGAGGAAGTTTCTTTAATGGTCAATTCAAGGTTTAAGTTCTTTGCAAGGTTCTGTGTCAGTAAATCAGTTTTAATTCGTCCACCAATGAAAGGAAAGTTCATTGTTTTCATATTCCAATAAATGAAACCAAGTCCTTGCCCAAGCCCAAAAAGCATTGGTTCAGAAAGTTCAATGTCAAGTTGTCGCAACAAAGTTCCTGTTGCTGTCGTTTCACAATGTTGTCCGTCAAATGGTTTTATATTCTCTAATTTCATTTTGTGTACACGGTCTTTCTTAGCTGACGCCTAACAGTGTGATAGTGGAAAGCTATTTCTCGTATTAGAGTCGATTAGGAAATTTCGAGACCAAATCATTTAAGGTGTCGATATTTCTGGCGATCATCATAACAGAATCTCCTCTCGATAATGCTGTTTCGGTGAATGACTGCCAAGTCCACTGGAACCTCCCGTAATAAACCATACTTTAGATGACATTTCTTTTTTTTCTTTTGTTATCATTTTGTAAAACTACATTTGATAAACTTTGAAAAATTGTAAAAAAACGACGTTTTAGATTTTGGTAAAGACAATATCTGAAGAGGCTAAATTTTGATACCTTAGAGGTGTATAGCCACTGAATTGTTTAAAATCTTTAATAAAATGAGCTTGATCAAAATAGCCAAAATGGTAAGCTATATCAGTCATTTTTAAACGGTTTTCGAGACAGATGTCAATGGCTTTTTCAAATCGTGAAATTCTATGGAAATGCTTAGGAGAAAATCCTGTCATTTTTTTGAAGTTACGCTCAAATTGCCTCACGGATAAGGAGTATTTATCCGAAATTTTATTTATATCTAAAACACCTTCCAAGTTAATTAATTCATTAGCTGCGTTTGCAATCATTATATTTCCTTGAGACTTACAGTTTTTATTCCATTTTTTTTCAAGGAAAGAACTTATGATTTTTATACGTGAATAATGGTTTGGAGCTGTGATAACTTCCTCCTCTAAATTTTTCCCAAGTGTAGACCAAATAGAGTTGAAATCTAAATATTCATTATTTAAAATTTCCGCTGTATGTCCGGTTAGACCAAATAAGCTGTAAGGTTTTAAGACTACACCAAAAACAGAAACTTTCTTGCTGTATACAATCAATTTCATAAAGGTGTTTGTTTGACCATTAAATCCTGAACCATCTAATTTGATTTGTCTACCCTCATCTGAAGAAATAGAAAAAAAACCTTCAAGACCAAATACTATCTTAGGAAAAACTGTTGCTGTTGCGTAATGTGTATAGGCACCTATTCCCTCATCTGATTCAAAAAACCAGAAATTGGAAATAATATGCTGAACATTTAAAGGTGCGGCGAATGTTCTAAATATAAATGCCATTTTCAAATTTAGCAAACAAAAATTGAGTTTAAAAACAAGTGAATTCCAAATCCTATTTCTTCGAAACTTAATTTTTATTAAGCATCTGGTTCATTTTCTCAAGTAGATATTTACGTAATAATCATTTGAAAGTTCTCCCTTCTTTTAATACTTGTATTGGATAAATACAATACAAGCATTTTTTTATTCCAATTTCGTACCATGCTCGCAATCCGATTATAATTGATTTGTTGTTACTCATTCATCGTTTTAAGTTTTGCATCTCAAATTTCAAAATTTTAATCCTGCTATAAAATCTAACACGTACTAGCTAATCTCATGTATTAAATACTGTAAATCGGGATCGTTCTTAATCCGTTCCATTTCGCTTTTGATAATCTGCAAAGCGTCCGTTTTGACCTGCCTGTAATTAGCTTCAATGACCTGCTTCATAGTATCGTTGTCGTTTTCATCGGTAAAGGATAATATCTGCGGTATCTTTTTATAGGCTTTGGTTTCTGCAGAAACCTTTTCGTTATCCACGACAATTTCAGCATGAAAGATTTTCTGTTCGATACGCTCATCAAAATTGTCCGATACTGCTCCGACAAACATTCCCTGTGTCAAGGTGGGTATTTTGGAGCCAGGAATAAGACTGTCCAACTGGGTGGATATAGAAGTAGATTTGTCGTTACGGTTGATAGTCATACTCTGCCTTTTCTGCAACACTTATAACCAATAATCAACTCCTATTTTTATCCAAAACCATAGAACCGGTGTAAAGGCAAATACAGTCCAAAAGATATTGATCAGTTGATTCAATAACTTGATGATATTTGAATTTGAAAAATTATCGATTAAATTCATTGGTGCAAAAAAACGTTACTTATTATTTTTCACATAAAGTACTTTATTAGGCTTATATAAAGCTAGACGACTCGAGAGCGAATCACAATGAAGCAAGGCGGTTAAAAAGTTCCTATGACGTTACTACAATCCATTGGGTACAAATATATGCATAATATTGAAAGCGCAATTCAGTTTTGGGAAGCAATCAACTAAGTTCCAAATAGGCCTAATAGAAATTATCCAAATCAATATCCAAGACACATTCAAAATATTGAGCTACTTCTTTTACGTCTTTACTCTTGTTGTCAAACACACTTTAACATTTTTTATATTAATCTTATTTGCCAGACAAGCTTTGTCGGTAATAAAAAAGCCATTTTAAGGTTTTCTAATACAGGTGTTTGCCAAAACAAATCAGGGCTTGGATAGCAAATGGTATTTTTCGTTTGCCCATAGGATATCGATGTATGTATCTGGTCAATTTTCATTACAATCAGATTTATGTCTATAGTCTACTTAATCAGCTTCACGGCTCAAATCTTCCCATTTTCTGTATTCATTTAATTTAATGTCAATCATTTCTACTACTTGGTCATAAGCAACTCCCCCTAGAACTATTTTCTTGGGCGGTTCTTCAATATCAACAATTTTGGACACAACCGCTGATGCTAAGGAAACAGGTGCGTCATATGAAGATGTCCATAATTTAGCAAGCTTATTGCGCAAATCTATGTATGAAGGATTTTCTTTAGTAGAAGTAAGACCTCTTGTAAATAAATCGGTAACATAACCTCCAGGTTGTAAAATGGTCACTTTTATTCCAAAACTCTCAACTTCCATAGCGAGCGCCTCGCTTAAACTATCTAATGCAGACTTAGATGCACTGTAAAGACCTACAGATGCAAAACCGCCATTAGCACCCATAGATGTTACCTGAAGAATATGCCCCTGTCCTTGGCTCCTTAGTACCGGAGTCACTGCTTGTACTACCCATAACGCTCCGAAAAAATTGACTTTCATATGGTTCATTGCTTGCTCCTCGGTGACTTCTTCTACCATACCAAATAGAAATTGTCCTGCATTGTTAATTACGATATCTATTCGACCAAATATTTCTACACATCTATCAACACTAGCAAAAACTGCATTTCGATCTGTTACGTCCGTTGATAATGCATGGAGTCGATTCGGAAACTTCAACACCAAATCATTTAAGGTATCGACATTTCTTGCGATCACCATAACAGAATCTCCTCTAGATAATGCTGTTTCGGTGAATGACCGACCAAGTCCACTGGAACCACCGGTAATAAACCATACTTTAGATGGCATTTCTTTTTTTTCTTTTGTTATCATTTTGTAAAACTACATTTGATAAACTTTGAAAAATTGTAAAAAAACGACGTTTTAGATTTTGGTAAAGACAATATCTGAAGAGGCTAAATTTTGATACCTTAGAGGTGTATAGCCACTGAATTGTTTAAAATCTTTAATAAAATGAGCTTGATCAAAATAGCCAAAATGGTAAGCTATATCAGTCATTTTTAAACGGTTTTCGAGACAGATGTCAATGGCTTTTTTAAATCGTGAAATTCTATGGAAATGCTTAGGAGAAAATCCTGTCATTTTTTTGAAGTTACGCTCAAATTGCCTCACGGATAAGGAGTATTTATCCGAAATTTTATTTATATCTAAAACACCTTCCAAGTTAATTAATTCATTAGCTGCGTTTGCAATCATTATATTTCCTTGAGACTTACAGTTTTTATTCCATTTTTTTTCAAGGAAAGAACTTATGATTTTTATACGTGAATAATGGTTTGGAGCTGTGATAACTTCCTCCTCTAAATTTTTCCCAAGTGTAGACCAAATAGAGTTGAAATCTAAATATTCATTATTTAAAATTTCCGCTGTATGTCCGGTTAGACCAAATAAGCTGTAAGGTTTTAAGACTACACCAAAAACAGAAACTTTCTTGCTGTATACAATCAATTTCATAAAGGTGTTTGTTTGACCATTAAATCCTGAACCATCTAATTTGATTTGTCTACCCTCATCTGAAGAAATAGAAAAAAAACCTTCAAGACCAAATACTATCTTAGGAAAAACTGTTGCTGTTGCGTAATGTGTATAGGCACCTATTCCCTCATCTGATTCAAAAAACCAGAAATTGGAAATAATATGCTGAACATTTAAAGGTGCGGCGAATGTTCTAAATATAAATGCCATTTTCAAATTTAGCAAACAAAAATTGAGTTTAAAAACAAGTGAATTCCAAATCCTATTTCTTCGAAACTTAATTTTTATTAAGCATCTGGTTCATTTTCTCAAGTAGATATTTACGTAATAATCATTTGAAAGTTCTCCCTTCTTTTAATACTTGTATTGGATAAATACAATACAAGCATTTTTTTATTCCAATTTCGTACCATGCTCGCAATCCGATTATAATTGATTTGTTGTTACTCATTCATCGTTTTAAGTTTTGCATCTCAAATTTCAAAATTTTAATCCTGCTATAAAATCTAACACGTACTAGCTAATCTCATGTATTAAATACTGTAAATCGGGATCGTTCTTAATCCGTTCCATTTCGCTTTTGATAATCTGCAAAGCGTCCGTTTTGACCTGCCTGTAATTAGCTTCAATGACCTGCTTCATAGTATCGTTGTCGTTTTCATCGGTAAAGGATAATATCTGCGGTATCTTTTTATAGGCTTTGGTTTCTGCAGAAACCTTTTCGTTATCCACGACAATTTCAGCATGAAAGATTTTCTGTTCGATACGCTCATCAAAATTGTCCGATACTGCTCCGACAAACATTCCCTGTGTCAGGGTGGATATTTTGGAGCCAGGAATAAGACTGTCCAACTGGGTGGATATAGAAGTAGATTTGTCGTTACGGTTGATAGTCATACTCTGCCTTTTCTGCAACACTTTACCAAATCGCTCACTTAGGTTCTTAGCAGTTTCTCCTACCACCTGACCAGAGAACACATTGCCAACGGTGTTTTGAATGACTTTGCTTTCCTTATCGCCGTAATCCCTTGTTAATTGTGTGTAGTCTTGAAAGCCCAGGCACACCGCTACCTTATTGCTACGTGCCGTTGCGATAAGGTTATCCAGTCCTCGGAAATATATTGTAGGCAATTCGTCTATGATAACGGAACTCTTTAACTTATCTTTTTTATTGATGAGTTTTACAATCCTCGAATTGTATAATCCTAAAGCGGATGAATAGATATTTTGGCGATCGGGGTTATTACCCACGCATAGGATTTTCGGCTCTTGGGGGTTGTTGATGTCCAGTGAAAAATCATCCCCCGTCATCACCCAATAGAGTTGTGGCGAAATCATGCGTGATAAAGGGATTTTTGCCGATGCTATCTGACCTTGCAATTGGTCTTGCGCTCCGCCCTGCCACGCATCCATGAAAGCTGAAAGATAGTTTTCGAGTTCGGGATATGAGGTCAGTATCGTAAATACGTCTGCGTATTTTTTATTCAGCAATTCAATTGCATGGGGAAACGTGCAATACTTCCCGTCCTCATAGATTTTCAGAAACCAAATGATTGAAGCAAGCAATATAATTGGACTTTCCACAAAAAAATCCCCTTGCTTCAAAATCCACGACCTGTTGAGGTTAAGCATGATGGTGTAAGAGGCTTCGTAGGCATCGGAAATATCCGTCATAAAGGCAGGACTTAGCGGATTGCATCGGTGGCTACGGCGTGGGTCGTCAAAATTGATAACATAAAATTTCGGCTTTACTTTATACTTATCGGAGTGTCTCAGTAAATGGTTGTAGGCAATTGCAGAAAGGTCGTCAAACTTGAAATCGTAGATATACATCGCAAACCCCTTTTCGATATGTTGCTTAATGTAGTTGTTTATGATGGCGTAGGATTTTCCGGAGCCGGGAGTACCAAGTACAATCGAGGCTCGGAAGGGGTTGACGACATTAATCCAACCGTCATTCCATTTGCCTTTGTAGTAAAATCTCGTGGGAAGATTGACGGAGTATTCATTTTCCATCAGACGGGTTTCTTGCCCAAAACTCTCGTTTTCATTATTGAAAACATCGTCCATCAGATTGTTTCGGAGTAGTCGGCCCATCCATACCCCTGCCATGAGCAAGGCTAAATACCCCATGCTCGTTGTAAGGATGTAAAGCGATGTGGCAATCACTGTCGATAGCTTTAATAATGGTGTGTTCAGAAAGAACAGCACAAAGCCACTGGCTAAGGCGGTATAAATCTTAGCCCATGTTATCCTTTCGTTCTTTATGCCCTTAGTGCCGAGACAGCTTAACGCCAACAACAGCAAGGCAAAAATCTTGGTGTAAAGGGTGTGGGCAAACAGCCCTGCGGTACGGTTGAAATTGGTCAGTATCTTACCGATAATTTCCAGTGTCCACCCACGTTCGGCAAAGAACCCGTAACAGAACCAATAAAAGTGCATCAGTACCAAGAGAATACTTACGGCACGCACAAAAGCCATGATTTTGGCTAATCCTCTTAAATCGTCTTCTCCTTGCATAACAAAAAAATTAGTGATGCAGGGAATTTAGAGGCTATTTTAAAGCACTTATACAAAGGGGTGTCGGATGGCTTTTGGTGGCTTAGTTTGACACGCCTTAAGGGTTATAATATGGTGATCCGAGGTTTTTAGCTATTTGATTAAAATTCTAAGTCCTTCCAATCAGTATTATGAACTTCTTTATTATTGTCAACGCGATTTTCAATAGCCTCAATAAACTTAATTGTACTTGAAATATTGTTGAATATCAATATACTTTCCTCGTAGTTCAATATTGGGTTATCATGAGCAAAACTTCGATTGTTCCTAATATCGTTGAATGAGTCAAGATTACTAATGGACGTCCTTAATATCCTTTTGGACATTTCCGATTCAATATGATTATTCGAGATTAAAAATTTCACGTATTTACCAAATAAACTATGTAATGCTTCATCTTGTAAATATGCAATGTTATGTTTTTTACATAGTTCTCTTATATATTTCATTACAAAAGTATGTAATCTATCAAGTGCAATTTCTGGTAAATTTTTATCAATACTATCTTTTATGGACTCTGATAGTTTTTTGAAATCTAAATCCTCAACGTTTGGTTTGATAGCATTAATGTCATTTACAATATTACCTTTTAATCGCTCTGCTATTTTTTGACATTCCTTATAAAGTTCTTCTTTTAAGTCAAATTCATCATTTTCAATTTTAAACCAAGAGTCTGTCCTTCTATCTTTTAAGTGTTCAAAATGATAAATTAGAAGTTCGGTTAATAGTTTCCCTGCAGTATGGTCGTCTTCTACCTTAATAAATTGTCTTAGTCGATTAGCCTTAGAGTTAGAGGCGTAGTGATACTTTTCATCATCAATATCTAAATCAACAGCATCTGATATGAATTCTCTAAATGTTCTGTCACTAAAATTTGAAACATAACCTGAACTCATATCCAAAAATTTTTCAACCCTGTTTTTCTCTTGAAGTTTTAATTCTGCCATATTTTTTGCAATGAATATCAGCTAACTTTCTGTTGAGATCAATTTGTATTGTTAGCAATTAGTTGTTTTTTATGTAAGTACAAATTTAACTATTTAAAACGTAGTTTAGTAAAAAGCCATAGCAAACCGTTTAGTAGTTAGAAGCCTTAATTCGCTCTGAACTTGCGATTGTTATGTTTCTTCTTTTTCTTCATGCGGTTGGCAAATGCCTGTTCCTCGTAGTCTTCGCCCTGTGATTCCGGCAATAGCCCACCCAATCCGTCTATCCATAAATCATCGGTCGCTTGTTCTTTATTAAGGAAGTCAAAAAGTGTGTGGATTCCCTCTTTGTCTATTGCGGTGCTGCTACCTGCGGTCGTCGACTGGTTTTGTGCGGTTACTTTTTCAGCATCTTGACGTTGCCCAATTACCTGCTCGTTCCACCAATCATTAAAAATATTAGCCGATATGTTTTTGCCCAGAGCTGAACCGTTCCAAACGGTACGGCTTTCGTGGTCAATAAAAGTCATACCATAGATACGTCCCTCATCGTTGCGCCGTACCACGGTGTTGATGCCCTGCTCCATTAGTTGCTTTTTAAAATCGGCTTCATCCGTGGTGGTGTGCATCGCTACTTCAATGGTGCTTTTAAGGACGGTTCTTACGGGGTCGGCTTTCATTTTCTCCTTAACGTGTGCGAATTGATTTTGCAATTCGTCCAATCCTGCCTGTTTGCCGAAAAGGGATGCCTTAAAAGGATTGCTCGCTTTTTCGCCCTGTTCGTTCATTACAAAATAGACAAGCCCATTTTTCGGTTGCCCGTGCAATTCGCCTTTGACTTCCTCTGCCGTAATATTGAAAAGCGAAAGCAAAGCATTGTATGCTCCAAGGCTTGCGTATTTGTAATACTTCGGTAGGTGTCGTACCACCGATGCAATTTGGCTCTTAACATCTCCGGCTCTGTAATTCACTGGACGGAAAACCTGCTCGTTCCCCGTGCGCTGTTTTTCCGTTGCAGGTATGAGGTTATAAGTTTGCTCCAAATCCCGACAGATTGCCATCGAACGGGGATGGTCGTAACTATCCGGTAACTTCTTCCCGTCCAAACCCACACAGACCGTTACGATATGGATATGGGTGCGTTCAATATCGGTATGCTTAAAAACGATATACGGTTGGTTGAGATAACCCATGCGTTCCATGTACTCCTGCGCCATTTTTATGAACTGCCCATCGCTGACCCTGTCCGCAAGATCAGGGTTCAGCGATATGTGGCGCACAGGTTTTTCCGTTCTTATATTTGCGGACAGATACGGCTCAAAACACTGGTGCAGGTAGCTTGTAGAATAGGTATTATCCAATGTTTCGGGTATTCTGTTCAACAACAAAACCTGCCCGTTTTCACTGTCAATCTTCTTTTGGTTATAGGAAATAGCACCATATAAATTCTCACCCTTGCCAATCTTTGCTATCATCTTATCGGTGTTTTTGCAGGTGTTCTTTTTCAAATTCCTGTGTTAGCTCAATCACTTTCCGGCACAAGTCCGCCATTTCCGCCGTCTGCTTTTCCAGTTTAAAGAGGTAAGCCGATGCCTTTTTCTCCGAGAAATTGCGATAAAGTATCTTCACGATTTGGTTATAATTCACGCCAACCGCTCTGAACTGGCTGTAAAAATTGGTCAGCCTCGTATGAAAATCGACTGCATCCATATCAATTTTTACGGTCTTGATTGGCTTCTGAAAAATGCAGGCTGTAATAAAATGTGCCATTACTTTCATTCCCGATTGCTCGAATAGTGTAAGGAACTGTGCATTTTCCATGTCGTTGAGACTAATCGAATAACGGTGGATAGCAGGGTCTTTCTTAGGCTTGCGACCAACTTTGTTTGTTCGGTTTCTTCTGTTGTCTTCCATATCTAAATCCATTAATAACCGAGCTTCAGCGAGCTCAACTTTAGTTAATTATCATAAACCCCGACTTCGGAGGGTGTTTAAAAAGCTCTCCGCCAGTTGGCGGAGCAAGTGGTTTTTAGCTGCGGAATTTATTTCGAGCAGCTAAAAACATAACTTGCTCTGTTCGGGTGAACAGAAAATCCGTCCGCCAATTGGCGGATGCGGATTGGGTAAGGCGGAAAAAAACGGCTTTGTGCCGTTCCACCCATAGTTTCCATTCTCCAATGATTTTTCCATTCGCCCCTTGCATTTAAGCCCTTACAAAGTAAGGGTAGCTTTTTCAAAGCATTGACCTATCAGCCACGACCAAACATTGCCAAAAAATGCCGTGGATTACCGCTTTAAATCAATGGAGCGGAATAACCTGCTTCTTTGCACTATCAGTCACGCAAGCCTGTTTGCAGGCATCCGCTCCCGATGGCAGTGGTGAAAGACGGAGAGCAGGAATACCGGACGACATGAAAGCTATCCGGTAGCCATTCGAACAGGCAGGACGACAGGCAAGCCATCGGTTTTGCCCGTGTGAAAGCCGGAATGACGGCACGGCTGATTGAACGAATGACGGCAAGCCGGACAGACGGCATTGTATCAAGACTGCCGGACAGTGTGCAGGGATAACAGCCCTGCTCCATGCAGGACGGCAGGCAGTCCACGGAAATAGAAACTTAAAAACAGAATAGAAATGGAAGCAACAAACAAGACAAAATTCATTGCTTTTTCAAGCCAAAAAGGAGGCGTTGGAAAAAGCACGTTTACAACAGTTATGGCAAGCATACTCCATTACCAAATGGGTTATAACGTAGCCGTCTTTGACTGCGATTACCCACAGCACAGCATCTGTCAGATGAGGGAACGGGATTTGAAAGCGGTCATGCAAAACGAGGTGCTGAAAAAACTGGCACACCGCCAATTTTCCACCATCAACAAGAAAGCCTATCCGGTACTGCAAAGCAAGGCTGACAATGCCCTAACGGATGCGGAAGCATTCATACAGTCCTCGACCGTTCCCGTGGATGTA